>MHXC01000022.1:9416-11352 GCA_001824325.1 Parcubacteria group bacterium RIFCSPHIGHO2_01_FULL_47_10b
CGTGAGGATATCTTTCATGCCCGGAATAGCATCGGTGCCACCAAGTGCAAATAGGAGCACACCGAATGGCAGGAATAGCGTCGACATATCGCTCGCAACTCCGGCAAAATTGCTTGGCTGTACGAGCGGAAACGAGACACCGAAGACAACACACATGACAGCGATCAATACCGCTGCCATAAGTAACTCAATCCATGCAAGTGTTTTTATTCCCGCCAAAACAAGTATCATGCCAATAAACAACACAAAAAAACTTGCTATACGCGGCGTCGCCATGATCGGCACAAATTGGAACACAAACGCTCCTCCCACTAGGACGTAGGCGAGGAGCGCAGTAAAGCTACCGACAATCCCGATGATCATCGCGAGGGCTCGGCCGGTTGAACCAAGGTAACGCTTCGCATAGCCAACAAATCGATGTGTGCCCGGCGTGCGCAAAACGATCTCGCCATACAATACGTGCATTGCAATAATAAGCGCCGTAACCGCAACAAGCTGTAGCGCCGCTACCGAAAAACCAGCGGACATTGCAGCATATGGCGCTCCAAACATGCCCACGCCGATAATCGTGCCTATCAGTGTCGCAATGGCGAGAAGTTCTTTCATAATAGCATGAGGTCGTTACTCGCCATTTTTTCGGGCTTTGTAACTGCGCGTCATTTCAAAACCGAATTTGTCCTCGATATATCGCTCAAGGTGTCCGAGCGGCCAAAAGATGAAAATAACGATCAGGGTTGTAATCAGCCCTATGGCGTACAATTCAGCTCCCACGCTCATGCCAATTCCCGCAGCAATCCAGATACCCGCGGCAGTCGTGAGTCCCTCTACTTTGTCTTCTCGCCTCATGATAACGCCAGCGGCGACGAAACCGATACCGACAATAATGTTACCAAAAACACGACCAGGGTCGTAGGCGGTCGAAATGGCTCCCACGAATTGAAGCGCCTCCCCTGCGATGACCGTAAACAAAGATGCCCCTAAACTAATCAGCGCGTAGGTCCGCATACCCGCGGGCTTCCCTTTATGTCCGCGCTCGATGCCAATAAGCGCGCCAAGCATCATGGCGAGCAAAAGTTTTCCGGTAATGATAAGCGTTATCATAGGTTATTATAACGAATTAGGTTCGTGTCACTGTTTTATCTTGATTAATGAGCTCAATTACTTTTTCGACGAGGCGTTTTGGATTATTGTCATACACAATTTTCCCCGGGCCGCGATCGGCTACGTCGATAATTTGCTTGATGAGATCAACCGTACCCTCTGATTCAGGTGTGTCCAGAATGCCGATTGGCTTGTCATCTTCAAACGCGATAGTGAATTCGTTCAACGTACCGATGCGCCCGCACGTCACAATAATCGCGTCAGCGCTGCGCATCAGCATTAAATTTCGTCCAGAATAATTAAAACCGGTATAAATAATGAGGTCAAAATAGTCAACCGGGAGTTTGTAGTCCTGGACGTGTTCGCGTTCCGTTGAAGCGGGGGACAATCCGATCGAGATGCCGCCCTCTTCTTTCGCTCCTTTCGCAGCCCAGTACGGCATGCCCGTTGTGGCTCCGGTAACGACCACGGCATTGTGTCGCACGATTTCCCGTCCGATTTCTTCAGCTTGTTTATGGGCTTCGCCAGGGCAATGGCTGGTTACCGCAGCACCAGAAACTGCGATCTTGTATTTGAGATACGCAGACGCTGTTTGTTCGACGGGCTCGTGGTGAATGCGTGGATGCATAGCAATAGTATATCACAATTTCTCGCTCTCCGATTACAGTTGCACAATCTGATTCGCTTCAGGCACCTGCGCGTCTATCAGCTGAGCGTCGCGCACGAGCGTTGCAAATGTTTCTGCTGCCTCGGCCTCCCCCATGGCCAGAAACACCCGCTTGACACTATGGCGAAAATGACCCGTCCACTCGGCAAGTTTTTCTTGGTCAGCGTG
>MHXC01000022.1:11394-12155 GCA_001824325.1 Parcubacteria group bacterium RIFCSPHIGHO2_01_FULL_47_10b
CACCTCTTCGCCGTATATATGAACTGACTTTTCGCCTTTTTGCAATCGTCTACCAAGAGAGCCATGGGTTTGATAGCCAACGACAAGCAGAATACTATTCGGATCGCTCAAATATCGCCGCTCGTGGTGGAGAATTCGCCCACCATTGGACATGCCGGACCCGGCCACAATAACTTTTGGCGCCTCGAGTTCGTTAATTGCCTTTGACTGCTCGGTGGTTTCTGTGAACGTCAGGCCGGGAAATGTAAACAAATTCGGATCGCCTGTGAGTTGTTGCTTAAAGGCATCGTTCAGAAAATCTTGGTGCTTGATGAATTGCTTGGTCATGCTGATTGCCAGTGGCGAGTCCACAAAAAATGGCATGTGGGGTACTTTCTTATTCTCCACGAGGTAGTTCAGTTCGAACAATAATTCTTGTGTGCGCTCAATAGCGAATGCCGGAATCATAAGCACGCCTTTTTGTGTGGCCACTTGCTCAATGGCATTCTCCAAGTCGTCCATACGCTTATGGTCTTTCCGCTCATGGATGCGGTCGCCGTAGACTGACTCCATCACCACATAGTCTACATCAGTCACAGTCTCAAGCTCTGGAAGAATGGGGTTTGGCGAATTGCCTAGATCGCCGGTAAATAAAACGCGCTTGCCTTCTGCCTCAATTAAATACATAGAGGAACCGAGGATGTGGCCAGAATCAAGCACTGATACGCGCACGCCCTTTGCCGGCTCGAACGACGCATGTTTGCCGAATATTTTAAACTGCT
>MHXC01000022.1:12165-13212 GCA_001824325.1 Parcubacteria group bacterium RIFCSPHIGHO2_01_FULL_47_10b
CTCGTATACCATTAAGCCCGCGGAGTCGAGGAGATTTAGTTCCGTAAGGTCCCGAGTTGGTGCGTTTGCGTAAATCGGTCCTATGTAGCCGTCATTTACGAGTTTCGGCAACCGGCCACAGTGGTCTTCATGGGCATGGGTTAGAAAAACGCCTTTAATATCCTTGGGATTGTATGGGAATGGATCGAAGTTGCATGCATCACAAAATGATGCGCCTTGGGTCAAGCCGCAGTCAACTAAAAATTGATGGCCGTTAGCTTCGATCCAAAAATTTGCTCCGGTGACGCTACGTGTTCCTCCAAAAAATCCGATTTTCATAGGCCTAGTGTAGCACGATCGCGTATCTTTGTGAAACTACCGTTTTCATCCAATGTTTGTTCTGCGCGCAGAATATTCTGCAGCCGCGCCTTGGTCTCCGGGTGTTCAGGCACAAAAAAACTGCAGCAGTCTTCGTACGGCCGCGTTGAAATCTCGAATGTTCCGATTTGTCGCGCGCGCTCAATAATCTCTTCTTTATCCATGCCGATAAGTGGTCGTAATATCGGCAGCATTGATCCATGCTCAATGACTGCAATATTTTCAATGGTTTGGCTGGCGACTTGGCCCAGGGATTCGCCGGTTATGAGCGCCCTGGCGTGTTCTCGGGTCGCGATCTGCTCCGCAATCATTCGCATGGCGCGCCGATACAAAATAACGCGGTATTTCGGATCAACCCCTGATGCAATAATATGTTTTTGCACCTCGAGAAAGGGGATTTGATAGAGCTTATTCGCCGCATTCCATTGGCGCAAAACGCGCGCTAGTTCCTCGACGTTTTCTTGGCTTTGTTTGCTTGTTTGCGGGTACGAGTGAAAGTGCACTGCTATTATCTGCGCGCCTCGCTTCGCCATCATCCATGCCGCAACAGGCGAGTCGATGCCCCCGGATAACAGGCACACCATCGGGGCGCTCGTGCCAACCGGTAAACCGCCCGGGCCCTGCTGTTTCTCAAAAAATATATAAAACTGATTGTCAATTAGCTCGATATAGATTGCGGTATCTGGATGA
>MHXC01000023.1 GCA_001824325.1 Parcubacteria group bacterium RIFCSPHIGHO2_01_FULL_47_10b
AAATATATAAAACTGATTGTCAATTAGCTCGATATAGATTGCGGTATCTGGATGAGTCAGGTCAACGGATAGCTTTGTGGGGCTGCTTTGGTAAGCGTCGATGATTGACTGCCCAAGTTTTATCGCGATTTCCTGTGACGTCATGGCGAATGACTTGTCGGCGCGTCGAGCCCGAATGCCAAATGTGCTCTTGGGGGGCAACCCGCGCTCTGCCAAGGCCTTAAGCACATAACGCTCTAACGCCTCATAGTTCGCATCAATTTTCGTTGCAAACGAAAAATGCGCAATGCCAAAAATGCGGGAAAGGGTCTGCGCGAGATTGGCGCCTGGGTTGATCGTATCACTCTGGCGGCCATACTTGCTATTTGCAGGCAGCCGTAACCGGATAGCTCCGGATATCCGTGACACGCCGGACGAAAGTTCGGGAAAACCCTGCACTTTCAACGCCGCAGTAATATTTGAAACAAGCTGTTCTTCAAACAGCTTACGGTTTCCACGCTTCAACCCTATTTCGTGGTACCGAATAAGTACAACGCGAGATACTGCTTTTGAGCTCATAGAATTACTGTTGTGCGCCTGAAACGCGACTAAAGCGCGTCAACCCAGACACGGCTACAATTTCGACCCCTTGCTTCTCGAGCTCGTCTAAAAATAAATTCATGCCGAGCGAATCAGAACTCATGTGGCCTGCAATAACTGCGTTTACGTGGGCTTTTCGCACTGCCTTCGTATGGTTTTCGCTCATGTGCATGCCCACAATGGTGCCGATTCCGGCTTGCGCCAATCGCTCGTACATTTCAGCAGATCCCTCGGTTCCTCCGGTAAGTTCGGTAAGAGCGACTCTGCCAGCCCGATTCGACGGCTTACCCGCGAACAATGTCGGGCCTGCTTTGTGCTTCATGGCTTGGGCGTATTCCGGAATTGCTTTGAGTACATCAAGTACGTCTTTCACATAATAAATTTCGTTGTTTTGCTCAAGCCGCTTACGTAAAAACTGTGCAACCATATTATCAGTCGGCGTGTGCACGCACATATAATTGATGCCGAGCATGCGGGCTATGTCAACCGCCCGATTATGGTTAATCGGTGATATACCGCGATTTACCTCCTCAATGCGCTCATGCAACAGATGCTGCGCTACGTTTACCGGAACGCCGTACTGCGCCATAATATCAACCTGATATTCCATTACTTCGTCAAGTCCTGCCAGACCAATGCCCTCGGGGTGGTGCGCAATCACCAAGTCGATGTCACCAAGCTGTTTTGCGAGCAATAACTCAGACGGTTCCATGTCAATGCCCACAAGAACCTTGCGCACGCGCACTTTTGGATTGCCGTTCAATATACGCGTATCTGAATACGGGTTGTGTAATTTTTCCGTATCGTATGCGTCCTTGTCTGGTCCTTCGAGCTTCTGATATTCCTCTGTATGCCGTTTCAGCACGCGGTCTATATCGTGCTTTGAACGAAAATCGTTTTCGATTCCTTTTTGAATCGCCAAATTAAAAATGTCTTGAAATGTCATGGATTTCATGTGTTTCGAAGATTTCATTATGCCACCACCTTACCGTGGGCCCGCTATTATTGCAAGAATCGGAATGATTCGAGCATCTGTTGGTACTCACCTTGAATCGTGGTGTCATGCACGAGAACGAACGAGACATACGTACCCCCATGAACTGGTGAAGTGGTCCACAAAATGACAAATGGTGAGCCGCAGCCATTCTGATCACAATACCCATTGGGAAATGCATGATCCAACAACTTCTTTCCGTCAATAGTTGTTGTGGAGGGATTGCCCTGACCCTCAAACGAAGGAACTCGAGCTTGAAAATCTGTAAAGCTGATTTCCATTATCTTCGATCGATCTGTTGTTTCAAGAATGAAGCTTTTTCCGGGATTTTTTGCCTCTGAAACAACCAAGCTAAAGACGTTCCAATCAGCAGGGTGTTGAATCTGAAACCCGAATTCGCTGTTATCGTAAAGAAGCCACCCGGGTATGACCGGAGCGAATGCCCCGGTATTAGCAACGCTAGTTTCGACCGATAACGGAGAAGGCAGCGGCTGATCTATTGGCACATCTGTAATTTCCTCAACTACCACCTCGTTTATTTCATCGCTCTCTGCTGGTGTTTCCGCGACCCGAGGAATAATTTGCACTTTTTTGACTCGTTCACGCCGAGCAACCTTAGCTGGTTCGTTGGGAGTAATGGTTTCGATCATTACAGTCGCAACCTGCAACTCATCACTCGAAACAACCCCAGTCAGTGTTATCAGCACTGGATTGTCTTGCACGAGTTCAATCGTCTTTGTGCCACCTTCATACACAAATGATGTAAGTTGCTGCAATGCCGCTGGATCACCCGTAATACCAATCCCTTCACTAAGAATGTTTTCAGATGAAAGTCCCGCTTCGCTACCAAATGGTGCGGAGCTTTGTAGTGAATAGTTCGGCATAATGTCGCTTTCCACGATATATCCGGACAGTTCAACTTTTTTTTCAGTAAATTCAGCTGGACTGGCCAAAACGTTATCAACTGTCGTTGCCAGTATCGCGCGTGAGGTACTAGTTACAGACCATAGGCCAACGCCTAAAACGAAGACTATGCCGAGACCCAAGAGGGTTATTGTAAATTTATTGAGCATGTGAAAAGTTATATATAATATCTCGACTATACTATACCAAAATTCGCTCGTTTGCGCGAGCGCTAACTGTCATGCTCACCTCACAACTGTCTGTATAGTTCCATCACTCACCGTTACGTCCAGTCGATCCTCTGTCTGCACATCAGTCACGCGCTTCACAATATGCCCCGCTGTATTTCGCGCAATGCTATAGCCCCGCCGAAGCACCGCGCGGGGATTATACGACTCAAGTAATCTAATCTGTGATTGAACATTCGTTTTACATTGACGCAGCAGCGTCTGGAGAGACTGGAACCATAATCCTGTCGCGTCATCGATTGCCTCAACCCGACTCTGTATAAACCCTTGTACTGCATGCACGATTCCGTCCTCATATGCAGCGATATCGTGCGACACGTCGCTCGCATGCCGCACCAATAATTCAGCTGCATTGGAGGGCGTCGAGGCGCGGACATCAGCTGCATAATCAGCGAGCGATTCGTCTCGCTCGTGACCAACCCCACATATTACGGGTAGTTTCGAGCCGAATACTGCGCGCGCCATTTCTTCCGAATTGAATGCGTGCAGATCTTCCAAGCTCCCGCCGCCACGCGTGAGCACCACGGCCTCAATGCCAAGCTCGCGGCCGTGCGCATTAAAATACTCAAACGCCCTCATAATGCCGTCAATGCTTTCTTTTCCTTGCACTTGTACCGGAGCGACATAGATAGTGAGACCCGGGAAACGCGCTTTCACAATTTTAATAAAATCAGTATATGCCGCTGCTTCGGTTGATGTGATAAGCCCGATAATTTCAGGGAAGGCCGGCAGTTGACGCTTACGCACAGTATCAAAAATTCCTTCTGCGGCGAGTTTTTGTTTGGTGAGTTCAAACGCTCGCTTCAGCGACCCTTCGCCCACTGCTTCTATATGCTTCACGTTCAAAGAAAATTTTCCGAATCGCGGGTAAACACGCGGCAACCCCTGTACCAACACCTTCATGCCATCTTCCAATGGCACGCGCAACTGCATTGCCATCAGGAAACAAGGCAGTAGCGCCTCTTCGTGTTCGTCTTTCAAATTAAACGACACCCATTTTCCTTGGCTTACGCGAAACTCGCTTACCTCGCCAACAACAACGCTTTCTTGATACTGCTCGAGTCCATCGTTTACCAACGATAAAAATTCGTGAACCTGCAGCGGTTCAAGATCGATTGTCTCTTGGGATGTTCTGATCGTTTTCATACTGGAGTCTTTTTCATGCCTGTGCGTCCAGCTTACCATACAAAAACGGCTGCCCGAAGAATCTAGAGAGTTCGTTGATGGACAGCCGCTTTGTATCGATAAGATCAGACCAGTGGGTTTATTTTGTCAGCTCTGCTTACTCTGTCTTGGGTGCCGCCGGTACCCCTGCAGCTGCATCTTCGGTGGAGCTATCTCCGACTGGAACCGTATTGCCTTCAGGTTCGACTACGGTGTCCACGGTATCTGTGCCTGGTACTGGCATTCCCGTCTCAACGCCTGCATCCTGTCGCGATCGCAATACGAGGAAAGCGAGAACAATGATAATGACAATAATAATGACCCACAGCCACGTATTATTTTTGTTTTCAGCCATGTTTCGCACCCCCTTCTAAGCTTTTGAAATCGTACATTGCCGACCGGTGTTACGAGTTACTCCCTCAAACTATATAAGCAACAGGATAATTATAGCTGGTGCTGTAGGCGTGTAAAGGTGTAAAACTTTACAAACAAGGGCTGGATTCCGAGTGTAAATAGTCCGCCCGGCCCATTATAGATCAATACCCACCGAGACAAGGGGTCACGTCCTATAAGTGCAATGATTCTCTTTCCATCAACTGTTTGGTCCCCAATATCAACGCCCGTAGCGCGGCTAAATTCAACCCATATTTTTTCAACGGGGAAATATAGCTTCGCCGGATATACATTCTGTTTTACCTTTCCGCCAGCCGTTGAAGTGTTAACAATGCCCACCGGCTGAACTCCTAAATTCGAAATGCCTCCTTTATCAACGCAGCTACTTGTAGCTCCTGTATCAATAAGTGCCAACCCCGATATCGGCCGAGGGATTGTGTTTCGCCGCTTACTCAGAAAAATGGCGAGGTTTGATGGTATATGAATCTCAAAATGAACAGTGTCATCATAATTCTTGACCACCTGTTTAATCAAAAAAGCTGTATTACCGTACTTTCTAATACCTGCCCTGTACGCTTCTTCATCAGTCTTAAATGCGCCAACGAATTGATCGCCCTTTATCAATACAAATTGTCCATTATATTTCCTTAGAAATACATTCTTCTGTTTCGTAAAATATCGTAATTCCTTCGTAAGTTGAATCTGTTTTTTTTCTTTTTTTTTGTATAGATTTCATGGTAGTAACTTTATTTTATACACCTAAGGATAGCAGTCAAAAACTTTCGTGTAAATGAGTTTGGTGGGGTGTCGAAGCTGATTCATTACCCTTAAATAATATAATGCTCATCAGTGAATTCGGTTGCACATTCTGATCCATAAAAATCGAGCTTATTTCATTTTATGCCATAACGTCCGGCGGAAAAAACGCCAAATAATGACGAGTGGCAAGACCATTATCCACACGATAAGGTAGAGCGTATCGAAAAAATCATCAAGTGATTCCATGGGTGGTGTTTGTATTAGCGTTCTGCCCGATGTGCTTGGTTTAATTGCACGAGATTTGCAAGTAGGTATGCGACGGTTAATGGTCCCACGCCCCCGGGTACTGGTGAAATGAACGCTGCCTTTTCGCTAACCATAGGATCAGCGTCGCCAAATACGCGACTGCCAACTCGTGTGGTTCCGATATCGATTACCGTAGCGCCTTGTTGGACGGACGCTGGAGTAACTGCGTATCGCTGGCCTATTGCTGTTATTAGTATACCAGATTGTGCGGCTGTTTCGCAAATGCCAGACTCTGGATAGATGCATAATGTCGGTTCTGCGCCCAAAAGCTCTATGCAACGCGCCAACGGATTTCCGAGCGTTTCTGAATTAACAAGTAGTGTTGCCCGAACGCCTTGATAGTTTTGTTTTGTTGCTTTCAGTAAACACTCGACTGCGCGAACTAGGGGCGCCACAACAGTTGTGTTGGGGTGAAATCCATCCACGTCTTTGTGTGGATCGATTGCAGCGATAATGGCGTCTATTGCTGAAAGCGCCACATGCTGCGGCAACGGTAACTGGAGCAATATACCATCAATCTTCGGATCGGCATTGAACAACTTGATATTCTCGATGACCTGTTCTTGGGTTGCGTCATCAGGTAATAATTGCTTTACGAAATACACGCCCGCCTCTGCGGCCGCTCTCTCTTTGAGGGCAACATATAAATGACTTGCGGGGTCAGACCCGACCAAAAGCACCCCGAGTCCGGGGCGCAGCTGCTCGCGTGTTATTGTTTCTCGGACCTCGCGGCGAATATTCTCGGCTAATGCGCGTCCGTCAATGCGTTGTGCGATCATGTGATTTGCGCTTGCATAACTCCTTCTGCCTGATGAACAAACATGCCGGCGTTCAGCAACTCAATAAAAACAGGTGATCCGCTTGCGCTAAAATGAATAATCAGATTACCGAATTCCTTCGCGTGGTCTATTGGTAGCGGCGACAACTCCCACGAAAGTACGTCCGCCTCCGGCTCATATGAAATTGCTAGTTGTTTGAGTGGCATATTGTTTGATTCTTCCCGGGTAAAAAGTGATTACCGTAATAATACTATTTTTCTTTATCACAACTCGTAACACATGGGTTTTGTCAATTGTTCGTTGCAGTATGAGCAACGGTCTACGCGTACCTGTATCAATATACTCTGGATTTTTGATAACAGCAATGACTTGTCGTCTCGAAACGTAAAAACCGTGCCGTGCAAGGACGTCGAATTTTTGATTAGCGTGTTTTGTAAAATATATCAGCAAAATACAAAAAGATGTTTAATAACATCTTTTTGTACCACAGGCAGCATTACACCAACCGAACAAATTGATGAACTGGAGATGAACCAGTATTCCGCAGCGGTAGATAAATCTCGAAAAAGACTTCCTTTCTACACCTTATAATGCGTAGAATAATGTTGGGGCAAACGATCGACTTCTGTCAAAATACAATGCCCCCAGCAGGAGTCGAACCCACATCACAAGCTCCGGAAGCTTGCGTTCTATCCGTTGAACTATGAGGGCGGGTGAGAGCGGCTATAGCGTAGGTTGTCACGCGTCGCGCAGCCGATTACCTCTTGTGCTTTCCGTTGGTCTTGGTATTTGATTTAGTCTTAAACTTTGCCGTTGTCTGCGTCGCTGCAACAACTTGTGAGGCCTTAAATAGGAAGGCGATTTCGACGATGAGCGCCGGGATATATAAGGCAAACCCTATGGCCAACACATATCCTGATGTGAACCCGAATATAAACGCAAGCCCAACAACCACAAACAATGCTCCCGCAACAGATGCAACCAAACCGAACCGCTGTCGCAAGCTATATACACCGAAACCCCCAACCGTTACTACAAGTCCCAGCACGGCAACGCTCAATGCATCAAGCGACGGTGATCCGGGTAACACTTGAAAAAGCGTCGAGAGTGAGCTCAAAAAATACAAAGCGAACAGCAGCATAGTCGCATACGAAGACCATACTAGTGCGGGCTTTAAAAATCGCTTTCCCAAGGTCAAAAACGCCCACGACACATAGGTTCCAAAAAATGTCGCAATGACGAGCGCCAACACATACATGGTATACAACAGAGATGTCAATGCGGTGACGTTTGCGACGAAGCGGATTGCCTCAATCCAAACGACAACTATGCCTCCTCCCACAGCGACAATTTCGGAAAATGCCGCGTGGCGTAATTGTTGTGCAAATCTGCTCATGGTTGTTGGATGAATGAATTATGAATAAAAAACAAATGGGTTGTGCGACGAGCTGGTCTGTCTATGTTTTGATGCGTTATGTTTTCAGTGCCTGCTCGTAAATCGCGTGGATATTGCGCGCCATAGTGTCCCATGAATAGCGAACGATAACCTGCTGGCCGTTATGGACGAGTTGCTCCTGAAGCTGTTTGTCCTGCACGATTCGTGCGAGCACCGCTGCCATCTCTCCGGTATCATGCGGATTGAAGTACAAGGCTCCATCGCGTACCACTTCGGGAAGCGGCCCCTGTCGGGACGCTGCTACAGGTGCGCCGAAATTCAATGCTTCCACCGCCACGAGCCCAAACCCTTCATACAACGACGGGAGCGCGAACACATCAGCAGCAGCATAGAACAGTCCCAACGCTTCTTCGGGTATATACCCCGGAGTGATTACATAGGGTTGTAGTCCAAGCGCCCGAATGCGCTGTTCTGCCTCGGGATAGTTCGGATCGCGCTTGCCTCCCATCACCAACGTTGCATCTATACCGTAATCCTTGCGCACAGTATAAAACGCGTCGACGAGTCGGACAAGGTTTTTGTGGCTTCGCCAGACGCCAGTGTAAAAAATAAATGGCTGGCGGAGTTGCGGCATCGTGTAGTAGCGGCGCAGCTGCTCAAACGCCTGTTGCTTGTACGCAGGGTAATCGTCTTGAAGAGCTTGTTGTTGTTCGGGCGTTATCTTGCCTTTTATTCCTTCATATACCACATGCACCTTTTCTGGCGGAATGCCGAGGTGAATCGTTGCGTCATGTTTGGTGAATTGGCTCGGCGCGATAATCGCGTGCGCCTTGTTTGTGGCGCGCTTCAGCACCGTATCATACGCCACCCGCTTCCACCATTTACGGCCGAGTGTTTTTCCCGGATCGAATTTCGGCGTCAGGTCGTGCACCGTAAGCACTGTTTTTCCCGGATACAAAACCGGGGAATTAAAATGCGGAAAATGCATGAGGTCAAGGCGTTTCGCCATCAGACGCCACGGATACGTGGCCTGTTCTGCATATGAATACCAGTGCTCCGGTGCATGCACGGTATGAAAATTCGGCGCCGTTGGCTTATACTCGCTCGCATACGGCTCGCGCATGAACAAAAAAAAGTCATGCGGCGAGTCGAGCTTTGCCAAGCCCTCGATAAGATGTTGGATATATATGCCGATGCCAGTCTGGTTCGGCCCATACATCCGAGCGTCAATGCCGATGCGGGACATGGTGGGGGGTGCTGCAGTGTATTAGAAAGGATGCGTGGATACTACTTATGTACTTGTAGCTATAGTATAGCAAAAAGAAGCACTATTAGCATTATAAAATGTGACGAGCCTCAACGGTATAGTGTGACA
>MHXC01000024.1:0-8625 GCA_001824325.1 Parcubacteria group bacterium RIFCSPHIGHO2_01_FULL_47_10b
ATAAAAGTATTTTGACTGAAGACATTGCTATGGCACAGGTACCGGATAGTGGCATCTTTGGTCCATTCTCAATAGAACTTTCATATCCAAAACCCAAAACAAATCAGGGATTTGTTGAAGTATTTGAATATTCGGCAAAAGATGGAGCAGAGATATCAAAAATCACTATTCCCATCACCTTTGCTCAACAAGATACAACGACAGTATCACTCTTTTTTAACAATACCTCGCATGACCCCAATCTACCTGATTGTAGTATTGTGTACCCTATTGAACGACGCATTGCTGTAACAGGCGATACAAACCTTCAAGCTATAAAAGAACTTATCAAAGGCCCCTCCCTCATCGAACAAACTGCGGGGTATATTTCAAGTATTCCTCAAACCGCAAAACTCAACACTATAACCAGTGAAAATAATAACATTATTGTAGATTTTTCCAATCTTGATATCCAGGGAGGATCATGCGCAGTCATGGCAGTACGGGCACAAATCATAGAAACTATCAAAGCGCTCACACAAATAGAGAATATAACTATCTCCATACAAGGAGAAACCGAGGATATTCTCCAACCCTAATACTATGCCTCCACATAAACGATTTCGATACAGAATTATTCAAGGAGAAGTGGCGACAGAACAAGGAAACATTCCCAATGTGGTATGGCGCGGCGATAATCCACAAGAATTCATACCCCCTAATCGCCTTCTTGCGTATACAGAACAACCTCCGTTCGTTTTAGAAGAGCTCACTGAAAACTACTGGATTCACCGCGAGTGGAGCGAGGTCGGCATGAAACCATTTGAAACAGAAGCAATCGAACCTCTCCCCTCACCACCAAAACGCTAACTTTCGTCTTTACTTGACATTTTCCCTCCTATACCATATACTCACTTCAACGCATTAAAGCAATGAAGTATGGAAATAGAGAAAAAACTACAAACAAAAACAATGCAAAATTTCCTCAGGGCGATTTTGGCATTACAAACAGAAAAAGAAGTACTCGCATTTTTGCGGGATGTGTTAACAGTGGAAGAACTCATGGAAGCCAGCCGCAGATGGCAGGTCGCGCAAATGCTTGCCCAGGATAAAACATTTATCGAAATTCAGGAAAGAACCAAAATGAGTTCAGCTACTATTTCACGAATCAATTATTGGTTGCATCATGGCATGGGCGGATATCAGCTCATGCTTAAACGACTTTCCTAAATCCTCTCTTCTCACAGTCGTTTACGGATGGGCTGATGTCGCGCCCACTAAAAAATATCCGAACCGTTCGGGTATTTTTGTTCTTTCAAGGAGATCACTCATGAACATCCCCAAATACTACGAGGATCCCTCTTTCCGATGGTTTCATACAATCTTTTACCCGACACACAAAACCGAGAGTGCGTATCGCTACGAGGAAGAAGATGGCGTGTGCTCTCGGATGTTGGAGAAACGGGTAACGCTGTTCACCCCTTGGGGACCTAAGTACTCCTGCCAAGAAAAAGGGGTAACCCTTCTTTCCGGTTCACCTGAAACAAAAACCCTGCTTCGCCTTCGCGAAATTTGGGATATGCTCACAATGCATATGCCAGACCGCACTTTCTCTTGGGAGTTCCTTTTTGCTGACTGGTACGGATATGGCATCAACAATTTACCTCAACCGTCGGTGCTTGAATACTTCCGCAACATGGAGTATATGCTGGCAGAATACCTCCCTGATGCGGTATTTACATACTGGTCTGCAATGCGAGAACTGGCACAACCTTTCAGAGAACACGCACACGTGCATCTTGAAACCATGGTCTCTTCCGAAGTTGTACAAGATGCGCAAGCAACAGCGCAGAAATTGGGTTGTGCAGGAAATCCTTCCGACTACTTGGTCGAAAGGATAGCAGAGGCGAGATTTATAGAGGAGACACTTCATCCTGTTAAAATCTCGTGCGTACGGTCTCAAAAAAACCGCGAGGTAGATGGAAACATTCCATGCCTTTATCTTTTGCCACAGCGCTTTCATGCGCCATGGCTTATCTAACCTTACCCAGCACGTGGTGGATATCATACCACCACGTGCTCTCCCATATCTATGAAATCCTTAGAAAATATTATAAAAAATGCCGTTGACTTACACGTTCACATTGGCCCGGAAATTATCCCGAGAAAATTTTTATTACAAGAACTGATAACAGCCGAACAGGGTTGTATTGCCGGTATTGGTGTAAAAAACCACTTTTTCCCCACTATCGCGATGTCACCGACACGCAATAAAAACACTGCTCCGTTTATTGTATATTCCGTCACACTCAACCGTTCGTTGGGAGGATTTAACAGTGAAATCATCCGCGCGTCCGCTCAACTTTCAGACAAACCTATTATCGTTTGGTTTCCAACGCTGTGTACTCAATCATTTTTATCCGGACAAAGAAAAGAAATACCGCTTGAATGGATTGATCCTACATTCCGATCATCCATTGTTCTTCGGGACGCAAACGCAATACAACCACTCACCATAGTAACTGGCAAAAACGAGCTCTCTCCAGAAGTAGTTGACGTACTCAAAACCATCAAAGACAACAACTGCATCCTGGCAACCGGACATCTTTCGCCAAATGAAATAAAAAAACTTGTTAAGTATGCGTCAGAACAATTTGGCATAACAAAAATCATCATCACGCACCCTATCTATCAAAAAATAAACATGTCAATTACAGACCAAAAAAAGATGGTAGCGCTGGGCGCTGTCATTGAACACTGTTTTTCCATGGTGAGCATAGACAACATACCTGTCCAGCGTATCGCCCAACAAATTAAACAAGTTGGGGCGAGAAACTGCATTCTTTCTTCGGATGTCGGACAAACTTTTACCCCAAAACCATCTGAAGCTCTTTTTGAATTTGCTCAATTATTAGAGCACAATGGCATCTCTCGCAATGAGTTGCAAGAGATGCTTATAACTAACCCGTCTCGGCTCATTTCTTAGCCAGCCCTAAATGATAAAATCACATTATTTGGTTGAATTTCGCCATTCACAGGGCTGGAGGAGGGAACAAAATGGTCAAAAGTTGGCATCGAAGTTGTGGAGGGATTCCAATGCACAACTGCACAACTCAACTAAAAACGGCGCTCGTCTCAAACAAGAGCGCCGTCTTCTTTTTTTAAAAACGCTATGAATTCAATTTCTTTGCCATGCCTTCCAACGCTCGCAACACCTCAAGCGGTACTGCAAATACAACTGTATTCGATTGATCCGAAGAAATATCATTAATGGATTGTAGAGTACGCAAATGCAACGCGCCTGGGGTCTCTGCCAATGTCCGTGCGGCTTTTGCCAAATTCTCCGACGCCAATACCTCGCCTTCAGAAGTAATAATCACTGCCCGTTTTTCGCGTTCTGCTTCTGCCTGCTTTGCAATGGTACGCTGCATATTTTGCGGCAATTGAATATCTTTCAACTCCACGGACTCCACTTTTACTCCCCATGGGTCACTTGCCTTGTCCACAATCTCCTGGATATGATCCGAAATCCTATCCCGACTGGAAAGTAATTCATCAAGCGTTACCGAACCAACCACATTACGCATCGTGGTCTGCGAGAGTTGCGACACCGCGTAGTGATAACTCTGTACCTCCAACACTGCCTTTGCGGCATCAAATATTTTATAATAGATCACCGCGTTCACGGTAACAGTCACATTATCTTTGGTAATCGTATCCTGCGGAGGCACATCTACAACCATGGTGCGCATATCTATTTTTTGCATGGACTGAAATATCGGAAACACCAATCGCCAACCCGGCTCTTTAATGCCGGTATATTTTCCAAGAGATAGCATAACACCTCTCTGATACTGGTTAATTTGGCGAATACTCGCAAGGATACCCCCCACAACAACAATAATAATGATGGTAAAAATGTTCATAGTATCAAAAGTTAAAGATATTTTTACGCTACGCTTATAAGTAATAGAAGTCAATAAATCGCTTTACAAAAACTCATTCCCGCCTTTATGGGGCGGGAATGAAAAAAGAACGGATATAATGATGTTCTGCAGAACGCTTCACCCTTATATATGACAAGCATAACACTGTCGTCATTAATAGAGCATTAAAATAGCACATCCCTCATTTTAATATACAAATAAAAAGAGTATACTATCATTACTATGGCTCCGATTTATACAAAAACCGGTGATTCCGGGACAACTGGCTTGATTGGCGGAGAACGCGTCCCAAAACATGATGCGCGCATTCATGCTATTGGCGATATTGATGAACTAAATGCCCTTTTAGGAGTTATTATCAGTATCATTAAAGATGACGCCCCGTTGTTTTCCGAATGTATCGAAACAACGCAACACCATCTTTTTACTGTAGGAGCTCTTTTGGCAGATCCACATACTTCATCATACCTTATCATTAAATCAGAATGGATATCAGCGATTGAACAATGGATTGATGAATATAATGACGCGCTTCCTCCTCTCTCTCATTTTATCCTCCCGAATGGCACGGCAGTCGCCACTCATCTTCAGTTCGCACGCGCAGTATGCCGCCGCGCGGAACGTTCCTTATCCGCATTACATCAAATCAGTCCACTCCCAGCAGAATTATTACAATATATCAATCGGCTGTCTGATTTCCTGTTTATGGCGGCACGATATATCAATATTGAACAAGGGCACGAAGAAACAGAATGGGATAAAAGTAAATAATCATTATGCAAGAAGTAAAAGGAACTACCATTGCGCGACTTCCAGGGCAAACAAAACGCATATCTGCCATCCTCACGATTGCTTTCTTTTTTACACTCGTTGCCACTATCCTTGTATCTTCATGGATTATTACGTTTCTTTTTACAAAAAATTTAACGCCTTCCTCCTTCACTCCGCAAAGCGCTCCGCCAATGGCAATTATAAAAAATGAAGCGACAACCACTTTTTCTGCGTCTTCTCAATCGCTCATACTCTCGGCTGAAGGATCGTTTGATCCAGATGGTGGACCACTCATATACGAATGGACGATCACTTCCGGGCCACAAAATATCCCAATAATACTCCCCCTTATCGTGTCGAGCGACGCTCTCTATACAGTAGATAAATCACTGTTTTCTACCCCCGGGGTGTGGGTTGTCACACTCACAGTTACAGATAATGAAAATGAAGCCGCGTCAACTTCAACGTACATCACGGTAGAATAGTTCCCTACCGAGATACCGCCTGTTTTCTTCGCCATACTAACCATACTCCAAAAATAAAAAAGCCAACAAGAACAGCATCCGCCACTATAACAAGCCACATCCATGAGATGCGGTTTTGTGTTTGCGCCTTCACTGTAAGCGTCATTGGCACCTTAAGGCCTGCGCCAGATCGTAATGATTGAGAAGAAAGTGAACGAGCAACAATAGATATATCAGTGGTAAAAATCCCTTCGCGGGATGGAAGCATTTCAATGGCAATGCGCTTTTCCTCTCCTGCCTCAAGGATCATATTTTTCGGCCTCACTCGAATAGTATCTTCAAAATCATCAATAAAAAAATCAAAAACCGCCGCCTCGGCAGAAGGGTTTTTTACCACAAGCGTTTTATACGTCGGCTGATACACGCGTGTTGTAAGATTGATTTCTGATGGTGTTACCGAAATACCTAATGCATGAGCACCTATTGGATACATAAACACCACGCCCATGATAGATACTATCCCAATTGTCATTATGCGCTGATGCGCTCTTTTCATAGACACCCCATTCTGATAGCAAATCCAATTCCTGTCAACGCGCTTTCCCCCAAATAATCATCTCCCCATTATGCGTTCCGGCGCGGTTGTATGCCGATGGAACAGATACACCTATATCTAATGTTTTCTGTTCATTTATACCAAGCCCTGTTTGGAAATCAGCCCAATAAACGTTATTCACATCTGTATTTTGAACAAACAAATCAGAGCCCGAAACCTGCGTGCCAATAGTTAAATCAACCTCGCCTCGATTAGACACAGGAACGCGCACGCTCGTTTTTTCTCCGCGCCGTAGTGTACCAAAGTTGGCATTACTTTGCTCCACATCAATCCGCGCCTCGCGAGCCGGAGTTCCGGTGCCGGCAGTTGACGATTGCTGGGGAATATCAACAGTAGCTGTTAAAAAAATACTTCCCTGCGTTGCAGTTACACCGGAGACCGTTGAAGAAACAGCGCCAAAAGCAGGCGCGTTATCCTGAGCATTGCCATAAAACCATAACACCTTATCTCCAAACATCAGCCGATACTCTCCTGCCGCGACCTCGCCTTTTCTATTGTTGATAGCATACATCCATCCGCTGGTCCCGACTGCACTCTTACCACCGATTGCTGAAACATATTTTCCCAATGTAGTATCCACCACAGTAATATCTAACCCACACCGTTTCCCTGCGTCAATCGCAACTTGCAAAGGAGTTGTTACTGATACCGATACGCTACATTCTGCAAATGAATCTGAAATAATTTTTGCATATACACTATCCTGTGTATTGGACGCGATAGATGTTCCTGTTTGGTTTCCTTGTGAATTACCTGATGATAAGGGGGTACTTTGCGATGGCTGTGTTATACGCACAGGAATCGTATACCCCTGTTCTGCAATCACGCGGAACGCGGCAGATGTTGTTGTTGTATCTTTTTCAAGATATTGGGCAAGTGTTGCGCCGCTATTGCTCCAACTTTTGCCTTGTGCAAACGCCGCAACCCATGATGAAGAATACATATTTGAAGATATTTGACCATATGCAGGGAATCCGCCATCACTATTTTGTTTTTGTTTTAGATACGCTACCGCGTTTGACGTGTTACTCCCTGCGGCGCGTAAAAATGCCACTGCCGCAGATGTCATATCAACATCATCTCCACCGCCAACTGCATATCCAAAACTCCCGTTTGCTTGCTGATTATTTTTAACTGTAGAAAGTGCAACTTGCACTGCATTATCACTTATCTGTTCTCCTGCAGAAATCAACGCAAGGCCTGCAAAAATATCGTCATTGATAAGTTGCGGATCCCCAATTTGATTTTGAAATACTTTTGCTTTGAGCGCGCGGATTAAGTCAGTAGAACATGTTCTTGGATCAACTCCTGCCGCTGTCAAACCTAATATTCTTCCGCTGATATCAATTGCCGAAGATGATTCACTTACTTGAAAACATAACTCGCGAGCGTTTGCAGGCGTTTCGCCTAACGCAACCTGCGCCATCACGTTCCAATGGTTGAACGAACTTTTCACGCTATCTGCCAAAGCAGAATTACCCACAGCAAAAACCCATACACTATGAATCAGCGCGGCGATTATGATAAGAGAAGAAAAAAAGAAAATATATTTTTTATTCATAGAAAAATTTAGGTGGGTTGCGCATACAACGTGTCATATCACAACCCACCAATGGCGTTAAAGCTCTTTCCACTTGACGCCATCTAGCAGGATCGTCGGATTGAAGTTCTGAACGCCGATAAGTACGGCGATCCATACCACTTCGCCGGCCGGAACCGACTCATCGAGCAAACCGTCCCATGCTCGATATTCTCCTGCCACCCCCTTGCGGACGTAGACGAGAAGGTATCGAGCGGGTTGCTCGACTCGAGTGTCAAACTCGACCTTGCCCTCAAACCCGACGACCATTTTCCCAAGCGTCGTCGTCTCGAAAATCGGCTCGACTTCTGACTTTTTGAGATCAGAAAGGAGGGTATACATCGTTTCCCCTTCCTTTTTGACCTCCTGCCGGATGAGCGGCAGAGTCGCGATGTTCGAATCGATCCGAACATTTCCCCACACCCGCGGAGCGATCTTTTGCGGGATAATCGTAACCCCGCGCTTGATCTGCCCCCAGGTCAGGGCTGACGTGGAGGCAGATACCACGCCAGTGGCCACCATCATCAACACACTGAAAAGAAAAGACCGTCGCTTCATCGCCATCTCCCTCCCAAGAAATGAGAGAAACAAAAAACCCCCTAAGGTCGGGGGGCGTGAAGAGAACACTATCCTCTCGTGAGAGAGAACATAAGAGAGACGATGATCTTTATTGATGCCAATAAAGTATCATCTCCCGTATGATCACTCTCACATCCCCTTCCTTGTACCCGCAAGGAACCCGTAAATTAACACGGATTGGGTGAAAGATACTAAAGCGCTCGGACTTTTACCGTTGCGGTACAGTGAGGGATTTACACCCTGCTTTCCTTTAGTATTTTTCATCATTCAAAGAACATCTTCATCTTACATCAGATGATGATTTCCGCAATACACAACTTATCCACATATAAAGACAACAAACATATTTATTGATATACTACACACCATAAAGTGCAAACCTCGAATCCGCCAACCGGCGGAAGAAACTCTAAACACTGTTAAAAACATATTGATTTATTGTTGACCACCCCCTACCCCCTCCTTATAAAGGAGGGGAGGTCTCCCTATGACTATTCACGAACTTTTAAAAGCCGCAGTTGATAGCAAAGCATCAGACCTTCATTTAGTTGCGACAAAATCGCCACTTCTTCGTATTGACGGGCAACTGCAAGAAACGCAATTTCCGGTTTTGAATGACAAAATTATTGCAGAACTCATTTTTAGCATGCTCTAGCCGCAACAAAAAGAAAAATTTGAGCAAGAACGCGA
>MHXC01000024.1:8668-9893 GCA_001824325.1 Parcubacteria group bacterium RIFCSPHIGHO2_01_FULL_47_10b
TTTTTCATATACGTTAAACGATGTATCCCGCTTCCGTGTCAATCTCCACTGGGCGCATAATACACCAGGGCTCGTTGCGCGTGTTATTCCTTCTGTCATTCCCTCGATGGAAGAAATTCAAATGCCACAGGCAGCGTTTCATATGCTTGAAATGAAACAAGGGCTGATTATTCTGACCGGGCCAACCGGATGCGGAAAATCCACATCCCTTGCCACAATGATTAATTATTTAAATGAAAACCACGCCCTGAATATTGTTACACTTGAAGATCCTGTAGAATTTAGTTTTGAAAATAAAAAAAGCATCATTAAACAGCGTGAAGTCGGCAGTGATACAAAAAATTTTCCAGATGCCCTGCGACGTATCCTTCGACAAGATCCCAATGTCGTAATGGTTGGCGAAATGCGTGATCTTGAAACCATTGCCGCAACAATCACTATTGCGGAAACCGGCCATTTGGTGCTTTCATCCCTCCACACCATCAATGCGGCGCAAACAGTGGAGCGCATTATTGACGTATTTCCTCCGCATCAACAAACAGAAATTCGCTACCAACTTGCTAATACCTTAAATGGCGTTATTTCCCAGCGCCTGCTTCCCAAAGTAGGAGGCGGTAGAGTCGCGGCGCGTGAAATTATGATTAATACCTCGGCAACAGCAAATCTGATTCGTGAAAATAAAGTCGCGCAAATCAAAAGTGTTATTCAAACCTCCCGAGACGTCGGCATGTTTACTATGGAGCAAGGATTAGAGGAACTTGTGGCTAAAAACCTCATTACACAAGAAACTGCTGATGCATACATTAATGCTTCCACTGTCGCAACAATGATATCGTAACTCCTATGATAGATATTGACCTGCTCCGCGCTGTTCCTGTATTGAATAATGTTAAAAAAGATGAGCAAGAAATACTCATACGCGCATTTCAAAAAAAAACATTCCCCATCAATGGACGGCTTTTTCAGGATGGAGACAGCGCCGAATGGGTAGGATGGATTGTCAAAGGGACGGTGGGAATACGCCATGGTGTATCTGATTACAATAACGGCATTATTGGGCCAGGTGAAGTTATCGCAGAGCGCGCGCTATTACTCAATACCAAAACTCATAACCAGACAGCAGTCGCGCTCACCGAAACAACAATTATCCAGCTATCTCTGACTGCGTTAAAAAAGTTAAAAAAAGAATCCATTGATACGTATTCATGTATCACAGCACTTGCCC
>MHXC01000025.1 GCA_001824325.1 Parcubacteria group bacterium RIFCSPHIGHO2_01_FULL_47_10b
GCACGGGAAGAATAAAATTCACTCATACATACGAGTATATCATTTCTTGCGAGAATTTACTCGAAGCGTGGCGTGAGTTTGTGCGCGGCAAGCGGTCGCGGCGCGATGTACAGGAGTTTCAGCTCAATCTTATGGGGAATATTTTGGCGTTGCACCGTGAGCTTATGACGAAAACGTATCAGCATTCACCGTACCACGCATTTCGTATTTCCGACCCAAAGCCGCGGCAGATACATAAGGCGACCGTGCGAGACCGATTGTTGCACCATGCAGTGTATCGGGCGTTGTATCCATACTTTGACCGCATGTTTATGGGTGATTCATTTTCATGTCGTGATAACAAGGGGACGAACAAGGCACTCGATCGTTTTAGGTTGTTCGCATATCAAGTGTCTCGAAATCATACGCGGACAGCGTGGGTCTTACAATGTGATATTCGAAAGTTTTTTTCGTCCATTGATCAGCTGATTTTAATGAACATATTACGAAGATATATTGTGGACGCCAATGTCCTCTGGGTACTTTCGAAGATTGTTGGCAGCTTTCACTCAGCGACACTCGGCACAGGCTTGCCGCTCGGCAATCTCACATCGCAGTTATTGGTGAATGTATATATGAACGAATTTGATCAGTATGTGAAGCATATGTTGAAAGCTCGGCACTATATCCGGTATGCTGACGATTTTGTTGTGTTGTCGGCTGACAAAAAGTGGCTTGAGGATTTATTGCCAATAATACATAATTTTCTATTGTATCGTTTGTACCTCGACTTACATCCCCGAAAAGTTTCAATAGTGACCATTGCATCAGGCGTTGATTATTTAGGGTGGGTTCATTTTAGCGATCACCGAGTGCTTCGAACATCAACGAAGCGGCGAATGTTTCGACGAATAAATGCTAGTCGCGAGAATGTACAAGTATTGCAGTCATACATGGGATTATTGAGTCATGGTAATACACAGAAGTTGCGCTGTATCTCATTTCGACTATAATAGAAATGAAGCTATGTTGTTATCGTAAAAAACGAAATGAGATGATATGGTACGTAAAAAGGAACAAATCTGGCGTTTTATCTTGGATGCAGCCTTGTCCAACGGTAAGATTTTGCAGTTTGAGCAGCAGGCGATTGCGGCCAAACTGGGCATTTCGACGAGCACTGTCTTTCATGCGCTTAAGGTCCCACGCCAAAGCGGCGCAATTGCTGTGCACGGCAGGGGATTTGTGTTGCGCGATATCGAAAAATTGCTAACTTTATGGGCATCGGGACGGAATATAGCACGAGATAATGTTTACCAAACCCATGTCGATATGCCAGTGCAGCAGATTGAGTCTGGTTTGCCTGGTTCTGTGATTTTTAGCGCGTATTCGGCGTATACATTTCGGTACCATGAAACGCCGGCTGATTATGACAAAGTAGTGTGTTACGCTGTCGACGCGCAAATAATTGAGAGCGTCAAACAACGATTTCCTATGACAAAGGGGAGCCCCAACCTCATTATACTCGAAGGAGATGCGCTACTACCGTCTTTTGGCAGCCATCTGCCGGTCTCGCAGTTGTACGTGGATCTATGGAATTTGTCGGATTGGTTTGCAGCTGATTATTTGAAAGCATTACGGGTACAATTACATATCATTTAATGTTTACCATGGAGCCTTATTATCACCACCATATTACTGACAAAAGTTGGCACACTCTCCAGAATTTATGTCGAGAGCTGTCATTCATTAATTTACTGATGGCAGGTGTTAGTATTGACGATGACCGTGACCTATTAATTCGATATGGCAAGAGCGGGTGGCTGGAAGAGTTGGGAGCGCTATTGCGCGGTCGTTCGAGCGTGCGGGAATTGGGGCTAAACGACCATCAGTATGCTCGTTTACGGAAGCAGCAGGCAGCATCCTTGTTTGGGCCTTGAGTAGTATACGGATGGGCTTGAAATCTACGTATAAACTGCTACGATAGACATATATGAAAAAGATTGCATTGCAAGCCGAGTTGCCAGTTTTTATCTTTCGAGAAGGAAAAAGCTTTATTGCGTATACTCCTGCGCTTGATTTGTCAACTGTTGGCAAGACATACCAGGAAGCGCGAAAACGATTTCGTGAAGCTGCGAATATTTTTTTTGAAGAGATAGTGGACCGCGGTACTATTGAGGAAGTACTCTCTGAAAATGGTTGGCAGCGGAAGGGTTCATCAGCGTGGACGCCTCCAGTTTTTGTGGGTCGGGAGTTACAAGCTATAACACTAACTACTTGAATTACTCCGCGCATGCCACGAATCACGCCGATCAGCTGGAAAAAATTCGAGAGCTTTATTTTATTTGTTGGGTGCGAATTTAAGCGCGAGCAAGGTGATCATCGAATTTACTGGCGCCCTGATCTAAATCGACCAGTTGTTATCCCCCGCTATCCTCAATTGCCGGTTTTTATTATCCGCAATAATTTACGAGTGTTGGGTATTTCATCGAAGGAATACATTGAAATATTGAAGCAGTTGTAAGAACGATTTGAGAATTAATGACGAAGCGGCTAATGACTACACCATGTTTGATTTTCACGCGCAGGAACTGAAGATTTTGGATTTTTGGAAGAAGGAAAAGATTTTTCAGAAATCACTGGAGCAAACCCGAGCACAAGGCGGTAAACCGTTTGTGTTTTTTGAGGGTCCGCCGACTGCGAATGGGCGGCCGGGTATTCATCATTTATTGGCTCGCGCGTTTAAGGATATTATTCCGCGGTATAAGACCATGCAAGGATTTCACGTGGTGCGAAAGGCGGGGTGGGATACGCATGGGTTGCCAGTTGAAATTGAAGTGGAAAAAAAGCTGGGATTGAGCTCCAAAGCACAGATTGAGAATATTGTGCCGGGTGATTCGGTAAAGAGCATCGCGGCATTTAACAAGGCCTGCAAGGAATCGGTGTGGACCTATGTTGAGGAATTTCGTAATTTGACCGAGCGATATGGCTACTGGGTTGATCTGGATAATCCGTATATTACCTACGAAAACAACTATATTGAGTCGCTGTGGTGGATTATCGCCCAGTTTTATAAGCGGGGGTTTTTGAAGAAGGATTTTCGTGTTGCTCCCTATTGTTTCCGCTGTGGGACGAGTTTGTCGTCGCATGAGTTGGCGCTGGGGTATCAAACGGTGAAAGATATTTCGGTGTATGTGAAATTTAGGGTTATGGGAGGCGCGGGAAGCGTCGCAGCGAAGATTGGTCTGCCCGATAATAGCTCAATACTCGCATGGACAACGACTCCGTGGACGCTGCCGGGGAACGTCGCGCTCGCGGTACATAACGATATTGAGTATGCGTTGGTGAAAGTTGGGGACGAGCATGGTGGCGATCACGTGATTGTGGCGAAAGAGCGAATGTCGGTGCTCGAAGCTACTGGCGGGGCAGAAACAGCGCAACACCCTATTGTTGTGCGCGAATTCAAAGGCAGCGAGCTAGTTGGACTCCGTTACGAGCAATTATTCTCAATACCGCAACTGCAATCCGATACGTCGCATCAAGTCTACGCCGCTGATTTTGTCAGCGCTGGCGATGGCACGGGAATTGTGCATACTGCGGTGATGTATGGCGCTGATGACTATGAGTTGGGATCGCGGGTGGGGTTGCCGAAAAAACACACGGTTACAACCGAGGGCAAGTTCGAGGTGTTTGTGCCTGAAGTCGCTGGAATGCGGGTGCGCGAGCTCGATACCGATATTGCAATCTTGAAATATTTGGCAGGGCGTGGATTGTTGTTCAAGAAAGAAAAATATGAGCACGAGTACCCATTCTGTTGGCGGTGCAAGAATCCAGTGCTGTATTATGCGCTTGAAAGTTTCGTGGTGGAGATGAGCCGTTTGCGGGAGGAGATGATCGCGGCAAATCAGCAGATTATGTGGGTGCCGGAACATATCAAGGAGGGGCGATTCGGCGAATGGCTCAACGAAGTAAAGGATTGGAATTTTTCACGAAACCGCTATTGGGGTACGCCATTGCCCATTTGGGTTGATGAGAAAACGGGTGCTATGAAGGTGATCGAATCATTCGCGGAGCTGAAGCAATATGCAGATAATTTTGATGAGGTGTATGGCGGAGCTGCTGGCGCAAAAGCTGGCGCTGGTGTGTCGGATGTCTCGGGCTTTGATCCGCACCGACCATTCATTGATCAAATTACTATTAGCTGCGACGAAGGAAAGCACATGAAACGCGTGCCATATGTGGCTGACGTGTGGTTTGATTCCGGGTCTATGCCGTTCGCGCAGTATCACTATCCGTTTGAGAATGGCGAGATGGTTGATGGCGCAGGCGCAGCAACGAGCCCGGGCGCCCAATACCCCGCTGACTATATTAGCGAAGGCATGGATCAGACGCGCGGCTGGTTTTATACGCTTCATGCAGTTGCTGCGGTACTTGGAAGGGCCCCGAGTTTTAAGGGTTGCATTTCGCACGGATTGGTACTCGACGAAAACGGCAAAAAAATGTCCAAGTCACTAGGCAATGTTGTTGATCCGTGGAAACAGATTGAACAATATGGCGCCGATGCTATCAGATGGTTTTTCTATACCGTGAATGCGCCCGGAGAGTCGAAATTATATGCAGAAAAAGAGTTACGAGCTCGGCAGCAGCGATTTTTATCAACGTGGCTCAATTCGCTGACGTTTTTGCAGTTGTATGGGACGAAGGATGGGTATCAAGCAGATGCAATTTTCGAAAAAGCAGATAGTTCGCTCGATCGTTGGATCGTGAGCCGCTTCCATAGCACGATCGAAATTGTTATACGTTCACTGGATATACTCGATGTCGTCGTTGCAGCACGCAGCATCGAAACATTTGTGGATGATCTATCAAACTGGTGGTTGAGGCGAAGTCGCGATGCTATTAAAAATCCAAAAACAAAAAAAGCAAAAAGTTCATTATTGTACTCATTACTGCTGGAATTAACAAAATTAGCAGCACCATTCGTACCGTTCACAGCAGAGTATGTGTACCAAGAATTAAAAGCGTTTTCTGACGATAGAGCGCTCGCAGAAAGCGTACACATGGATCGATATCCGATGGGTATTAAGAAATATATCAACCACGATTT
The DNA here is from genome assembly GCA_001824325.1 of Parcubacteria group bacterium RIFCSPHIGHO2_01_FULL_47_10b. Taxonomy (GTDB): domain Bacteria; phylum Patescibacteriota; class Minisyncoccia; order 2-01-FULL-47-10; family 2-01-FULL-47-10; genus 2-01-FULL-47-10. Next base: position 5,084 of record MHXC01000025.1, read on the forward strand.
AGAACATAAGATGTGTATGATTCGAATGGCGAGCAGCGTCATTCTGCAAAAGAGAGCTGTAGAGGGAATAAAAATACGACAGCCATTGACGAAAGTTACTCTAAAGGTTCCACAAGATCTCAACATTGATGTAGAAGATCAGATACTTATCAGTGATGAGGTCAATATTAAATCTGTCGAAATCGAACACAATGATACCGGAAAGGAGGATGCAAGCATAGAAGTAGTTAATTTAGACACCGTCTTAACTGACGAGCTAATCAATGAGGCAGCAGATAGAGAGCGGATTCGCGCTGTGCAGGAGAAGCGAAAAAATTTACAGCTCCAACCATCAGAGCTTGCTAATCTCAAACTGGAAATACCGAAAGATAAAAAGGAGTTTCAGGCTCTCATGTCTCAAATAAAAAATATCGGCGTAGCGACATGCACAACAGCTTCACTAGTTCCACTATCAGAGCTTGGGCCAGATGCAGAGAGCATAATCTTGCATAGTGGGGTTCAGCATTTTGTACTAACAAAGAGGGGTATCAAAAAATTGACAAAATGAAAACAGCGAGTATACTGAAACTATAACGCTCGCAACTTACTTATAGATATCTCTGTGTTTTCATGGAGATATTGTAAGCGGGTTTCACGGGGTGTCATAGAAGGAATCCATGCGCATACATAGAAGGAATAGGATTTTTGCATGGGTTCTTTTTATTTGTTCATACATGGACCCGGGCCCGTCTTCTATCTAGTAAGATACGGGCGTCGACACCCCGTGAAGCGGGTGCAAATCCCGCCGGGTCCATACGTAACACATGGTCTAGGTTGTGCATTGGAATCGTTATTCGTATAATGGGAGCGGTCATGAGTTTTACCTGCGAAGGCATCATACTTACGGTCCGCGATAGCGGCGAAACCGAGCAGCGCGTGACGTTGCTGACGAAAACATATGGGCGTATAACGGCGATGTCGCGCGGCGCAAAGCACATTAAGGCGAAACTAACGCCCCAGTTGCAGCCGGGCAATATCGGTTTTTTTCAATGTATTCGCCGAAAGCGGGCTGATGAGCCGCTTATAGTCGGCGCTGATATAACACGACGCGGGTCATATGTGGCGCGAGTGCCCGAAAAAGCGTTGTGCTTACTCAATGTTTTGCAACTTGCAAACGATTTTACGATCGATCGGGTGCCTGACGACACCATATATATGTATACTGAACGTATTATTACCACACTCGCGCGACAGCCGGCCGTCCAGATAGACGCATTGATTCGCGCCTATCAACGGGAACTCCTTGAGCAACACGGTTTTGGCGTATCGCTTTACCGATGTGGGCAATGTGGTAGAATGAATAAGGATGCAGGCATTGTGGCAATCGCGATCGCATCAGGCATTGGTCTTTGTGGTGATTGCGCGCGACAACACCCGGAACCCCGCACATTACGGCATGTTTCCAAGCATTCGATCGACGATATCGTCCGCGAACTACTTGCCTATCATTTTGATATACCCATAACAACGTTTCAGTTTGCGGGACTTCCCGAATTTGCATCAACCTGACATAGAAACCCATGGATCCACTGGAGGACATACACGAAAAAATATATACACCCGAGGGAGAGAAAATTTCTGAACGCCCCTACAGCCCATCTGTTTTGGAGCCCGAGGATGCGTCAGCAAAGCCACATCCGGATACGGCTCCACGCAAATGGTCAGGTAAGCGCGTGTTTGAATTGAGTAGAGGCAATTCGCGACTTCTATGGGGTGGCGCTATTTTTTTGACGGTGCTGTTAATTGCATCGGGTTTTGCTATATTTTGGAACACAGTCAGGAGTTGTGATGTAGAAACACAAGTACCCATGCGGATTCGTAACATCGAGCAGATTACGAGCGGCGACGAAGTATTGTATACCGTGGAAGTAGGCAATACGTGCCGTATTCGCCTCGAAGACGCTGAGCTCGTTTTTCGCTATCCCGAGGGATCATTTTCATTTGGTGAGGGTAGCGGGTTGTTGCCCATAAGTTCTGGCGCTTCAGAGGCGCGAGCGCTTATCGGCGACATAGACCCGGGCGAACAGGTCGTACGAGAATTCAAGGCGCGACTTATTGGCGGTGAAAACGAGACAAAATTTGCCAATGCCACGTTGTCATTCACGCCGTCGAGCATCAATCGGCAACTCACCTTGCAGCGCCAGTCGCCTGTCACTATTGCAACAGTCCCCATCAATATTGTTATTGACGCGCCGAAGGAGAGCTTGTCGAACAAAGAGGTGTTCTACACGATCAATTACGTAAATACCTCAAAGATTGCGTTTGAAAATTTGCGGCTGCGCGTGCAGTATCCGCGGGGATTTACCTTTGTTGCGTCACGGCCGATCGGCGAGCAAGACAACACGATATGGAACATCGATCGGCTTTCACAAGGCGAGGAGGGAACGATTTCTATCAATGGTATATTTAAAGGAGAGCCCGACGAAAATATGGTGCTTGAGGCATTTATTGAGCGCCAAAATGGCGAGCAAGTGATTCTGTTTACGAGCGAGCGAAAAGTAACGCGCTTAGTGGCGTCGCCGTTGTCTATACAATTGTTAGTTAACCGGAAAGAGGAATACAACGCATCTCTCGGGGAAAAATTGGTGTACACTATTAAATTTCGCAATGACTTCGATGTGCCGCTACAGGAAGTATTTTTGAAGGCACAATTGGTGGGCTCGATGTTTGACGTGAAGTCAGTCGTGGCGAGCGGCGCATTCGACGTAACCACAAATGAGATCACCTGGACCGCACTCGAGGTTCCCGAATTATTATCGCTTGAGCCCAGAGAGGAAGGGTCAGTTGATTTCATTGTACAACTCAAGGATCGTTTCCCCATTAACAGTTTTAACGACAAAAATTTTTTTATTAAAGTCGTCGGGCAGATTGGCACTGATATTGTGCCTCGATTCCTCGGCGTAGATTCTGTGGGTCAAGAAACATCATTGGTGACAAAGCTGAAAACAACGACTGTGTTGAAAGCTCCAGGGTTTTATACAGATCCTTCAAGCGGAATTGATAACAGCGGGTCGATACCGCCGCGCGTGGGAAGCGATACGAGTTACACGGTGCATTGGCAAATTCTCAATACCGCCAACGATCTCCGGGATGTTGTGGTGAAGGCGAAGTTACCAACGGCAGTGACATGGACTGATCATTACGATATTACATCGCGCACGGGGGCGATAACATATAATGCGTCCTCAAAGGAGGTAGTATGGAATGTGGGGCGCGTGCCTGCGACTACTGGAATCGCATTGCCGGTTATTGAATCGGTATTCCAGGTGCAGCTTCGCCCATCGCCATCAATGATTGATCAGGTGGGCGTGCTCTTGCTTGAGTCAGAACTTAGTGGTATTGATGAATATACGGGAGAACAGATATCGACGACAGCGTCCGTAATTACAACAGCGCTGCCATCTGACTCGTCCGTTGCGGGGCGCAAGGCGGTTATCGTAGCGAACTAACATTTTGCGCCGCGTTACTTCCGATTTACACGCACGACCATGCCTGACATGCAGACAATTATCTCGCTC
>MHXC01000026.1 GCA_001824325.1 Parcubacteria group bacterium RIFCSPHIGHO2_01_FULL_47_10b
TGAGGGGTCGGGGGAATACAACACCGTTGAATCGGAGAGCTCGTTGGGGGTGTCCCACGTTATAGTAATGTTTGAGATACCCGAGGTCCCCTTTTGCACGTTGGCAATAGTTGGTGGCGTGACATCGCCCGTTGGTTCGCCTTCTCCACCGCTTGATGGGCCGAGATTCGGATTCAAATCTACGACAGCGGAGAATGATGATTCATTTCCAATGTCGTCCTGGCTCGAGGATTTATAGAAGTATCGCTGTTGCTGCGTAAGGCCGGTGTCAACGTAAAAATTCTTCGTTTCGTCGCCGACTATATCGGACGGATTATTCACATCCGGCACCTCTTGCTGTTTTACATAACTAGCATTTGTTGGCGTGGAACGATGAATATTGTAGTGGTGGAAGTCCCCTGGGTCGCTAATTACGCCCCAACTGAAATACAGTCTGAAATTGCCTTCCGCAGGGTTAGAGATGTCCTGGATGATAGGATTTTGCGGGGACGGTGGCGCTATGGTATCAAGCGAGATGGTATCAGACTGTGTTGCGGTTTCATTGCCCTTGGCATCCTTGAACCGCACGTAAACGGTTTGCAAACATCCCGTTGACACGCTGCAGCTGCCCGGGAGTGCCAACGTTGAATTTTGGTTATATGACACCCATGAAGCGCTCGGGAATGTACCGTTGGTCGAGATGTTCATCAAGAGAGCGGTGTCGTCGGTCGCCGACGTGAGTATTCTGACACTATTACTGTTCGTTTTTTTGCATGTGGCGAGGTTGGCGCTCGCGCCCTCGCAATTCAAGTCGGCGTGATCAATATCCATAATGGTAAGAGGCGCAAGACCCTCGAAATTCAGTGTGGGTTTTTTCACGTCGAACGTGAAATTACTCGAGACTGAACCGGCTTCGGCGTTGGTCTGCTTTGCAAGATTACCGTCGTTCACGAAGACACGGACGTTAAAGGTGCTCGAAAAAACGCCAGAGAGCTCTATTGTTGGCGTCCAGGTAACTGTTTTACTGGCTGGGGAGTTAGTGGTTGTGAGACAGGTGCTGCCGAGCGAGGTATTCTGACCGGAGCAGCTCGCTATAGCACCAGCGAATGCTGCGTTTGCGGCTAATATTCGAATCACTGCCCCGTTTTCATGAGAAGTGGCGAGGGTATTTCCTTGACCGCGACTTAAACCAGAAAACGAATTTCCCGTTTTACTTGTATAGGTGATGATCTCATTGTCGATTAAGATCGCCCCTGATCCCGGGAAGGCGTTCATAAATGCATCGACATCAGTGATGTTTGCCAGGGTAGCTCCTGAGCTTAAGGAACTTGAAAGTGTCAATCCCGATCCATAAAATAAGCGCGGCTTTACTTTGTCACTCTCTGCGTCAGAGAGCACAAAAGTAGTTGTAATGACACCGTTAGTGTCTTGAGACGAAGATACGCTTGTTATCGAGGGTTCGGTGTTAATCACGTACGAAATCGATAATTCTTTCACTACTCCATGCGAACCCAAAAAAACTTTATACTGCAACCACTGATCGCCTGATCCATCTTTAAGTGAAGCTGGGATAGTGGTATTATTACATGAGACTTGAGTTTGACTACCGGTTACCAATTCGCAACCACTTATATTCGGATATTGAAAGTAACTATTAGAGGAGCCGTCAGGACCCATCCATTGGGCTGTCGCGAGTGCAGATTGAGATGGCGCAGAACGGATCTGGATCCTTACTTTCGCTGACGCGATAAAATCTATGTCCTCAGTCCAATTCAACGAATACACCACCTCCCAAGGATCAGTCGTATTATAAGGAGAGGAGACAAACGGCTTTAAGGTTCCGTCGAAGCTCGGTGTAGCGGCGATAACTTCGACAGACAAAGGATTATTACTTGCTGCATTAAAATAGACTTGGTGGCTGTGGGAATTGGTAACTCCATACGACCCACTTGAAATACAGTACCAACTATACACCGTCGGCGCTGGTACAGTACTTGACAGAAAACCGACATGGGAATGAGTTGGATATCCCCCTTGTACCGGAAGGCTCGACGACCCCGTGTTTTCAGCCCGAAGATAACGACCAGTTGAAGTTGTGATGGTATTCCATTGACTCGAGGGAGTGGAATCAAATAGGCCAATCATATTTGCCGGAATCTCTGTGTTTATTGCTGCTTTGTATAGTGGAAAGGCAACAAATAGAGGAATATAATCCGCATCACCAGAGGTTCCGTTAATTGAGTGGCCGTGACTAGCGATAGATCGGCATCCAGCATATTGACCATAATAAGCTTCCCATTTACCACCGTTAATGTTGCTATCGTTAGCCGTCGCTGAATGATTATGGTTTGAATTTAAAGATATAGAATTAGCGTTTCCAGAAATGCGTATAAAGTAATTACTTTGATCTGTATAGGAAGTCCACGTTGAAGGTATTCCCGAGTTTGTTGCAAAAAATACAATTGCTTGAGCAGGCAAATTTAGCGTTGTTCCCCCAGTTCGTTTTAACAACCTTAGTGTCCTATAAGGTGGTGAAACTGTAGAGGCCGATGATCCACTACTCGGAAAGGAGTGGGTGTGGCCGGGGGGCGCCATCATATTCTTATATCTCGCCATTAACGTTTCAGATGTACTTGCAACACCTCCGCCTCCTAAACTAATCGAATGATTATGAGAAGCGCTACCTCCGATAGTCGCCCCTGGCGTTGTTCCTACTTTCAAAAATTTATCTAAATATGGTAAAGCATTTCCCACCTCAGTCCAACCCGTTGGTACGGTACTCCCATCCCACAAAATCATCAGTCCGTTTTCTACCCAATTGTTTGCATTGTAAAGCACGCTCGAAGCTGACGGCGTAAGTTCTGGATCGATACTCTCATACTTTCTCCACCCCGACTGTGTAGCTTCCGCGGTCGTCACGCCCTCCGACCAATTGTTTTGAGTCCACGTTGACGTAATAGATTGGCCAGGCATGCGGCTAATGAAAAAAATACTGACTGCTACTATAATAATCAATAGTAATGTAATCAAATGCCCGATCTTCCCTCGCATAATTGTTCCTTTACGCCTGTAATTCATTAATGATTTTTTGATTTAGGTGTGATTTTTTGTGGGTCATGGTCAAGACCATGATCAACGTGAACATAAATCCAATGGTACCAATAAGCCCTAAACCAAGTAGATATGGCAGTAACGACGGATTGATACGCGCAACACCTATATCCGCGTAAGGTCGAATTGTTATTGGAAAGGGTCCCTCGCGGGGGCTTAGTCGGCCGTCTTGAACACGCTGCTGAAAAGTTACGTTATATGCACCGGGTGCCAACTCATACCGTAACGGAATTGAAAATGAGCCGTTCTCGTCTATCCGAAAACGAAACTCGGTACGCTTAAAGTCGCTACCGGTGTCGGGAGTAACCCGCATAACAACCTCCGCCCCTGGAATGCCTCCCCCCTCAACAGTAACCAGGTCGTCGGCATACGCTACCGCCGGCGGTGGATTCGAGATTGAAAGCGCTGGGGCGCCCGGAATGCTGATATTAAAACTGCCGTTCGAACTATTATTCGCATTGTCCCATGCAGTCAGTTGAATCAAGTACGTTGCTGGATCGAGTCCAAAGCCAGCTTGCACAATGCCCGGCGGCGCTACAGAAAACCGGGTCCCGTTCTCGAGTTGGATATCGTAATGACTGATTCCCGACTCCTGGTCAGTGCTATGCAGCTGAAATACCGGAGGGAATGCGTCGCGAGGCGTCAAAAACTCAACAGTTGGAATTGATGGTGGCGTAGTGTCGGTAACGACAGGAGGGTTTTCCGGCGACTCAATTGCGACTTCTTGAGATGCTGTCTGCGCAGCGATAAAAATAATAGGTAAACCGAAAAATGATACCGACAAAACCAGTAATATGGGCAACTCCCTCACTACGTTCATAGCCCTAGTATAGCATAATTTCATAAACACGTCATGGGAATGGCAAAATTCGAATTATCCACAAGTGCTCTGGTGTACCCTATTTATACCGTATAGCACTCAAGGGATTGATCTTTGCCGCCCGCCGCGCCGGAAATATGCCAGTCATGATGCCGACAATGGTCGAAAATCCAATAATGGTAACCGTAAACCACAACGGGCGATAAAATAAGTCCACTGGCTCGCCCCCGAGTCGCGAAGCCAAAATATTAATAAACCAGTTGAATGCCTCGCCCGATAGAAAACCGATAACAACGCCCAGTACGCCGCCGAGAAAACCGATGAGCGAGGACTCGACAAGGAATAAATTTGAAATGTCGCTGCGCGAGGCGCCAATTGACTTCATGACGCCGATCTCCTGCGTCCGCTCAAGCAGTGCAATGGTCATGGTATTAAAAAGTCCAATTGCCGAAACCACCAACGCAATAATACCGAAGATAGCCAAAATTACCTGAAACGCCGTAAATATCTTATTCGCCTGATCCACAAGGTCAGACAGCGCTGATACCGTGAGACCCTTATCAATAAGCGCCGTACGCACGGCCTCCAATTGATCGGTGGCGGCAACCTTAATTTTTGCGAGCTGATAGACTGGCGCAATTTTTCCCTCGATTACGGCCAAGGAAATAAATATTTTGGGATTTGCTTCGTCATCGATGAGGCCAATGACCGGCAACGCTGATCCAATCGGCACAAGGTCAATTTCCGGCACATCTTCTAATAAGCCTTCCCCCGACGTCAGCCTTGGAGCGAATAGTAAAATGTCGAGTTTCTGGTCGATTATCGAACCCTGATCGAGGCCAAAGAGCGTAGCAACAGCCTGCGACACAACTACCCCGGGAGTTTTTTGATCAAAAAAAGTGCCGGTCAGAGTTTTCATGCCGCTTAATTGGAAAAAGTCGTCGCGAACTAAGCTTATAGACATATCTGATGATAGCTCGCCCTCACCAATTGAGACCTGCCCCGGTAGTTCCATCTTCGGGGATATTGCAACGACGCCGGGGATGGTCAGAAGTCCATCGATTGTTTTTTGGTCTAGAATAATTTGTTGTGAATCCGAGGAGGCGTCGAGAGTTAATAAAGACTCGCTCGTGGTGATCCGCGACAAGAGTGTGCGCTGCAAGCCATACCCGAGCGAAACCAAGAATAATATGGTGCCAATGGCAACGCTCACGCCTGCGATCGTTAAGATCGTTCTCGTAAGGCGATATTTGAACATGCGGCTCGAAAGCCGTATTAAATCAACAAACTTCATATAGTGTATTCATCGAATACCAGTATACCACTTAAAACACGCCGCTGTTATAGCACGGCCCGAGCACTGGTTCGAACGCGCGCCATGTGCTCGATGAATTTTCGAATCTCGTCTGACGTCACCGGCCAATGGTCTTCCTGTGACTGTTCTGTAAGACGTTGCTGCGTTGCCTGCTCCGACAGAGTTCCCCCGAGCCATTGTTTTATAGTATTCATAACAACCTGCTCAACGGCCGATCCGGCTTTTTCGAAATACGTTGTGAGCACATTCGACATCTGTGCCAAAAATTGCAAGTACAATACCTCCTTCATCTGGTTAAAAAACTGCGTAATGCGAGCTGGGTCAGTATGAACTTCTTCGACAATCGCGCGTTGCGTCGCGATTTCGTCCACATCACCCTCGAGATACAATTTTATCAGCTTTGTAACGTGTAATAATTGTGGCTCCGATAGCTCGCTCGCGAAATAGTGCAGCAACAGAGGCGAAACGCCAGCAATTTCTGCGTGTGAGAGGCGGTGCTCGCGGTGGGGCGACGGCAATAGAAGTTGCGTCGTGGTTTGCGGGCTGAACACAGCCTTTACATCTTCGACTTTTGGTGCAGCTGGCTTTTCGGCAATCAGCACCTCAATCAAATGCGAATAACTGCGAGCACGCGGCCCGCTCAAGCCCACGCCCGCCTTGGCGACCGGCTCTTGCATCGCCAAAAACAACGCATCAGCAGTAATTTTTTTCTCCATGCGTGCTATGAGCAGGGCGATGAGCGATTCAGTCTGGTCTTCGTTCAGCTGAAACGAATACTGCGGAAGCTGCTCGCGCAGCGTGTGGATAATAAAGCGGGCTTTCAGTTCCTGGCTATACGGCTTACTTAAAATTTGCGCCTCATGAAGCACTTCAGTCACTTTCGAGCTAAAGCTGCGGGCAGTGGCGAAATGCAACCCAACACCGCCTTCGCGGAATGAATCATCGAATGTTTTCACGAGCTCGGGCTCGGTGATTTCGTTCTTGATTCGTTTCAAAAGCACTTCCTCGATGCGTGCCAACTCTGATTCGCGAAGTGTCGTTAGGAGATAGTCCATCAAGAGGCGCGCCTTTAATTGGTCCTCCGGTAAATTCGGCATGCGTCCAAGCAATGACTGCAGCTCGCTCGCCATCCCAGGCCCGCGCTTCGGGATGATTCGCCGTTTATGTTCGACTATTCGTGTTATCGCGCCGTCTTTCAGATAAAAAATGCGGTCGGCAAATTGCAGGTGGTCAGGTTCGTGCGTGACCAGCACAATAGTTTGATTGTCTTCTTTATTGAGCTGGGTGAAAACCTCCATCACGTTAATGCGCGACTTACTATCGAGGTTTCCCACGGGCTCGTCGGCTAATAAAATGTGCGGCTTATTCACGAGGGCGCGCGCAATGGCAACGCGCTGTTGCTGACCGCCCGATAGCGATGTGGGGAACCGATCGGCCAGCTGCCCCACGCTGAACCGCTCGAGTAGTTTGAACGCTCGTTCGCGCCGTTCTTGTAAACTCGCACCACCGAAAATTTGCGGTAGCGCGACATTATCGACGATCGTCACCGATGGAATCAGATAATATGCCTGAAACACCATACCGACTTTTTCGCGGTGAAAGCGCTCGAGTTCATGATCGGACATGGACGAAATCTCGTCGCCATCAACGATGATCTGTCCGATGACGCGCCGCTCTAGTCCTGCCAACGCGTATAACAGCGTTGACTTGCCTGATCCGGAAGGCCCGAAAAAAATGACGTACTCGCCCTGGTAAATCTCAATATTGATATCTTTCAGCGCGTGGTACTCCGCAGGAGTGCCCTGATCATAGATTACGTTGAGATTTTTTGTTGCGATTATTGTTTTTCCTGGCATAGTTAGTGGCGAAAGGCGATATTACGACGTTCCTGCTCAAGCGTATGGCGACGAACTGTTGTTGCAACAAATAACAGCACGAGCGCGAGCGCAATAATCCCCAACCCAATCCACAGCCCAATAACATTCACTTGTATAGAACCAAGTTGTCCCGTGAATTGCGCTAATGGCTTCAGTTCGATATTAACATTCACTATTTCATCGATGACCTCGAACTCGGCTGTGCGGGCTGAAATATATCCCACCTTTTGCGCCTCAAGATAATAGCGACCCTTCGGCACGAAGAACGCAAACTCACCCGTTGCTTTGGTTGCTTGGGGATTGTCTTGGTTATATATGCTCGCCGGCCAGACAGTCCACTGTTGCGTTGAAACATCAAACACATACAGTGTTACTGTGGCATCTTGCAGTCGTTGTTCGCCTTGTGGCGTTAGCTCATACACATATCCATAGGGATCAATAAGCACGACCACTGTTTTGGTAAGGGTCGAGCCATCTGCGAACGTAGTGGTTACCTCCATGGGATAGCGACCGCGCAACCCTGGCGCTGTTATCGAGGCACTATAGTGAAGCCCGCCGTCGAGTGAAGCGAGAAGATACGTCGTATTATTGAAAACAGCTACCACTGAAGCAACCGCAGCGCGAATTGACTCGGTATTAATAAGTAAATCAAATTGAGCATGCGCCGTAATTGCTAACTGCTGCTCGGTCTCAACGCGATGAGCAGGGTCAATGAACTCTTGGTCGTCTGCACGAGTAATAGTCGCGTTCCGACGTTCTGGCTTAAGCAATAATGGCCCATTTACAAGCGCGACTAAAACGCCGAGGTCGAGTTTGTCTGGGGTGATAAGCGATGTGCGTCCGGGTGCGACGGCAAGAGGCCCATCGCTTTGAACACCCGGTTTCTCCGATACGCGGGCATAGGCAATAACACCAGACGAAAACCGTCCCTCGCTGTCACGAATAAATAATGTGTAATAGTAGTCGGTATCGGTTTGTACGTTGTCATCCACGGTTGTTGCTGCAATACCCTCGAAAACGGGTTCGCCTGCGGCGGGCGTTGTTGGATACGACTCCGTTGACTTTCGGATTATAACTGCATCAAAT
>MHXC01000027.1:0-570 GCA_001824325.1 Parcubacteria group bacterium RIFCSPHIGHO2_01_FULL_47_10b
ATCAGCGAACGTTGATCGTCAGGACATCATTCAAACCCGACGGCCCATGGCCGCATCCGAAAGCATTCGTCGATCAATGGACAAGCGCGGATTATGCGTCTGAACGAGCACCTCAGATACTGCAAGCGGCACTGCATCCAACACTTTTTGGCATTGTCCATATCGGCGGCGCTCGGAAAAGCATCTACGAATTGGCGAAAAAACAAACGCCCGGCGTCGGTCAGATGTCTATCGCTGATATCCCGACCCACCTACCTCGGGACGTCTCACTCGACAGCTCGTATTGGGAATCAGTGAAAAAGGCTCAGTCGTGAGCCTTGTAGATCTTCAAAACATATTTTTTGCGCCGATGCCTGAAGAACGCGAGGTCCCTTTTATTTATTTGTTAGCGCGGCCACTGATAATCGCAGCAACCTTAGCTGTCGCATTTGAGGTCGGCAAAATGACTCTTTTATTCCGAACCAATGCGCCCTTCTGGTAATCGTGTAGCGACGCCAGAAGTTGGTTCTGTGTTGTCATAACAGTAACGACACCGTCTAAAATGACCCCCAAAACATTTTTTTTCACATT
>MHXC01000027.1:587-4260 GCA_001824325.1 Parcubacteria group bacterium RIFCSPHIGHO2_01_FULL_47_10b
CGCAAGCCGCTTGAAATAACACCACGGAATTCATACCGAGCACGAACCCGCTCCGGGATAATGAGTCCTTGAGATCCGATATATCGTCATACGTCCAATCACAAGACGCTCCCCTAAGCAATGAGTCGTACTTGTTTTTTTCTTCGCGCGGATGAAGCCGAATAATGAGCCTGAGCGGCCCCTGCAGCGAGTCGAAACAGCCAACCACGTCGGACAATACGACATATTCATCAAAACCGTATGGATTGCCTCCTTCATACGCTTCATACTCTTTCAGTGGCTGCGACAGGAAAAGAACTCGCCGCATGTCTTCGGCGTCGCAGCTGATGCTCTCGGCAAAATGATCAAAATGGGGATTTCCAGTAACAATGATTTTCCTTTCGTCAAATCCCTCTTCGACCATATCATTTTTTGCATGCTCATCCATAACACAAATTACATCCGGAACGTACTGCATGTCTCTCACACGAGAGCTAAATCGCTGCCAATAATTGCTCCAAAAATCGATCACAAAAACACTGGGGATGGAACGCTCCCCGCAGAGCATCAGAAGCCTTTTTTCGATGGTATCGCCAATACTGGTTCCCGCAAAAAAGACATCGAACTTTTTTCCCGAACAAAGCTCCGCAAGCATGGCGTCAGTAAAGTTCGTTGCGTCAATGATGTCTACGCCCATGGATTGAAATATGCCACGAGAAGCGCCATCAATGATCGAAGTGACCGAATGGCCTGCCGAACGCAATAACTGCACAACGGGCAGGACAGCATTACCGCCGCCCGGGTCTGATGCGCTGACGAGGATGTTCATTACAATTCATTCTTGTACTCAAGGATCTTGTGTACGGCCGTAACAAATAGGTCCACATCAGCGATAGTGCGTGGATATTGGCAGATCATGGTAAAAGTAAACTCGCTCTCATACATTCGCTCGGCCACCGGACACAATCCCTTGAGATAGGTGATCTTTTTATTATAATGCGATCCTTCAAAGGGGAAATGCGTTGTATTGAACACGCGTCGATTTTGCAGGATTGGCATCAAGTAAAATGGCTTTGTATAGCCCTTCGACATTGGGAAACCTTCAGCTGCCATTGCATCGACAAAAACGTCCCGCTTAATGCCGAAACTTTCGAGGATACGCATCGGATATACATAAAAAACATGTTCGACGTCAGAAGGTACGTACGGCAGCACGAGGCCTGGAATGCCCTTCAGTCCACGCGACAGATGATCGATGAGCTCCAATTTCTTTTTTGTAAAAAGTTCGAGCTTCTGCAGCTGTTCATACGCGATCGCCGCGTGAATCTCTGACATACGGTAGTTACTGCCGAGGATGACAGTATTTGCGAGCTCAGGACTCTGATCGACGTAGACCTCCCCATGATTTCGTGCGAGCTGGGCACGAAAGGCGTATTCCTGATTATCTGTAACGAGAACGCCGCCCTCGCCGCACTGCATGATCTTATGCACATTGAAACTAAACACCCCCACATCGCCGAGGTTTCCCGCTAGCTTGCCTCTATAGCGGGCAAGTGGTGACTGAGCATTGTCTTCGATAATCTTTAAATTTTCCTCACGCGCAATCTCTCTGATTGCTTCAAAGTCTGCGACTCCGCCAAATAAATTTACAACCATTATTGCCTTCGTGCGATCGGAAATGCATTGGCGGATCGACCATGGGTCGATACAAAACGTACGCTCATCAATATCGGCAAAAACAGGAATGGCTCCATTCATGAGGATGGCTGCGACAGTCGCTGACATGGTATACGGCGTCACGATGACCTCGTCTCCAGGCCCTATTTCAAGCGCAACAAGAGCAGCATGTAAAGCTGTAGTAGCCGAGTTCGTAGATACGGCATGGCGTACACCGAAGAAAGCGCACATCGCTTCTTCCAGCCTCTTCACTTCGACCCCACCGAGGAACTTATCGATTCTCGCTCCGACAAAATCCGATAGTACACCACGATCCAAAACGCGCATCGCTGCATCCTTCTCCTCCTGTCCAATTGTAATCACAGGTGGTAGCTGTTTTTTTAGAACGGGCTCCCCTCCCCGTAATGCAAGATGTGGCATTAAATTTTGACTCTCCGCTTGTTGATTAGCGACTTCACCGCTTGTTCCGCGGTCGCGACAGCGTGCAATGCGTCTTGGTTGCTGCATAAAAGCGGCTCATTTCTCGTTAGGTGCTGATAAAAATTATCATAAACGTCACGCATGCTATTGCTTATATCGATTTTTATACGGAAGCGAGCCGAGCGGCTGAGGAACGAAAACCCGTGGTCGGTAGCTATCTCAAACACGGATAGCTTGTCGCCGCTCAGAATGAGCCGCCCCCTTTCAAACAACATATCGATTTCAAAAATGCGATACGCATTTGTTCGCAGACCCTCATAAACAGCATCAAATGTCTCATAGGAGACGATAAAACTGATTGTTGGATCATACTCACGTTTTAGCGGCGCCTCGCCGAACGCTCGAACGCTCAATCCCTTACCAAAAAATTTTGTCAGCAACTGTGAGCAATGCGTAGCCGTATTGAAGATCCCTTTTGAGTACTTAACGTTAATAAGCTTCGGTTGTCCCCACGTTCCGCGGCGGATCGTTTCAGACAGACGCACGTAGTGCGAATCGAATGAGCGAAAATAATTAACACCAAATTTCACATTTCTGTCACCCGCGGTCCGTAGTAACGTTCGTGCTTCTTTCGAACTATACGCAATGGGTTTTTCACAAAAGATTGCGCGTACGCCAGCTCTCATGGCTTCCATGCCCACAGAAAAGTGCGTGGGCGTTGGGGTCGCAATGACAAGTAAATCAATCGTTGAATGACCGAGCATCTGGGCGAGAGAGCCATACATATGTACGCGTCTACCGACCTTGCGTCGAAAGCGATCTCGTGCACTTTTTTTCGAATCACATGCTGCGACAAGTTCATATCGCTTATCATGACGTAGTGCTGCATAGTGCGTAGGTATCCGAATTCTCCTTACGACGTTAGGATTGTCCTCATACGCATGGGCGATATCCCCCAGCCCAACAAGAGCTACTTTTATTTTTTTCATGTTACGAGCCAACTTTGATCATTACTTTTTCTTCACGATGTCCTTGATCTTCACCAGTGCCTCCAGGCATGTAGTCACATAGAGCCAATAGAGTTCATTATACACCTCTATCTCGGTCTTGCCTTCAACCTCCATGAAATTTTCCACGATAACTTCGCCGCGGTCAACAAATTCCGTCATCCAATGTGCGGCGACGGAGGCTTTCGTTTCACCGGCAGCGAGCATTCGAGCTACAGATGCGGCACCCGGATATTTGAAGAGTAGCGGATGCATGTTCATCGCAGGCACAGCATTCAGCAAATTCTCCTTGATGATCTGCCTCCCGTGGCAGCAGAGAAAGAGTTCAACGTTGTGCTTCTTGATCATGTCCACCACCTCGGGGAAATTGACGTTCTTTGGCTTCAAAACCGGTATCCCCAGCTTATTCGCAACGTTTTCCACGGGCTGATCGACGGGAATGACGCCCATCACCTCGTGACCTGCTGCGATAATGCCCAGGAGCACTGCCATACCCGCATTGCGCCCGCCGTAATAAAAAATCTTCATATGTCACCTCCGATTAATTCTCTTGAAATCGGTTCTCCTTTCTTGATATCGGCGACTGCCTT
>MHXC01000027.1:4294-12281 GCA_001824325.1 Parcubacteria group bacterium RIFCSPHIGHO2_01_FULL_47_10b
CCTGTTTTTATATCAGCATCGGCAAAGATCGATCGACGCAAGCGCAGATTATACGCCTCCGCGTCATTCACCGGGCCATAGTGTGGAGTCCCCATGGCCTTTTCATGAGCGCGAATGCGATCCACCATCTCCTTCATTTCTACAGGGTCAAGCGAAAAGCGTTTATCGAGGGTCTCGTCATCATGACTCACGACGAGATGCTTTTCCACTATTGAGGCCCCTGCAGCAACTGCAAGTATCGGCAATTCAATCCCAGCATTGTTATCGGAAAATCCCGCTACGGCATCAAAACGGTCAGCCAGATCACGTATTGTCGCAAGATGTGCGTTTTCAGGCAAAGGATCGTCCGTATAGGTATTGATACAATGCAGGAGGGCTAACGCCGCTCCTCCATGCGTACGAAACGCAGTAACCGATTCCTGTGCTTCTTCCATGGTATTAAATCCGACGGACATAATGAGCGGCTTGCCAGTTGCGGCAACCTTCTGTACTAAGGGGATGTGTGTCATCTCATATGACGCAATCTTGTACAAGGCAACATCTAAGCTTTCCAAAAAATCAACCGCAGTCTCGTCGAACGGACTCGAAAAAAGCACCAGACCTAGTTGTTCAGCATACTCTTTCAGCTCCTGATGCCATTCCCACGGCGTATACGCTAGCCCATACAACTCATAGAGCGTCTTCCCTTTCCATGATTCCGGATTGTCTTTCCCCCCGAGTAAGAAGTATTTATTTCGTACATTCATCGTGATCGTGTCTGGCGTATACGTCTGAAGCTTGACCGCGTCCGCACCATTCTCCGCGGCAGCCTTGATAATCTTTTTTGCTTTCCCCCTGTCCTGCATGTGGTTGCAGGATACCTCAGCGACAATAAAGCATGGATGTCCTGAACCAATAGTTCGTTTGCCTCGCGGTGTTCCTATAGTAAACGTTCTCATAGCTTGCCTCGTTTGTCGTCTTCTTAATTAAATAGAAAAAACTTCACTCTCCTGCTTACCTCAATAAGTACGTACCCTTTTTCAGCTGCCGAACGCCCTCAAACTCTTTCGCTATTCGCTCCCTCATTTCTGGTCCTGCATATGCTTTGTCGACCTCATCCTTCCATTGAGGATCATGTTCTATGAGGATATCCTCCGCAGATTTTAACTCGATGAGATGTTTATCGAGCATCTGCTTTAACTCGGGGTCCTTTTCGATCATCGCCTCGATTCTGGGCAGATGATAGCGATTGCTTATCACTGTGACGTGCTGGAAATTAGCTTTCTCCAACATCGATCTCATATTTCGCAGCTGCTGAAATGTGTTGCCTGATTCAGTTTCTGTCAGGATCGATTCTCCATTAACACCGAGCGCGATTAGTTCTTTCTTAATTGTCTCGGCTATCGTCGGTGAGTCTGGGAACTCTTCAAGCTGTCCTCTGCCTCCAACCGCTATGATGATACTCTCCGAATCATCTCGATAGAGATCTGCCCCCGCAAGAACTCGAAGCCGGTCACCAAGCGCTCCGTATTTGTCGCCTTCGCTAAAAGTCGTGGTGCGCCATTTGCCGCGCTCGTCTTTTATGAGATTGCCGCCAAAAATCACGATTGCCTTCTGTGCCATATTTATCAAACAATTTTTTTCACCAAACTACTTTCTGTAATAATCTGCATTCCAGGGAAGAGTCGGAGCTATCACATATCGTTCTTTCATGAAACTCGTTTACCTTCAATAAATATCTTATGCCATATTTGCCACGTCAATAGGCCCCATAACAAATTCAGGTGGTATCCTTTTTCCTGTGCGTGTTCATCCAAAAGGCTTCTGATACGGTCGAAATTAAAGAAACGTTGAGTCCCTGGCGAATAGTCCGGTGACAGGACGCTCTTCGCAAACTCATAGAGATCTCGTTTGAGCCACTTGGCCGCCGGAGGACGGAAACCGATTTTCGGCTGAGCCAACACCGACGGATTAATGTACTCCTGCATCGCTTGCTTCAAAATATATTTAGTCTCCCTGCCCCTAATCTTAAAACGCGTAGGTACCCGTACCGATAATTCCGCCAAACGATGATCGAGAAGCGGTACGCGCTCCTCAAGGCCAAACGCCATGGTCATCTTATCCTCTTGTGCCAATGCGAGATCTTGCAACCATGTCTGCATGTCGATAAAACCGAAGTAACGCGTCATATCAACAGTCGGCATGGCGTCGAAAAACGACTGCCGAAAGTGCTTCATCGGCGCGTCAAGCCGCGTAAACTCTGGCTTCAATATCTGCGTGAGCAAATCCTTCTGCCTAAACATGAAGTGCATGTAGCGAGCGATGCCTTTCGCGGACAATTTATCATACAGGTCGTTCTTCTTAGTAACTCGCCCGATCAAGCCCGCGATAGCCCTTCCACGCAGAATGTGCGGTAAGGATTGCCACCGATCAATCATATAGTTAATCCTATAGCGAGGATACCCCCCAAATAGTTCGTCGCCGCCGCCGCCCGAAAAATTAACTGCAACATCCTTCTTTGCAAGACGCGCAAGCAGAAAAACGGCGATCTGAGCGACATTATTGATCGGCTCATCGAGATGATAGACCGCAGACTCAAAATTATTGATAATATCGCTTCCAGTAATAATCAACTCATGGTGGTCGGTGCCATAATACCGACTCGAGTCTCTCGCAAGCTCAAGATCAATATTAAATTTATCACCATGCTTGGACTCGTAACCTACCGTATACGTTTTTATGGGGTCCGTGACGTATTGCCGTGCAACGCCAGTGATGATATTTGAATCAATCCCTCCTGAGAGAAAAATTCCAAGAGGCCTGTCAGACATAAGTTGATTCCGAACAGCGTCGTTGATCAAAAATCGTATCCGCTCCTGTACGTCACTCCGCGATGAGAGCTGCTGCCAGTTGTTTATACCCCAGTATCTTTTCACCACGATTTTTGAATCCCGCAGCAACAGATAGTGGGCAGAAGGTAATTTGTATATATTATTAAAACTGGTGAGCGGCTGTGGTACGTATCCCAGAGTAAGATAATGACTCAATGCAGCAATATTGACCTCACGAGGGATGGAAGCTCGCAGCAAGGCTTTGATTTCTGAAGCGAAAACAAAAATCCCTTTATCAAAGTAATAATAGAGAGGTTTGACACCAAGACGATCCCGCGACAGGAAAAGTTCCTTCTTTTTTTTATCCCAGATGGCAAATGAAAAGATTCCATTGAGACGCTCGACCGCCGCCGGTCCAAAATCCTCATACAAATGCACAACGACCTCAGAATCTGTCTCGCTGGTGAATTCATGGCGTGGAATAAGAGATTGCTTCAGTTCCTTATAATTGTAGATCTCTCCATTGAAAATCAAAATAAAGTTCTTATCTTCGCTGAACAAGGGGTTCCGCCCTTTTTCTGAAAGGTCGATGATGGAGAGTCGACGGTGGCCGAGCGAGATATCTGGATCAAGATAACTCCCCTGATCATCAGGGCCTCGGTGCTCCAACGTGTCTGTCATTTTTTTGAGCAGCTCACCATCCTTGAAATTAAAACCAACAATTCCACACATGCTCCAAATAACTATGGCGTGCTCACCATTTATTAATCTTATTGACAACCTTTTTTTTGACGGCCAGATAAGTCTGTGCCGCCTGCTTCTCAACCTCGGGTGAAACCAGACGCAGTATCTCCTTACCGAGAATACGATACTGCCTGCCAACTTTATTTGCCTTTATCAGGCCCTTTTTTAGAATTCGCTTTATCGTACTCTCGCTGACTTTAAGAAGCTTCCGCGACTCCTCGCTCGTATACACAGCATTGGGTTTGATCTCATAATCCATATACTGATCGTATCAATATTTTGCCTTGTCTAAGGTGAACCAATATAGTTAGGGTATACGAGGTGTCACAAGGTGTCAATAGGTACTTTAAAATGCCAGGAAGTAGCGATGCGCCCCTCTCATCAATTACATCCGGAAGGAAAAGGGCGGCACGTACGACGATCATCCCCCAAGATCACTCAGAGTTAAGTCTCATCCACTCTGGACGAAGTACCGACCAGCATTCCATATCCAAATATCTCCCCTCTAAATAAAAATCCTCGCGCCGGACGCCTTCTTTTGCCCAACCCAGCTTCTCAACGACTCGGTTAAATGCTGCGTTCGGCGAGGCAGCGTACAGACGATGCAAACCCATAGATTCAAAAGCGTGCTTGCACATCAGCTGCATGGCCTCTTGAGCATACCCTTTCCCATGGCACTCTCTATCACCGATCATTATTGAAAGGTCAGCGTTGTTGTTCTCGCGATCCACGCGGTTAAGAAAAATATTGCCAATATGTAAGGCGTGCTCATTCACGACGATAGCGAAAAATACATCATCAGACGACTGCGCTGTCTCCAGGAATTGCCGCAATTCCTTCATAGTCGTTCTCTTACTTCTTCGTCGTGTAAAGCGCTGAAGCTCTGGATCATTAAGCCACGCAAGATATCTTTCGGTGGCATCTTCAAGCGTCAACTCCCTCAAAGTTAACCGTGAACCCGTAATCATACTACGTCTTCTTTAAACGAGCTTTTTTTAGATCGCCCGGATTATCAATATCTACATTCTCGCCCTCATCCATGATAAGGAACTGTATGTTTGCATCGTCGACAAGTTTATTTTGACTCATTAACACATCATAGCGCGAAAAATATACTGCACCATCCTCTCTGTAAAGCGGCAGATAATATTGACGGTTAACCCGTTGTGCGGGATGAAGAACCGTATACACGCCGCGTTCGTCCTGCTTCCAAAACCTTCCCCAATCCTTCACGACACTTATGACGCTGTTACAGTCTGTCTTCCTGAACAGTTCAATGGCTTCCAACACGCGTTCTTTTTTGAGAAACGGGGCAGTCGGATACAGTAAAAGAACGATGTCAGGCTTGTAGCCCTCCTTGTCAACAAGGTACCTGATGCAGTGCTGCAAAACGGGCAATGTCGGTGTTTCATCGTCTGCTAACTCGGCCGGGCGCTTGAACGGCACTTCGGCGCCGTGCTTCCGCGCAATCTCCATTATCTCATCGTCGTCCGTCGTCATAATGACTCGATCAATTCTCTCCACGGACTTCGCAAGGTCGATCGGCCAGGCAACAAGTGGTTTGCCGTGCAACGGCAACACGTTTTTTCGGGGAATTGATTTCGAGCCCCCGCGAGCTATAACTATTGCCACAATCTTTTCGTGCGATGCAGACATACTATGTGAAAAAAATTAACCATTAGACGCCCTAGCGATTTTCGACTTGCCAGACCTCCGAACCCCAGTACTCCGATGGAAATCTGAAATCGTCCCCTTTCGATTCGGCCAATGCGGAGGTCGAAAAAAACAGTATGCGAGTCCCCGGCTCAAGCGATCGGAATCCATTCACAAAACCTGCCGGTATAAAAAGAACCCCGGGCTTTTTCGAAGAAAGGACAAACCTATAAACCCTATTCTCCTTGCTCGGAGTTTTCGTGTTATCCATTGCGACAGCGATAACAATCGCCGAGCCTGACGGCAGAAACACATATTTCGCCTCTTTGACGTGTCCGTGATACGCGCGGATCACATCAGTGGAGACGTTCTCCACCATGTAAAAACGCTTCACATTTGCAAAATCAAAGTCGTTTGCAAACGTGATCGAGCCTCTATCATCGACTGCCAACCCCCCTTCGATAAACAGCGGTTCTAATGTGTGTGTGGTATGCATACGCTACTATCCTGCGATAAAATTTTTTAAAAATGCTTGGTTAGAAAAATGAGAGTCGCTAAAGTTTTTTATACGGTGTTTTTTGAATAAGTCAAGCAGTTGCCGAACACCGTCGTCGATTGTATAGCTTGCTTTGAAGCCAAAGAACTTCTCAGCTTTATCCCAGGTCACTTTGTAGTTTCGAGCGTCCTGAAATGATATATCGGTTCTCTCAATGACCAATTTAGGAAAACGTTTCTTTATTTGATCTGCAAGGTCGCTTATCGTAATATTGATGGCGCTCAGGTTAAATATTTCGGCATGCCGCAATGGATCAAATTCAATGCTCTGAACAATCGCCTTTGCGGCATCTCGGACATGAAGCAGCGGACGATACTGATCGCCGCCGAACACGCTAATCGTACCCGCAGTAAACGCCTTCACCGTCATGAGATTTACGACCAGATCCATTCGTATCCGTGAGTACGTATCCGAAACGCCGAAGAGCGTGCCCAATCTGAAGATGACCGCATCGGAGTCGCGCAAATACTCTTCTGCTTTGAATTTTGTATGTGCATACAGGGAAATGGGATCGATCGGGGACGCTTCGCTCAAGAGCACGTCATTCTGCGCCCCGTAGACCGAACAGGTCGAGGTAAAAATTATTCGTTTGCGATACTGCGACGCGAGCCACCGGAGCATCTCCTGGTTGGTCTGAATCGTCAAGATTTCATTCAGACTGCTCGCGCCGTCCCCGACGATCGCTGCAAGCCAGATAACGCAATCCGACCAGTCCAACTCCTCCTTTAGCCCGTCGTGATCAAGGATATCGCCATATACAAAATCTACCGGTTTTCGGTACGATTCTTCATACGTTAAATTGTCATACACTCGAAAGTCATATGCGCCGCTTTGCATTAAGATGTCCGTCACTGCACCACCAATATACCCAGCGCCTCCGACAACAAGTATTTTCTTTTTTGACGAAGCCATGTATTTAATCGTTTTTTTCGCTTACTGAACGCCACTCATGTTCAAGAAGTGCCCACCGTGAATGGTCGACAAACCGGCCATCTATATTAAAGGCTTCGCGGGCGTAGCTTTCATGCATCCAGCCCAAACGTTCCAAGACCTCATTGAATTTCGGATGCGGCGTCTCTGCCCACAAACGATGTAGCCCGAGCGTATCAAACGCAAGCTGACTGATGAGCCTAACAGCTTCTTCGACATATCCCTCAGACCACGCCGATTGCTCACCAATCATGACTGAGACATGAGCCTTTTTGTTGAACTCATCAAGTGAATTGAGCGCAATGTTGCCGATATGCTGATTATCCGCAAGCACAATAATCGCACAATGCACATCATGCGTGAATTTGACGAGCTGCAAAAAATTATCCAACTCGTCGATAGTCACCGTACGAGCATGAAAACGCGTATACTTCTGTACCTCCGGATTATTCAGCCAGTCAAGGTAGCGCTGGTTCTTATCCAGGCTATGCAATCGCCGTAAATAAATTCGTTCGCCTCGTACAAGGGGCCGATTTACATCATGTGTAGACATATATTATTCGCAAGCGTGCTCATAAGATTAGGATGACTTCTTCTGCAAAATAAACATTGATTCAATATTTTCGTTCGCCAAAAATTTATAATTTTTCTGTTTCATGAGTTCGAGATCAGGAAATTGTTCAGTGTATAATTTTGCATAATCACCCTTCCACAATGCGTCAGCGTTACCCCGGTAATCAAGCGGTATCAGTTTATCATTATAGGATTCATATCCCCAAATATATCTTCGTGAAACGCGGTGAATTTCTCCCATTACAACAGGCAGATCGCTTGGATGGATATGTATTAACACGCCCGACGTGAACACAAGATCAAAATATGCATCCTTGAATGGTAGATCAAAAGCGCTTCCTTTAATAATATTGATGCCATCGGTTAACTGCTTTGCTATGCGCACTGCGTCATCCTGTACCTCAATCCCATACAGAGTAGCATACCCCTGCTTTTGGAGAATGACCAGTTGATCCGCAGAATTACACCCCACTTCAAGAATCGTATCAATCTTTTTCCCGTTTAGGAATATCTCGTTCATTTTACTTCTTGAAATGCCCCATGTCTTAATGTACAGATCATCCTTATCTTTCGGATTCTGCTGGTTTCGCTTTGTGTAGTCCTTGCCGAACTGAGACCGCCAGAATTGTTCCTGCTTCGTATAGTCCTTCATGTCGTTAAACCTCAAATATGCTTAATTTTTTATGACAAATTTCGGAGTGCTTATGAAATCAAACGACCG
>MHXC01000028.1:0-7777 GCA_001824325.1 Parcubacteria group bacterium RIFCSPHIGHO2_01_FULL_47_10b
GATCGAATGAAATTGCCGCTGAAGGGAATTCGCAAAACCCCTGGGGGAGATATTTCGACAAATGAGCAAGAGCTGACGAAGCTCGCCAAGACCCATCCGATTATCAATCACATGCTCGAATACCGCGAGTTGTTTAAGCTCAAGAGCACGTATACAGACGCGTTACCCGCGCACCTAGACGCTGATAATCGTATACATACAACGCTGAATCAAACTGGCGCAGTAACTGGACGCTTGTCTTCTTCTGATCCGAATCTACAAAACATCCCGATCCGTAGCGAGTGGGGAAAGCGGATTCGTGCAGCGTTTGTGGCGCCGCGGGGGTATAAGTTGGTTGGGTTTGATTATGCGCAGGCGGAGCTGCATGTTGTCGCACATCTATCACAAGACGAGACACTACTTGAGGCGTTTCGCAATCATGAAGATATTCACGCGATTACGGCATCAGAGGTCTATGGCGTGGCAATCAAAGATGTCACGCCGGAGATGCGACGCGTGGCTAAGGTGTTTAACTTCGGCGTGATTTATGGATTGAGCGCGAGCGGCATTACGCAGCGCACCGGGCTTACGCGCGATGAGGGTCAGGCATTTATCGATGCCTATTTTGCGAAGTTTCCGAAGATCAAGCAATATATTGATGATACGATTGCGTTCGCGCAAAAACACGGCTACGTGAAAACATTGTTAGGCCGGCGGCGGTATTTGCCTGGCATAAAAACCGGAGCATATCAAGCCCGCGCAGCTGCTGAACGCGAGGCGATCAATATGCCGGTGCAAGGCACGGTCGGCGACATCATGAAGCTGGCGATGGTGAAGATATATAACGAGCTGGTGCGGCCGGACAAACAGGGCGACTGCTATTTAATCATGCAAATTCACGACGAGTTATTGTTTGAGATTCGTACTGATAAAGTTGAACACTATAAGACGCGGATCGCGCAGATCATGGAGCAGATATATGCGCTCGATGCGCCGCTGCGGGTTGATGCGCATGTTGGCGATAATTGGGGGGAGTTGAAGTGATGACTCGATTGGTGCATACTATGAACATATGATATCCGGACATATGAGGGACAAACGATTGATTGTACTAGCGGCGCTTTTGTTGTTGGTTGGGGCAGTGTTTTTAAATCGTTCAAACACGATCAGTATTCGTACTGTCGAGGACAGTAGTAGTGCAACGACGACCATTGGAGGAGGGGGCAATGGCAGCGGGAGCGGCTCGGGCGGGCAGAGCGTGCTGGCTGATTACAAGGGGCGCAGCCCGTTTACCGCTGAAACATGCGACAATTGGGACCATCGACCGTTTGCCGTGATGCTCTCGGGAGACTCTGAGGCGCGACCGATTCACGGCATTGGGCAGGCAGATCTCATGATCGAGGCGTCCGTGCTAACCAATGGCGTGACGCGGTATATGGGCTTGTATATTTGCGAAGAGCCAAGCGTATTGGGCTCGCTTCGATCGGCTCGCCATGACTTTATACCATTGGTTAAAGGATGGGACGCGATTTATGGACACTGGGGTGGGTCGGTCTATGCGCTTGATATTTTAAAAACGGGTGTTGTCGATAATATTAATGCACTCGCGGATCGCTTCGGAGCGTATTATCGAGACGAATCATTGCCCGAGCCGCACAATGGGTTTTCGTCATATGGGCGCTTGGAGCGATGGGCAGAGCGGGCTAACTACCGTTTGTCGTATGATGGCGGTCATTATTTGCACGAGGTTGCGGCGCCTACAATGAAAGACCGGCATGACGGGTCGTTGGGCATTGGCTATCCGGGGAAATTTAAAGTGATTTGGAATTACGACGCAGCGCGTGACTTTTATCTGCGCCGCAAGGGTACACAGCCGGAGATGGATGCGAACACAAATACACAAGTACGCGCGGCGAATGTGTTGGTGCTTAAGACCACGTCGTATCAGTTGAACGAGGACTACAACAGCCTGGACTTAAAAGGGAGTGGCGATTTGATGGCGTATATACACGGGAGTGAGATAAAAGGTTTATGGGAAAAAACTGATGACGACGCACCGCTACGGTTTCTTGGGGCAGATAAGCGCGATCTAGTGTTGGCACAGGGAAAAATATGGGTGGAGATAGTTGAAAATGGCCAGGGAGTTGCATGGGAGTCCCAAGGAAGTCCCGAACCTATTATTGCAACATCGACTACACCCACTACTTCTCTATGATTCACATTATTCATGGTTCTGATACCTATCGCTCGCGGCAGGTGCTCGGCGAGTTGATTAATGGCGCTTATGGTGGCGCTGGCGCCGATAATATACATAGGCAGGCGCAGCGCGTCGAGATTTTTGATGCTGATGAGCGGCCAGTACACGAACTCGCGGGATTATTACAAGGTGGGTCGTTGTTTGATGATGGTGTTGGCGAGACCATGGTGGTTCGGCGGTTACTCGGATCGGCTGAACTCGACGCGTATGTAGCATATTTCGAACAGCTTGCGGAACACGGGCTTAGTCAAGAAGTGTTTATATATATCGATGACGATTTACAATCGATTGGGCGGCGAAAAAGCGCGCGACAAGCAGTGAGAGATGCTGCGAAACGGTTAATTGGCATTGGCACACAACACCACGTTGCAGCATTGCGCGATGTAGAACGGCCGAAATGGCTGATCGCACAGGTGGAAACGCAGTTCCGCACGGCGTTGCAGCCAGCTGCTGCAGCTTTATTGGTGCGAACGAGCACGGACTCATGGCGACTGATGACACAGTTGCATAAGTTGGCGGCGTTGAGCGGGTTTAGTGTTATTACCCCGCGATTGGTACAGGAACATGGAGAGCCGATTGCCGCAGCGGGCGTTTCTGGGGCGGTTGGCGCTGGAGGCACTACAGAGCGGTCAATATTTTCATTACTTGACGCAGTCGCGAATAACAAAAAGTCACAGGCACTGGCTGAAATGCATATGCAATTTATGCGCGACCCCGCAAGCGAATTCTACATTCTCACTATGTTTTTGTATCAGTTTCGATTGATGTTGTCGGTGCGGGATGCGGTCGACCGGGGGTATGACGAAGTGCGTATGAAAAAGGCGATGGGACTACATCCATTTGTATTGAAAAAACAGCTTAGTTTTGCAAAGCGGTTTAGCGGCGATCAGCTTCGATCGTTATTCACGCGGTTGATAGAGTTAAACGATCGACTGAAGTTCAGCGGGATTTCTCCCCGGATTCAATTAGAGCAATTCGTGTTAGAACTTTAGGACTTTGCGGAGGCAACGCCTGCCAACATCCGTGCAAAGCGTGCTTTCTGGCGTGATGCCTTATTAGGGTGAATGGTGTTATGCTTTCCTGCTTTGTCGAGCGCTTTATACAACATTGGCAACATTTTTTCCGCCTCTGCCTTTTTATTCTCTTCGATGAGAGCAATAAACGCCTTTGAGGTCGTTTTCATGGTTGCGGTGCGGCGGTCATTTCGTGCTCGTCGCAACACGTCCTGTTTCATTCGTTTTCGTGCACTTTGGATATTTGGCATAGTAGGTTATGTTATGGGCGTAGTGTAGCGGGAAATGACCGAGAAGTCAATACAACTTGGTAGATATCTGACTCATTAAGGCGTCCTATTTTTTCTTTGCCATTTTGCGGCGCGATGAGAGGTCCCAGTATATCAGACCAAGAGACATAACAGTTACGACGGTAAAAATAATGTATAAATTAATTTCATTTTGTTCCATATGCTTCTAGCTTAACAAAAATTATTGCACTTGCATAGGATCCCATCCCAGACACAACGCCAAAGGCAAAAAGCAACAAGTCGAATTTTTGGCTTCCGATAAATTGTGGCAAAACAATAGTCCCTATCATACCAGTTCCGACAGTGAACAATATTTTCCCCAGCATACCACGTCCAATATTACACCAACCGAACATTTTCATGAACGGAAAATGAACATTGGCGGTAAGCATGTGAAAATCCAGCCAGGCCCTTGAATTACCTGCCCCATCTTGTATATTGTTATTATACATATGATTACTGATGCGAATACAATTTCACTTCTTCTCACGGGTATCGGTCTTATTGTGGTGATGGTTTGGAACGGCGTGCAGTACGTGCAAATGCGCCGGCAGCTTACAATCGAGCACGAAGACATTAAACAGAATATGTTTGCGGAGTACACATGGCGCTACCAAGAAATTTTTTTGAACTTGCCAATCAATATAATGGCAAAGGATTTTTCCCTCGCCAAGTTAAAAGAATCCGAACGCCCACATATTCTAAAATATCTGCGGGTATATTTTGATTTATGTTCCGAGGAATACTTTTTACATCGAAAAGGCCATTTAGACGAGGATGTCTGGAAAGAATGGTGCGAGGGTATGAGAATCCTTTTCTCAAGGCCGGCGTTTCGCGACGGATGGAAGAAATTGAATTTTGATATGGAATACTACAAAGATTTTCGGGAGTTTGTTGAGAGGGAGTTGATGGATGGAATGAAACATTCGTGATTACCGAAGCTACAAAGACCAAACGCCTTTTTGTTGCGTTGCCCGTGACGACAACGGCGTGCGATATATTCGCGTTATATCAAAATTCGTATACTATACTGCGTGGGATTCACTGGACTCCGGTCGAAAATCTGCATATTACCGTCCAGTTTTTAGGCGATGTTGAAGTCCGGCGTATCGAGATTATGACGAATACGCTCAAAAACATTGCCAAACGTCACAAGGCATTTGAGCTCACTTTTGATCGCGTTATCTTTGGGTCGCCGGGCAAACGCGACAAACGGATGATTTGGGCGGTATTCCGCGTATGTCCGCAATACAACGATCTTGTTCGCGAGGTGAGCGCTTTGTTACGGCCGTTTTGCACATATACAAGCCCGCATCAAGAGCGCATTCCCCATATAACATTGGCTCGGTTTCATGCCGCTGAAGCCGTGGCGGGAGTTCATTTAGATCAGCCGACATTCAAAAAATCCATGCCGGTTAGGGAGATGAAGCTTATGGGGTCAGCTCTGGGACCGAATGGGTCGGTGTATTCAGAGGTTGCAACAGCTATGTTTGATCAATAAGCGTGCATTTTGGTATAATCGAAACTACTATGACAAATTTTTATATTGCGAACTCACCAATCGTTGGCAGGGGGCTATTTGCTCGAAAACGTTTCCACCATCACCCGTAACTCATCGGTTATTCCCGCGGACGGCGATGTGAAAAAGTACACATTTCCTTGCGCGATACGAATTGCTACCGTTATTGGCCGTGAGTCAGCGACGTACGTCGCGACAGTAAAGCCGTTTATTGGTTCAAGTAGAGTTGCTTGCGGTACGCCCTGTGTAATCCATTCGTGGGCGGACAGCCCTTTCACATTGCGGTTTATCGTAAAGCGAATATCGCGGCTAGAATCTGGGTTGCGAAATTCCCGCGGGACAAAATGCACGTTGCGCAATACCGGATCGGGCAGGTCCTCGTCATATTTCGCAAATGTCGAAATGGGGTAGTGGAATGAAATGCCAAAATCAGGATCTAGATAGAATGGCCACGAGGCGTAGGGGGCGATAGGCGCTTCCGCCGATGGTTGAGCGTCTGATCGCGGCTCTGTTTGTTCTACGATCGTTTCCTGTTGTGGTTTTTCGAGTTGCTGTGCGTCTTGTTCTAGCAGCAGGTTGAGCTGTTGCTGCTCCAATTGCACTTGCAGTTGTTTGTTTTGTCGCCAGATAATCGAGGCGAATAACAGTCCGAGAACAATGATGAGCGCTGCGAATACTGTTAACAAAATATTAAGCCACCTTCGTTTTTCGGGCGTTGGTTGATATTCATATTCATGAAAGCTGCGGCCGAATAAAGGTTTGCGGTCCATAGTTATATGTGAGTCATCCACGCGAGCGGCGTGGTTTATGGTGAGCGAGTAGCACGGCGATCAATACAATTACAAGGATGCCGCACAGCGCTACAAATGGTAGCCATCCGGAATTTTGTATGTTGAATGATGAAACGGGCGATTCAGAAGGCGTGCAGTCAGATCGGCACGATCGATAATCTTCGAGCGCCTGACAGACGGAATCACCGCAATTTTGTCCGAAGTGGCCGACGGGAATATCCAGGAGGTCTTGCCCTGTTTCAATGTCGAAAATGTTGATGGTCTGAGCATTGTCGAAAAACTGAGCAGCTATAACGGTACGAGGCGCTTCGATTGCCTGTGTTTTTGCTGTTACCACCCCGTCGTCTGACACATGTTCGAGAATTCGCTGTGTGTCTATATCGAATCGGAATCGATTAATAATGGCGTTGTCAAAGGAGATTACTCGCGCCTCGTAACGCCCTTGAGATTGGTCAGTGGCATTGGCTTGGGGATCAATAGAGATTTCAACGGTGACAGCATTTGATCGCAATACACCCTGATTGAGTTGAAGGTCAAGCAGATATGAGCGTTGCATAATCTATTATTTATAAGTGTTTAATTTTTGGCGCAGCAGGCTCTCGTTATATGCGCCGAATGTTCCCATTACAACTTCACGCATAATGCCACCAGGAACGCTGCGGAACCAGTTATAATAGTAGCAACCCTGATAGCATCCGGTACCTGCCATGCACGACATGCCTACTGAAACAGTGTCTGATAATTTTGGCACGCAGTTTCGTTGAAAGTAGGAATAGGTAGGATTGGAGTTTTCGAGCCATATACAACTATTTGATTGGCAATTTGTTTGGTCTGTGATAGCAAAGCATGGCGAGTTAGAGCGTTCTTGTTGAAAGCGTTGCTTATATTCTGTCGAACCGATGGGGGCGCCGGTACACCATGGTTGGCACGCCTGCGTTGCTGATGGGGCAGAACAATTCGGCGTACTGTTACTGGTGCTTGCTTTGCCAATGCCAGTTCCTCCTTGTGAAGCAGTCACGACATATTCGTCGACGAGACCGCCAAATGAGTGGCCGAATTCATGTACAGTTTTGTGGAGATTTCGATCGCTTTCTTGTGGCGCGCTGACAAAGATTAAATGAGATGCTGCGTACGAAGTAAAGTGGGTACGGGAAAGGAATATTATTTCGTCCATGGGACACGCCAACGCAGCTTTTCGAATCGCCTGTTCGCCATTGCACGCACCATATCCCTCGAAATCAGCGACGCACATACCCGGAACGAGCGTTGTGGCGACGCGGCCATTGATAGTACCCTTGAATTCGTTGAAGGGAACAAAATTGGTGAGGAATGCGTAATGCTGGGAGGCAGCTGCCTTGAACGCATCCATGGAACTATATGAAGTGCTATCGCCGACGAAAACAATATTGAGCCCACGGTTGTTTGATCCTCCGCTACCGTTAATTGTAGCACAACTAGTCAGCTCTTGTTGCGGGCCGAGAATTGTGATTTCGATGCGCCGCTCTGCGTCTCCTGCGCGGATAATGAGTTGATATATTCCTGGCGCTAGTTGGTCAGTTGCGAGAACGCCGGCATATATTAGGTCGCGCGCTTTTGTATCTCCGTTGGTACCATCGTCAGCCAGCTGTCGCGTTGTAATTGCTTTTGTTTCGGCAGAGCGAACAAGTGACATGAAAACTCCTGGGGCAGGGACGTCTCCGGCAATCGCTACACTCACATTTATTATTGTCCCCGCTTTTACGCTCTGTGTAGATACCTGGGTGGCGCGAATCGTCGTTTTGGGCCCAGCAATAACTGGGTCATTTTTTTTCGCTTCATCAGGATTTGTTGTTTTCAGGTCAGCGCTATCACCACCGATTTGATTTGCACACTCTACTGCGTCGTTCGTTGTGAGTTGTTTATCGCCGTCAAAATCGTATCGGTCTTTT
>MHXC01000028.1:7833-9966 GCA_001824325.1 Parcubacteria group bacterium RIFCSPHIGHO2_01_FULL_47_10b
TGTGTTAATATCTTCATAGATGCCATCATTATCGTTATCGCGAGGGTCTTCAGGGGCGATGACTTTTCGTGGAGTGGTGGTGGTTGCGGTTACGATCGGTTTTGTCCAGCTTGTTTTTACACAACGGGTTCCGGCTGTATCACACTGAGACCCGGACGGGCACACGCCTTTCATGATCTCGTAGGCCTTATGGAGTGATAAATCATCTGGAGTTTTGTTCAGCAATGTGTATTCCAAATAGGTGTTTGTTGCGGTGCTACATGAGTCCTTGAACTGAGTCAGGGTTGCTTGGTTTCCGGCACTCAAACAAGAAATTGCGTTCTGCGTGTATGGATCGGGGGTGGAGTACGCGCTTTGGCAGCGCCAGCTTGTTTGCTGGAGCTGTGGCTCGGTAATAGGATCTTGTTTTGGTGCCGATGCAGCTTGTTGCTTTACTTCGATGTCGTATGCAGCAAAGCGCACGCCATCGTCAAATTTTACCGTGATAATCCCCTCTTGGCGCTTGACGCGCAGACTGATAGTTTTTGTGCGACTCGCAGAACCAGCTATAGTCGCAGGACTTGTCACGGACCACGTGCCTTGTGCCTGGGCAGTGCACGTGACTGCGGGCGGCTCGGCGGTTTGAGAGAAATATACCGTTGAGAGATTACATGAGATGGAGATAGTCCCGACTGGCTCTTTGGTGGCGTTTTGTATAGGGCTAACCTGCTTGTGGGTATTCCAATACTCAATAATCAAGAGTTGATCTTGTTTGCTATAGCCCCCACTTGAAGCAGCGTATGCCTCATCGTCGTCAATGTAGCCGTTGCCGTTTGTGTCGGCGCATTGAAGCGGACTTGATGAGCACGCGGCTGTTGCGGCATTGCTTGGGACGAACGTTATTACAGCTGCCGAAAAGCCTATTAAAACAATAACGAAAACTCGAACAAAATTCGCAAAGTAACGCGACATGCAAAATATATAATCAGAGTTATCCTTACCAGTATAGCATGTCTGCACCGAAAGATATTATCGGTTAAGAGGCAAAGTCCGCTTCACGAGTTTTTAGCACAGCATTAGTTCGCCCAGAGAACGAACGTGAATAGTTTGTTTCCGTTTCCTAGGTCGCGCTCAAATAAGGATGGCTTTCCATCAGAAGAAGTGCGGATAGCTTTGCCCCACTCGGCAATTTCCTGGCCATCCACTCCGTTCCCCAAAGCGCCATTGCCGGGACCGAAAATGGACTGTCCAACTGTGGTATCGCCATCAAGATGCGCATAGATCGTTTCGAGTTGCGTAAAGTCGTGAGCATTCGGATGTTCGTTTGAAGGGTCGTTGGTTACGGCTCCACCAAGGCCGCCATCCGGATCGTTTGTATAGTCCATACAACTGCCGAGGTTTGCGTTGTCGAAAGTTTCGTCTTGGTGGTCAAGGCCGAAGTCATGAGCAACTTCCTGACACATGACAAATCTGCGCCATGCAGGAGTGTTGTACGTCGCGGTCATAAAGTATGTATCGTTCATTTTTGCTGTACCCTGCACAATGTGGTCACCACTTGCCCAAATTTGAGCTACCCCAAGCCATCCGGTCTTTCCATATTTCGTGGTACAAACCTCAATGCGCCCAGCGGTCGGTACGCAGTTTTTAGGTGTATACCTCCCTTTTGTATTATTGGTGCTGCCGGCAACAATGGTTGTGTCGAGCACCGATGAGGCGCTCCAATCGGATGATGCTCCGGCAAGATATGCGTCCCAACTACTCGAAACATTATCCCCGAGCTTTAGCGTGAAAGGGTTGGCGCTTCGAGCCCAGTGGTAATTACCCCACGAGTGACTTGCATAGGCTATCGAGCCAAAAAGCACGGCAACTCCCGTTAATACGATAAAACCTGCTACATATTTTTTACAATTCATTTTTTTCTTGTTACGCATTAAAGTATTCTCTCTGTTTAGAACAAGGCTACACCTTGACGTCTTTAGAGTCAACAGTTTTAGATTACCATGGTTACAATAGTGTCGCACAACAACATTTTTGAGACGTACTATGTAACAATATCAAGAGGTGAGGAACACTTAGGATATAGTATCGGTCAGATAGCAAAAAAATTGGATATGCCCATTTTCGTGAGAAACGGGAAATCAGGCTTCTGCAGAA
>MHXC01000028.1:10018-10119 GCA_001824325.1 Parcubacteria group bacterium RIFCSPHIGHO2_01_FULL_47_10b
TACAAGAAGTGGGAAAGGTCCAAATTACTGATTACCAAAAACAGTTCCTAATTCAGTCATCACTTCTTAAGCACGATGAATAAAACTCAAAGGGTATTCCT
>MHXC01000029.1:0-1047 GCA_001824325.1 Parcubacteria group bacterium RIFCSPHIGHO2_01_FULL_47_10b
CAGTCCCATGAGGATGAATTATCCTCCACGCTTCCCCAACGCGCTTGGTCACTGGACCAAGGTATTTTGCGTCAGTCGGGAGGCCCGATGAATTGCGATCTTCGGTGATGTGGGTCGCGACGATCAGTCTTCCTTTGGGACCCCTATACTGATCAGCAGCGGCTTGTCCGGGCAACAGCCCCACCGGGTTGGCAACAAACGATCGAGACATCCATGCGTGCCACACCCGCTCGGTCTTCTTAGACTCTTTACTCATTTGAGACCCCCTTTTTGCACCTCTCGGTGCGAGTATTTAACGTTTTCTTTTTACCTGCCGCCCGACACTTCGCCTCTCTGCTTCCCTGGCGAGCGAAGCAAGGAATTGATCGGCGTCGTATGCTTCAAGTGACGATGACGAGGCGCCCTCGTTCGCCCAAAGAGCAGCGAAATCAGGATGTGTGAGTAGGTATTCGAATTCCCACTCGTGCATGATTTCAGGGCGCGAGACCCCGAATCGAAAGCCTCGTCCATCAAGCCACTGTTCGTGGTGAACCCGGGCATCAAATTGCACCGAGACACGTCCCTCGTGGTGCATATAGCCGTTTATCACCTGCGCGGCCACGAAGTCGTTTGTCAGGATTCGCTCGGTCACATTTCGAATGTAACAAACCACCGAGTCTTCAAGGTGGAACCATTCAGACGAGCGAAGACCAGGGAAGAAAGGTTTTTTTTCTGCGCGCTTTTCGAGCGCAACCAGAAGCCTGATTTTCGCATCAACAGCGCTCTTATCAAGGATGAGCAGATGGATCATCCGCTCGCGTTTCGCCGCCCTGATCCGCCTATTATGTATCGATCTGATCCGTCTGTCCACGGGTTTTATGCGCGAGCTAAGCGTCTTCCCCGTGCGGCGCCATGTCTGAATGAGTAGTCGGATCATGAGCGACCCGAGGAATATGATATCTTTCTCTGTTTTGATCGTGACATTCCAATGGGAAGGCACGATTCCAGCTACTCGAGGATTACGTCTGCGGCTCATTCGATTCTCCTCTCGCAGGGTATCCTATCACA
>MHXC01000029.1:1126-7546 GCA_001824325.1 Parcubacteria group bacterium RIFCSPHIGHO2_01_FULL_47_10b
GATTACTCTAAGAGAAAATGGTCATTGTGTCAATAAAATTATTATAAACAGCTCGCAACAATCGAGTACAATAAGAGTGCATCTCTGAATACTGCCCGTAGGGGCGAGTTCCTCACATGTGAGGATAGGGGCAGCCAGTTAAGGCCCCTAGTTCTACTATGCCAATACTGGAGGACCCAGCCAAGACAGCTGGGTCATTTTTACCCATTCAACCATGTCGGTCTATCACTCAAAAAAGTCAATACTACCTGGCTCAAGTTATGGCGAGATTCGCAACCATGCTTTGTCGATATATAATGACATTCAAAGACGAACAAAACGTCGCCCGTATGTACGATCGCTATATTTTCATAAACAAAAAGTATTTCTCAATTTGTTTTGGCACCACCTATTTGATAAGAATCCTCGAGAGCGATTTCTGCGCCTCAAGTATTTTGATGCTTCGCTCGACCTTATTCGCAATTCTCGAATTGACCCCGTTACCACCGTTAATCCGCACAGGTCCAGTGAGTTATTTCATCGCTTCAGTGGAAAGACAAAACGAGGAGAATTGTTCTATGTGCAAATTAAGAAACACAGACGTACAGGCAGTAAATATTTTATTTCCTGTTTTCCCGTTAACTAAAAAATCCTCCGCCGATGATGTGTGGTTCGCTCTCGAGGAGCTACACCCCTGGCCGAGAATTTTTTAGTATCTACAGTATATAATTTCTAAAACTGTCGTCAAGACCATTTTTTGACAATTTTATGTACCTCGTGCTGCGTGCCTGCCCAATTCTTTCGAGCAATTTCAAAATCACCAGCCTTGATAATCCCTGCTTAATTGTTGCCCGTGGTATTTTGCCTTTGAGGAGTTTATCGATGTCAGACACGCCAAGCTCTCCGTTCTTCTCGAACAGCTGGTAAATTCGAGCTTGTTTTTCCGAGAGAAGTTTTTCTGGCTGTTCTGATTCCATCAGCGTGCGTGCTTTATCTGATTGTTCAAGTAGAGCGCCGAGAAGATATGCAACCCACGGAGTTATATCTTCGTTCTCGGTCTTGTGGTGTTTTTGAGTAGCTCGCAGGGCAAGGTAGTATTCTGCCTTTGTTCGCTCGATACTTTCGTCGAGGGAAACGTACGGCACATAGCTGTAGCCAGATTTGAGCAGCAGAAAATTCGTGAGCGCACGGCTGATTCTTCCATTCCCGTCTTTGAATGGGTGGATTGCCAAAAATTCAAAAATAAAGTTTGCGATGACCAGGAGCGGGTGAATAGCGCCTGTTTCGAGGTGTTCGTTCGCCCACTCGATCGCTTCCTGCATTTCGGCTTTGACGAGATAGGGGGGAGTTGGATTAAAGAGCACGACCCGCTCGCCCTGCTCGTTAGCCATCACGACAGTATTCGGAGAGTGTTTGTATTTTCCTTTGTGCGTTTTGTCTTTTTCTGAAAACTGAAGCAGAATACTGTGAAATTGAACTATCCATCCTTCCGTCAGTTTTATTGTTTTCCAATTGTCGAAGATGCGACCGATGAGATCGGCATAGCCCGCGACTTCCTGCTCGTCCCGGTTTTTGGGATGCTTTCCTTTTAACCCACGCAGGAAGCGAGCAATCTCCTCGTCAGTCATTTTCGCTCCCTCGATACGGGTGCTGGCGCCAGTTGAGGTGATAATGACCCATGCCTTCAGACGCCCCAGTATCTGGGGGCTTAGTCGCAGGCTTCCTTGCCAGAGTCCTTGAAATTGGTCAATTTTGGCGATCTTTGCGAGAATATCCTGTGTTAACATTATTCTTTTGTTAAATCTGTCGTTGGTCATGAAAATTGGCTATAAATTAACTATATCCAATTATATACGATAATAACCGATTCAGCAAGTGGTCAGATAGCTCAAAATGCTATAAACAGCGCTTCCGCTCGATAAAATACACGGACCCCATGGTAATCAGCAATAGCCCGTTTGCGACGAGCTGCACAAAAGCAATCTGCTGGATAGAGCTGTGGTACAGCCATAAGCCGATAATCAGCACCATTGTTGCCGCACCAAATGGATATAAGAAGTATTTCGCTTGTGTGGCCATATAGTAGTGTACGAAGACGAAAGAGAGTGAACCGAAGAGCATTGCCAAGCCGAAAAGGCCTAAGTATGGCGCAACGCTTTGATAGGTGGCGCCGAAGAGAAGCGTGATAACGAGCTGGGGCGCGATAAAAAATAGCGCGGCAATCGCGGCACCAGTAACGAGCACGAGCAATAACGACTGCTCTAATAGCCGCGCCCCGCTGCCTGCGCGCTTAGCATGCGCTGCTGACGCCTCGGGTAATAGCACCGTAACTATGGCCAAGCCGCTATAGGTGACAATGCGCCCGATAATTGCCAACGCGCTGTATTCGCCGGCTGCGTGTGCCTCGAGAAAATGCTTGACGATAATGACGTCGATGCTTGTGAATATGGTGATAAGCACCGTGGCGTAAAAAATCGGCCCGAGGATCTGCGGAATCGCCCCGATAAAAGTCCTCCATGAATAGTCTGCGGCATCCACCTGCGTGGCAATGCCGCTGCCAAGGGTGCGTGTGATTTTCGACATCAGCGCCCACCGCGCATACATATATGATAATAGCGATCCAATAATTACCGCCGCAATAACACCTGACACTGACAGCCCAATCCATACAAGCGCAATAGACAACGCGAGTTTACCCGCCGTGCTCAAAAACCGAAACGCCGACAGATGCACAAACTGGCC
Source organism: Parcubacteria group bacterium RIFCSPHIGHO2_01_FULL_47_10b (assembly GCA_001824325.1). Classification (GTDB taxonomy): domain Bacteria; phylum Patescibacteriota; class Minisyncoccia; order 2-01-FULL-47-10; family 2-01-FULL-47-10; genus 2-01-FULL-47-10. Next base: position 3,848 of record MHXC01000029.1, read on the forward strand.
ATTGCCTTGGAGAATCCCGCCGCCACTCGCCGCGAGAAGGGTGACTGGCGCGATCAAACTAAATATAATAAACGGCAACGGCTCTGTATGAAAAAACCGCGCAAAAAAGGGCGTAAGCGCCAGTAATACCGCCGTTCCAATAATGCCCGCGATCCAGCTTATACGCTGCACAAACCGGAATAATTGCGCCGCGCTGGCATAATCCGCGCGCGCTTTGAGCACTGCAGTTCGCTTTGCCAACATCAGCGTCAGCGCCGAACCAGGCACCCCGGCCAACATGGTCAATGTCACAAGCGACACTACCGCGCCGTAGTCAGAGGGGCTCAACATGCGCCCCATCACGAGGTTAAACACATAGTTTAAGACGCTGGTGAGTAGCGAGCCAGTGAGAATAATGCTCCCGCCGATGAGAAAGGGACTCTTTTGCATAGTTTTGATGAAATCTTGCATAGTTTAGAAACTTTGCTATACTGAATTCAGATAATTATGGCCGAAACCCTACTTACAATTCGTGAGGCAGCAAAGCGCCTTGGTGTATCGATTGACACGCTTCGCCGTTGGGACAGAAGTGGAAAGTTAGTTGCTGTTAGGAAACCTGGCGGAGTGCATCGCTTCTATCAAGCGTCAGATCTTGATATATTCACAAACGATCTTGCCGCGCTTGCCTATAACTGGGCAGTGGCTGGCGGAGCAGTCGTTCCTGATTATTATTGTTCAAATAGCGGACAATTTCAAGCTCGCTTGAATCGACTCCAACACGATGTGCAAACAAGTAACGGCTTTGACAGTTCGTTAGTCGCATTGATTATTGGGATTGCTGGTGAAATTGGCAACAACTCGTTTGATCATAATCTCGGAAAATGGCCGGGGATGCCGGGGACATTTTTCGCCCATGACGGATTTAGAAGGCTCGTTGTACTTGCTGATCGAGGTATAGGTATTCTTGCATCATTGCAGCGCGTACGACCGTCGCTGTCTACTAGTAGAGACGCGTTATTTGTGGCATTCTCTGAAGTCATTTCTGGGCGATCGCCTGAAGCTCGAGGAAATGGTCTTAAGTTCGTACGCCAAGCAGTAATCCAAAACCCGTTTTCACTCGTTTTTCAATCAGGTGATACACAGTTGCAACTCAAGCAAGGTGACACCAAGTTGCAACTGACCAAAACAGCCAAAGTTGTGCCCGGGTGCTATGCACTCATTTATTATTAACAAGATGGATAATTATGCGCATACAATTATATAAATTTGGGAACATATTGCTATCACGCGAGTCGGGTCGCGAAGCGCTTCTTGCTTTTCAATCGACATTTCCTCCGCTTAAAAAAACAGAGTCTCTGGAAATTGATTTTGACGATCTCGGAACTCTAACGCCATCATGGGCCGATGAGTTTTTAACACCGCTTGCGCGCGAAATTGGTCCGAGATTGGTCTTATTGCCTTCGAAGAATTTGTCAGTAACGACGACAATCGATGTTCTCGAAAAGTCTAATAAAATGCGGTTTAATTGGAACGAGTGAAACAGCGCTTGCTTTTTTTATATAATGTTGTACTATTAGCACGTTCGACTGGCAAGCGAATCTCCTGACCTGATGGAGATTTTTTCGATACAGATGGCGCGTCACAGGCGCGACGCGGCTAGGAATACGAGGGCGCCTTTACGTAATAAGTAGAATCGATCCAGATGGAAATTCGAAACATCGCAATTATCGCACACGTTGACCACGGCAAAACCACAATGACCGACGCCATTTTGCGTCAAAACGGTGCGGCGGACAACAGTTTTAGCATGGACAGCAACGCACTCGAAAAAGAGCGCGGCATTACGATCTACTCAAAAAATGCATCCCTGCCGTATAAAGGCACCAAAATTAACATTGTAGACACGCCGGGACACGCAGATTTCGGGTCAGAAGTTGAGCGCGTGTTGCGCTCGATCGATTCAGTGCTTCTCGTAGTAGACGCGCAAGAAGGCCCTATGCCCCAGACACGCTTTGTGCTCAAAAAATCACTGGAGCTCGGTTTGCGGCCAATAGTGGTAATTAACAAAATAGATAAGCCAGCAGCAAATCCGCATAAAACACATGAGGAAGTGTTTGAGCTTTTTGCGGAATTGGGCGCCACTGAAGAACAACTAGACTTTCCGACGATTTACGCCATAGGCCGAGACGGCATTGCCAAACGTAAGCTCGAAGACGAATCAAAAGACATGACGCCGCTTTTGGACCTGATACTCGAGCATGTACCTAATGCTGCGAAAAACACCGAGCCCGCGTTCACTGCCCAACCATTTAACTTGGCCTATGACAATTACTTGGGTCGCCTCGCCATTGTGCGCGTGTATAGCGGCGCTATAAAGTCTGGTGAGCGAGTTTTTGTGAAGAAGCATGACGGCCACGTAGAAGAGCAGACAATCACTAAGCTATTTACGTTCCTCGGCACCAGCCGCGTAGACGCTGAACAAGTAACTGTTGGCGACATTGCGCTTATAGCCGGTCTTCCAACAATATATATCGGCGATACCATAACGAACGATGCTCACAAGCCATTACTCGAAGCAATTGCCGTTGACGAGCCCACGATTAAGCTTGAATTTTTGATAAATAACTCGCCATTTGGCGGCCGCGAGGGGAAATTCGTGACGAGTAGGCAATTGCGCGAACGGCTCGAGCGAGAACTCGAAGTGAACGTGGGATTACGAGTGGACTTCGAAGGCGAGAACTCGGATCGATTTATGGTGTTTGGACGCGGGGAACTGCATATCGCAATTCTCGTTGAAAACATGCGGCGCGAAGGGTATGAGTTACAACTATCGCAGCCCGAAGTTATTACGAAAGAAATCGACGGCGTTTTACAAGAACCATTCGAGGAATTGGTTATCGATATTCCTTCAGAAGCGCAGGGTACCGTGATTAACCGTCTCGGCCCCCGCGGCGTTCACATGACGCATATGCAAAACCACGGCAATCGCGTGGTGATGACATTCGAAGGCCCCAGCCGTGGGTTATTCGGCTATCGCAGCCGGTTCATCATTGATACACGCGGAGAGGGTATATTGGCGCACCGTGTCATCGGCTATCGGCCGCACGTGGGCGAAATCCAGCGACAGGAAGTAGGCTCAATGATTTCGCAAGAAACGGGCAAGGCACTGGCATATTCGCTTGATAATTTGCAGACCCGCGGAACTTTATATATCCCCGCGAACACCGAGGTCTATGAAGGCATGGTTATTGGCAATACATCCAAAGGCGAGCAGCTGACCGTTAACCCTATTAAAGGGAAGCAGCTCACCAATATGCGCTCGAAAGGTTCAGACGACGCCATCAAACTGACGCCACACCTTCCGATTACTATCGAAACAGGGCTTGAAGTCATGGCAAACGATGAATATTTGGAGGTAACGCCCACGGGCGTACGATTGCGTAAACAACTCTTAAGTAAGCTCGATCGCGCCAAAGCGAGTCGGCGACAAGAATATAGCTCCTAATAGTGCGAAGAGCACACAGTAACATTATGCGACGTTATTCAACTTTCAATAGACCCAGACAAAAATTATCAAAACCCTCACGCTATCGCGGCGGTGCCGCAGGACGCGGACGAAGCGGTGGTGGCGGTGGCTTTGGCGGCTATGGTGGTCGCGGCCGCGGCAAAGCTCCAACTATTGACATCCCCCACTATATTATCCAAGCCGCAGCTCAAGTT
>MHXC01000029.1:7566-8223 GCA_001824325.1 Parcubacteria group bacterium RIFCSPHIGHO2_01_FULL_47_10b
TCATTGCAAAGCATACGTTTAATGATTTTGCAATAGACTCGCGGATTCAGACCTGCATTTCTGCGCACGGCTATACCATGCCAACCCCAATTCAAGACGAAGTGATACCGCAGATATTGAAAGGGCATGATTTGGTGGGACTGGCTAATACCGGAACTGGCAAAACAGCCGCCTTTTTATTACCCCTTATAGACAAAGTGCTCAAGCATCCGCGATCGCGCATTTTGATTATGGCGCCAACGCATGAACTGACGCTGCAAATAGAGCAGGAGCTTATTGCCCTTACGCGGCGCTTGCCCGTGTATGGCGTTTCGTGCGTGGGTGGGGCAAATATTGGTCCCCAGATCTCAAAATTAAAACGGGGGGATATGCAGTTCGTGATCGGCACCCCGGGAAGGCTCAAGGATCTTGCGAAACGCAAGGCATTGGTTTTTGGTTCGTTTAATACCGTTGTGCTCGATGAGGCCGATCGCATGTTGGACATGGGTTTCATCGGCGATATGCGCGCTATATTAGGCGCTACGCCAAAATCTCGCCAAACACTGTTTTTCTCTGCCACGATGTCCAGCGAAATTCGCGGCCTTGTCCATGAGTTTCTGCATGAGCCAGTGACGATTTCGGTCAAGACGCAAGATACGGCGCTCAATGTCAATCAGA
>MHXC01000029.1:8233-9185 GCA_001824325.1 Parcubacteria group bacterium RIFCSPHIGHO2_01_FULL_47_10b
TGTGCGCGGCTTAAACAAATCAGAGGTGCTGAAAGCGCTTTTGTCGAAAGTTGAACTCAAAAAAGTATTAGTATTCGGCCGCACCAAGCACGGCGTCGATAAATTGAGTAAGGCGCTCGCGCGCAAAGGCGTGAAAGTAGAGTCAATACACGGTAATAAATCGCACAGTCAGCGGCAGCGCGCTTTGCAGAAATTTAAGCAAAACGAAGTGCAAGCGCTTATTGCAACAGATGTGGCTGCACGAGGCCTTGATATTGATGGCGTCACGCACGTCATTAACTACGACATCCCTGCCACCTACGACGACTATGTGCACCGCATTGGTCGAACGGGCCGAGGTGACAAAAAAGGCATGGCGTTGACGTTTGTTGATTGATTACTCTATGGACCCAAAGCAAACAATTTTAAAACGAATTATCCCAGCACTACTTGTGATTGTCGGCATTTTGTTCATTGGTAGCGGTTTGTATGTATGGCGCAACGCTGTCGATGATCCTAGCGACGAGCAATCGAATGCCGGCGCAGACGTCCACTACCACGCAGCGTTTCAGATATATATCGATAGCGTTTTGCAGGACTATTCGGGTATGCAATTTATGAACATCGAGCCGTGTAATGATGAAGAGGGGGAAGAAAGCGATGAGGAGCACGATCTCAGCGATGTAGCAGAACGCGTGCATTTACATAATAACGTCGGCACGGTAGCGCACGTACATGATAGCGGCGTAACATGGCGCAATCTATTCGAAAGCTTAGGCATCGCCGAGTTGCTGTCAAGACCCGTCTTTGGCTATACCGATGGCGCAGAAAAGATTGGGCTACTTGACGACGTGATGGACCCGAATGCCACTGTTGTTTTCGGCATTGGTAACCAGGTTCCACCACTGCAATATCAAATCGACCTCACACAACATATCGTAAAAGCGGAGCTGCTGCTCGAAAGTTGCGGACT
>MHXC01000029.1:9218-13749 GCA_001824325.1 Parcubacteria group bacterium RIFCSPHIGHO2_01_FULL_47_10b
TTATAACATCTTCGTTTCCACTGGCACCAGCCCGCCCACGTATTCGATTTTTGCTCGAACGCGGCCAATAACCTGGCCTCGTTTTGTTTCGACGTCAATACGCCATTTCCCGGGTGCCAATGTCCGTTTAAGCGAATAACCGCGATAGCCACCCTCTCGCCCGCCTACGATGGGGTACTCAAAAATTGCTTTACTGATCCACTTCTCTTGCACCTCGTCATAAAAATACCAGTGGTGCTGTATCGGCGTGCGAAGTTGCGTTGGCGCAAACACCGCGCTAAAAATATAGACTGCTTCGCCTGGTCTGATATGGATAGGTTCGTAGACACGGCGTGCACGTTGGAACCATGATTGTGGCTCGTATGTCACTTGGTAATTGCCACTGACACGGGTGATAGTATGAAATACTCCGGATTCGGTCAGCGCAAGCGGTATCGGAGGGATGATGTTCGTAAAATACAAAATATGAAGACCGACGTACACGACGCCGATGCCTGCGATAAGGGGAAGGCGAGCCTTGTGAATGCGCGCTGGTACCGCGACATTAAGAAGCGCTAAAAACACACCGATAAGTAATAGACTCAACACGCCGGCTAGTATAAAGACCCACGCGTCGATGGCTTTTAGTAAAATGGGAAGCGCAAAAATGAAGAACGAAAAAATCGCCAAAAAATAGATAGCTATATGAAATGCAAGGATCGCATAACGCTTTCGGAAAAATTCGTTCCCAACGACAATCACCGCAAGCAGTAATAGAAAGGGCCAGCTCGCGCTAAATGACGCATTTTTAATAAAGTACACGACAAACGCGCTAAACAAACCACCAAATGAATATTGGATTATGAGGGGCAGCCAGTGTCCCAGTCGATCGAGGATGCGGCCCCGGAGCACCTGACCTTCATACAAATTCACGATCGTAATGCCGATCGCCGCAAGCACCAAATAAAACAACAGCGCTACAGCATCGAATAACCGGTCGATGCGCTGAAACATAATCATGTCAACAAAAAAACCCACCACAACCGTCGCAGACCCGATATGCCGCTCGTGTCGCTCATACCACTGTTCGATTTTTTGCGCATAAAAACTGACTCCCATGTATACCGCTATATTACCACATTTTTTATACACAGTTTACTAGGGCGATGCGCTACGTAAGATGGTAGTAACGGAGTCAGAGTCGTTCGTTGGGATCGTTGACAATGAGTTGGTGGACACAATCGACCTATTAAGGGAGGTAGTATGGACGACAAGCCAATAAACAGAAACGTACTCGTTAACGGACCAGGAACAGTAGGGAGAAATGTCGTTGATGCATTGTTGATTGCAAAAAAGGAGCGGATATTCCCAATCGGCAATGTTTTTGTCTATAAACATACGTTCCGGAAAAGAGAGGTTCCATCGCTTCGGGATATAGAGCGCGGTGGGGGCAGCTTTGTTGTTAAGGATTGCAAGACAGCAGAGCAGTTTGTCTCCCATGGGGTTTCGCCAAGCTTTGTAAGCCTAGAGTCTGCCATCAAGGAATGCGGAATAATCATCGACTGTACTGATGATGGCATCCCCACTAACACACGGGCCGAGTGCTACAACAAATTCGACGATGGTACGCGACACTTTGGGTGCCAAGGGTCGAAACAGGACAGGGCGTTCGGAGATACCATTGCAATTGGTATTAACGAATCAGTTCTGAATCAAACACAGTGGCTTCAAGCTTTAAACTGCAACGGCCATGCATCGTCAACCGTTATCAATGCACTCTGTTTCGACCAAGTGGGACTCAATTTGCAACATGGACACTTGGTCATTCAGGGTCGAGACTCGGAATTACGAAAGGGGAAGGGCAGCGGTGATCGAGTTGGCGGATTCACGGCGAAAGAACATAACGACGCTCAAAACGGAACCCATCAGGCAGGAAGTATTGCGCGACTTTACAAATCCATTGGTATTGACTTAAGCCTCTCGGCAAGCGCCACAGCCGCTCCTTCGCCTTACATGCATTTGACGTGCGCCCGCTTTGAGCTGTGCAGGCAGGTGACGAGAGAGTGGGTACTTGGGCGGTTGATGTCAGCTCCTCTGATAACCACCACCGAGTACATGAGTGCGAACGAAAATTACGCGGTGCTGAAAGATCGGGCGGTGCGTTTGAACCTTCCTCTTTCAGTCGTGATCGTGCCACTCTCAACTGTTTGGGTTGCACCAGGAAACATGGCAATTCAGCTTGAGTACTTTACTCCACAAGAACACAACGTTGTCCTGACGAGCCTGGCTATTGTGGCCTGGCATTTACGTGACGTAAGGCCTGACGAATACAACTACGACAGCATGGTTGAGTCAGCCATTCAGCGGTTTTTGGTTAAGCAAATCTAACACTCAAAGGAGGATTCGATGAATATCGGTGTCTATTTTTCGAAAGTAAAAAAATTCCCGGGAATTATGGGGGTTTTTCAGACCGATAAACCAGTCCAGGTAGCAACTCGAGTTTTTTCTGATCATAGGGCTCACATGGAGTTTCTTCGGCACTTACTCGTTTATCATCTCGAGCTGATTGGCAGAAATTGATCAGGAGAGCATGAGATCCTCTGGGAGTAAAGGCATGTGCCATTCCCTATCGGTTCTACTAGCGCAACAGGTCCAACACAGTTAGAAACTGTGATGTACGAGTATGTGCCAGGGCAAGGAGGCCACCCGCTCGAATTGCCTGGCCAACAGACTCCAGTCAATCTTGATGAGTGGGATCCATTCGAGCAGTTTTATGCCCTTGCTGGACTACGCTTCTCACACACCGACCCTGATTACAACTATGCGATATCCTCAAACCTTGTCATCGATATGCCTGTTGGGTTGAACCATCAGTTGCCGGCTTCTTGGAAGTTGATCTATTTCGGTCCTCGAAGCGTTTTTTTCAACACCGAGAAACTGACACGGTTCCTGAATACCAATAAAGGCAGAGTCGAAGATGTCATTGGGAAGCAGGCGAGGATTATGCTGCACCTTGTGCTGCAATACCTAACTCGGCCACAACAGTTGACGTCGAGCGGGGTCACAAAGCTCACACACTTTGTGGATCACTGCCGGTTGCAATCTTTGCGAGCTTACTGCGGAACGCTCGGTGCAACTGTTACAAGCGTCGACCTCACAGAGTCTGAACATCTACCAAAGTTTTGCTGAGTTACTAGAACCAAAGGGGAACAAAGGGGTCGCTGATCCGTTCGACAGCACCCCTTTTCTCATTTAGTTACATGCTCAACGCCTTATACCGCTCGTGAAACTTTTTCATCTTCGGCGTTATGACCAACTGACAATAGGCTTGGCTTGGGTTGTTAGCATAATAGTCGCGATGATAGTCCTCGGCGGGGTGGAACGTCTCAAATCGTTTTACTTCAGTAATAATGGGCTTTGTAAACTCGCCCGATGCAGCGAGTTTTTGTTTTGCTTCGGTGGCCTGACGCTCTTGCTGCTCGGATGTCGCTAAAATTAATGATCGGTACTGCGACCCGATATCTGCGCCTTGTTGGTTCGGCGTTGTTGGGCTGTGCGTGTGCCAAAACACATCGAGCAATCCCTCGTAGCTGATGATTGAAGGGTCGAAAGCAATCTCAATCACTTCGGCGTGACCAGTCACACCAGAGCTGACTTGTTGATATGTTGGACTCGCACTGCTACCGCCCGCATAGCCAGGCATTACCGCGCACACTCCTTTGAGCGCCTTAAACACGGCCTCGGTGCACCAAAAACACCCTCCGCCGAAATATGCTTTTTCGTGCGTGTCGCGGCGTGCTGCCTGTTTTAGACTTTGCGATGCCATATATACGTGCATGATAGCATCCACGCCTTACATTTGCTATAATTATTTTATGAGTAACAACGGTGACAATTGCATTTTCTGCAAAATAATCAAAGGCGACATTCTTGCACACACCGTCTATGAAGACGATCTCGTGCGTGCATTTTTAGATATTAAGCCAATTCGATCGGGGCACACGTTGGTGATTCCAAAGCAGCATTATCCCGACATATTTACGCTGCCCGAAGAAACATATCACGCAGTTATGACTGCAGCGAAGCGTTTGGCAGAGCGGATAACGAGCACCTTAAAGCCGCAGCGAGTCGGAATGATGGTCGTTGGCATAGACGTTTCCCACGCACACGTGCATGTTGTTCCCATCAAGGAGCCTGGGGATATTACCTCAACACGATTGCTTTCAGAGCGCGGTGATGCACCCACTACTGATCAGTTGGCTGCGATGGCAATGCGGTTACGAATAGAAGCACACACATGATCACAAATCCATTGACTTTGAAACTCAACTATAGTATCATTGGAACATATCAAACCAGTGCTGCAAGAGAAACAGAGTCGAGTTTTCCTATTGCAGCTTCCTGTTTTGAGTTTTAACAAATGTTTCTCTAACAGCAATGGAACAAGGTACAATTGTTCGATTGACTGACCGTGGCTTTGGTTTCATCGGTCGTGAGGGAGAAGAGAAGGATCTCTTCTTTCATGCGAACGAACTCCAGGGCGTTGAGTTCA
>MHXC01000030.1:0-126 GCA_001824325.1 Parcubacteria group bacterium RIFCSPHIGHO2_01_FULL_47_10b
TGATAAATATATTAAGGTTAATATCGCAGCAGTAGGCGATGTTTCGGCTCAAGACGCCGATAGCTCTGCTGTCACCTTGAAGGACAACGACCTTAGCACCGCTTGGGCGATCACTCAAGGCAATGG
>MHXC01000030.1:148-2182 GCA_001824325.1 Parcubacteria group bacterium RIFCSPHIGHO2_01_FULL_47_10b
TCTTTCTACCTCAAGCTTACCAATTCTGGTACCTTGAACGTGTTGGCCGAAAGCAATCCGCCAGTTGCCAACGTGGTGGCTGGCGCCAGCAACGTGCCAATGTTGCGCTTGAAATTCCAAGGCATTAACGAGGCCTTCAACGTTAACAAGTTGAGGATCACAGAGATGCAGACCGCCACTTCTACCCGAGTTGTTTCCTCGGTAGTGATTAGCTATCAGAATCAGGCTGGCACTACGGTGACGACTTCTCTGCCTCTTAGCTCCGGCAACGCCGACTTCAACATCACTTCCAACCCGTTGTATGTTCCGGCCGGCGGCACCAGGATTGTTAATGTCTATTACAACTTGGCGGCCATTGTCTCAACCTCTGCCACTTACACTGCCGACATCGCCAGGGCGAGGTTTGTTTACAACGCCAACTTTGAGGCCAAAGGCGCTGGCAATTCCAGCACTAACTTGACCGATACCTCTAATGACATTGACGTGACTGGCAGTGCCATGACCGTTCATGGAACGTTGCCTACCTTTACTGCCGATACTACTACCAGCAACGCTTTGGCCAATGGCGCAGTAGAGCTTTACCGGATGCAGGTTACCGCAGCCGAAGGCGATTCTGACGTTTCCCTGAAGAAACTCACCTTTAGGCTGTCGCTTACCGACACGTCTATCTATTTCGCTTCCATGACTTTGGATGACTTCCAAATCTTTGAAGGATCTAGTTATGCCGATGCCGCTGGTAATAATTTAACCCAGGGCGATACCGGCACTGACAGCTATCAGGTCTATAACGGTTGGGGTGCGACTGGCACTACGGCAACTGGCGCGACTGGCGGCAAATTGAGCGCCTCAAGTGGCCGGTTAAGCAGTGATCCAGTTTCCGGCAGCGGCAGCACCGCTTCCAGCACCTTTAACGTTATGGTGGTCTTTAACGATGACCGGTTGATTCCCGCTGGTAACAGCAAGTATTACATCTTAAAAGCTAGTGCCAATGGTATTGATACTGGCACAGGCAGTACCGATTCCGCCAGCGTTTATCTCTATAACGGTGATACTTCAACCACCTCGGCACAGCGCTTGACTGCGAGTTGCGACTTGATTCATACCGGCGCAAGCTTCAATCAAAAGTACTGCTTGACCGATATGACAGTTGCTCGGAGCTCGGCCGCTGGAGAGGTAAATGCTTACTTGATCTGGTCTGATAACACCGGTGTCAACGGCAATATCACCCATCAGGATGTTAATGGCGAAGTCGCTTATGATGGTACCGGCGTGACGGTTTCTAAGGACTGGTTCAACGGTTACAAGTTGAAGACCTTGGATGTTCAGAGGTCGCTTAACTAAAGCCGTTTATCAGGAGCATTAGTTGATTTACTGAAATAGATAACCCCCTCCGCCTTTTGGCGGAGGGGGTTTGGTTTTTTGAGACCCAAGCAGCAAACCGCTAAAGCACTCACCGCATGGTAACCACTTGCGTTGTGGATAACTTTATTATTCAAACTTATCAAAAAAAATGTTATAATTAACCTAATTACACGGGTCCATTTAAAAAAGGTCGAAGAATTAAAGGACATTTTTCCTATATTTTTAAACTCTACTTAATTTATTAACTAATAAGCTAATTAACAACAAAGTACTATGAAGAAAATATTTAGTTTCGCGATTAATATTTTAGTCGCTTTGTTCATTACCGGCGGCGTGGTTTTGGCTTCCACCACTATTGGCACCAACGTCGAAACCACCGGCGATTTAACGGTCGGCAACGGCACGCCCGGCGTCACCCAAGACGGGGAAGACGCTTATATTGAAGGCACTTTGGAAGTTGACGGCGCAGTTCAATTTGACGGAAATCTGGTCGTTAATGGCACGGCTTCCAGCACCTTTGCCGGAGATGTCTATATTACCAAAGCGTTTAAAGTCGGCAATGGCACGCCTACAGTAGCTTTAAATCCAGAAGCAGTTTACATTGAAGACACTTTGGAAGTTGACGGAGCGGTTCGGTTTGACAGCACCTTAACATCGGCTGGCCTTGTTACT
>MHXC01000030.1:2206-7471 GCA_001824325.1 Parcubacteria group bacterium RIFCSPHIGHO2_01_FULL_47_10b
GTTATTACCGTAGGCGATGCTTCTACCGATAACCTGGTGCTTAACAGCCGCGTTTCCACGGTGACAACAGCCGGTTCGGCTACGGATATTGCCGCCAGCTATCTTTACGGGGAAGCCATGGAATTAAGGTATACTGTTTCGGCCTGGCCTACCGGTCAAAGCGCTTTTCAGGGCATTCTGATGAAATTAAGAACCAACGTTGGCGATTCAGCTAAAGGTCAAAGGGGCATGGAAATGGAAAGCAGCGCCAGCAATGTCTCCATGAATAATCTTGAAGGCGGCTATTTTTATGCTTATCAGCGAGGCGGTACCGCCAGAACCGTTGGCAGTATGTATGGTGTCACAGCAGAATTGATGTTTGATGACGATAGTGATGTTACTTTTTCCACTGTGGCTACGGCAACCGCGGCGGCCGCGGCTTTTAGAGGCATTGTTAAAACCGATAATACCATGATCAGTGCTGAAGCAAAACTTCAAGGCATTGACTTGGTGTTTGGCACAACCGACGGAGCGGCCGGCACCCTTTTCTCCGGCATTAATTTGCGCGATGATTATGATACATCCGGGGTCGTTACTTTGCGTTATGGCCTTAAAATGAACGATCTGGCTGCCGCCATCAGCGTGGCCGATATTGTGCTTAGTTCAGGCGACACCATCAGGAACACGGGCGCTTCCACCACTTTAATTTCAGGCAAATTAGGTTTGGCTACCAGCACCGCTTCTTCAGCCCTATCTATTGGTTCGGGCAGTTCCTCCACCATTGATATTTCTAAAGGTTGCTTCCAGGGCAATGCCACTAACGGCAACAGATATCACTTCTGGATTAAAAATGACGGCAATATTGGCACGGGAACGGGCAATTGTCCATAAATACACTAATTAAATAAGCAGTCAAACCATATGAAAAAATATATTATTTTGGCTCTTATCGCATTGCTGACTGCGCCGGTTTTGGCAATTGCCGCCAATGACGTGACTGTTCCGCAGACGGTTAACATTTTACTGCCGGGCGACGGCTTAACCTATTATCTGGATAACTCTTCCACCTTTGATTCTGTTACGGTTAATACCAGTACGATAGTTTTTACGGTTTCAGCCAGCTCCGATCTTCAATTAATTTCGCCGAATAAAAAGAATTTTACCGTGACTTACGGCGGGGCGAGCGACGGCACTTATGTTACTTACGCCATTACTTGCAGCGGCTCAAGTTCGATATTATCCATTTCTGCTTCTGCTTACGCCCCTTCTGCCTATACGGTGACGGTTACGCCCTCGGGTACCGCTGCTTGTAGCGGTGGTGGTGGCGGTGGCGGTGGTGGTGGCGGTGGCGGTGGGGGCTCAACCACAGCAGCGCCGGCTGTTTCCACAGGCACAGCTTCTTTAGGCAGTTTGGATAGCTTGGCTTCTGACGGCGGTTCAGCCAGCCTGCCCAGCGCAGTTACCCAAAGCATTGCGGCTTCGGGAGGTGGTACAGCAACAGTAGTTGGCAACGCGGTTTCGGTTACGGTGCCGGCGGGCGCCTCCGGTAGCGACTTTTCTTTGACGGTTACGCCCCAGGCCGCTTTTAGCCAGCCTAGCGTTGGTTACGGCGCCGTTGGCAGCCAGGTTTATAATTTTACTGCCAAAAGCGCCAGCGGTTCGGCCTTGACCCAGTTTAATAGCCAATTAACTCTGACTTTCAGCTATACCGACAGTCAGATCGCCAACTTTGACGAAAGCAGTTTGGTGGTCAGCTACTGGTCGGAAGAAACCGGCGAGTGGCTGGATTTGTCGACAACCGTCAATGCAACCAGTAATACCGTGACGGCCAATGTTAATCACTTGACCAAATTCATTCTGCAGGCAAAATCCAAGAGCATTCCGGCAGGATCGTTGGTTAAAACAGCCGATTCCACGGCCGTGTATTATATCGGCCATGACGGCAAGAAATACGTTTTCCCTGATCAGAAAATTTATTACAGCTGGTATGGCGATTTCAACGATGTTTTAACCGTCAGCCGCGATAAATTGTTGGCCTTTCCTTTGGGCGGCAATGTCACGGTGAGAGCTGGCACGCAACTGGTGCAGTTTGTGGCTTATGACAATGACGGTAAAATGATGGTTGATGATCCGCATGTCTATACCTTGGAGCCAGGCGGTCAGCTGCGCTGGTTAAAAACCGCGGAGATTGCCAGTTCGCTTTACGGCACGGCCTGGGAACAAAAGATTATTCCGGTTTCTAACTACCTCTACGGTAACTATGCTCTAGGCGCTGCTATTGAAACTGCCGCTTATCCTACTGGCGCAATAGTCAAGGAAACTTCTTCAAACAATGTTTACTATATTGATAACGGTCAAAGAAGATTAATCAGCACTAATGGTTTATCTTCTAACCGCTTCCAGCAGAAGCATTATTTAACAGCGTCCAGCTTAAGCGGCTACGAGCAAACTGGCGCGCTCAACGATTACCAGAATAGCATTAGTTGGACCGGAGGCAAGTAAAACATTGAAACAAGGGAATAAAAGAAAGCCCGCCGTCTCGGCGGGCTTTTGGTTGGATAATCAATTATTTATAAAGACTGATGGTTTTAGCCAAAAATTCGTCAAATTTTGGCGGCTGATGTTGCTGTTTGATATCTTGGCTGTTAAGAACCTCCTCAATTTTAGCAGCCAGAGCTTGGGGGTTTTTGGGCTCAACCAGAAAGTTATGATCAACCACCTCGGGCAGGCCGCCGACTCTGGTGGCGACCAGGGGCACAGCTATAGCCACGGCTTTTAGTATGATGTAGGGCAGGCCTTCTTTAACCGAAGGCAAAACCAGCAGGTCAAAAGCTTTTAAGTATCGGTGAGCTTGGGGGACTTTGCCAGTTAAGAGTATTTTATCTTCAAGTTGGTATTTTTTAATCTGGCTTTCCAGGCTTTTTCTGGCCGGACCTTCGCCAATGATGACAAATTTTAAATCAGGATTTTTTTCGGTTAAAATCTTCGCCGCCTCAATTAAATAGTTTAGGCCTTTGGTCTGGTAAAGGTTGGCGATGGCGGTGATGAGTTTGGAACTTGGCGATGGGCTGGAGAGGTTGGTCCGGAGGTCCGGAGTTAGAAGTTGGAGTAATTTCCCCCTGGCTTCTTCCGGCGGCAGAAAATCCAACTTTTCCCAATCAACGGCGTTATGGATAGTAATTATGTTTGACTGAAAATGATTTTTAAGGGCTAGCCGGCGGTCAGCTTCGCTAACGCAGATAATCACATCCTTCCAGGCTGAAGATTTTTTTTCAATCCAATAGTAAATTTTTTTTAAAACAGGAGACAGCGGTTCATTAAAAACCCAGCCGTGGGCGGTATAAATGATTTTGAGGTTGAAAGGTTTCCCGGCCAAAGAGCCCAAGAAGCCGATTTTAGAACTATTCAAGTGAATGATATCAGGTTTCTCCCGCTTAAAGATCTTTTTTAGTTCAAACAAAGCTTTGAGATCAGTAAAGGGATTAATGGCCCTTTTGGTGTATTTAAGTTTTTGGTACCTTATGCCTGATTTGGACAATTCTTGGAATAATTCATCATTGCCTTCGCCGGCCAAGACCAGAACCTCAAATTGGTCTTTGGGCAGGCTGGTGGCCAGATTGCAGACATATTCCTGGGCGCCGCCCCATTCAGATTTAGTGACTAAATAAAGGATTTTTCTCATCTTTGCCAATTTAGAAATAATATGTTATAATTTTACCCGAATTTTGAATAAAAACAAGGGCTTGCCAAACAGGCTCTTTGTTGACTATTATTAACAAATCTTAACGACAAAATGATGGCTAACAAGAAAATAGGCATTTTTGGCGGTGGCGTCTTGGGAAACGCCATGAAGCAGTATTTTAAAGAAGCCAAGATTTATGATAAATACAACGATTCCGACTCTTTAGAAGAGGTTTTAGCATCTGAAATCATTTTTGTCTGCATTCCGACTCCATATACTGAAGGCAAAGGTTTTGGCCTGACCGAAATGAATGATGTTTTCGGTAAATTAGCCAGTCTTAAGGATAAAATTGTGGTGATTAGATCAACGGTTTTGCCTGGCACCACCCAGACTTACCAAAATCAACACCCCAATCTTAAAGTTTTGTTTAATCCGGAGTTTTTAACCGAGGCCACGGCTGTTGAAGATTTTTTGCATCCCGATAAGCAGCTGGTCGGTTATACCGATAAAAGCCAAAAGATCGCTGAAGAAGTTTTAGCGCTTTTGCCCCAAGCCCCTTTTAAAAAGACCATGCGGGCGGCCGAGGCCGAGATGGTTAAATACATGGTTAACAATTATTACGCTCTTAAAGTTATTTTTGCCAATCAGATTTACGATATTTGTCAGGCGGCCGGCCTTGATTATGAGGCGGTTAAAGAGTGCTTCGCGGCGGATAAACGGATTATTGACAGCCATTTGCAAATTACCCACAAAGGTTATCGGGGTTTTGGCGGCAAATGCTTAAGAAAGGACGTTTATAGTTTAATCGATTTTGCCAAGGATAAGGGAGTCGATTTTGCCTTGTTAAAAACAGCCAAAGAGATCAATTCAAAATTAAATGACGGAAAATAACATTAGCGCCGGTTTTCTGCCGACTTCGGAAAAGAAGAAGGTTTTAATTTTTTCTTTGGCCTATCGTCCGCTGATCGGCGGCGCTGAAATCGCTTTGGAAGAAATTACCAAACGCATCAGCAATTACGAATTTCATTTAATAACGGCTAGGTTTGATGCGAAAAACTTGCCTTACGAAAAGCTAGGCAATGTCTTTGTCTATCGGGTCGGCTGGGGGATTAAGTGGGATAAGTATTTATTTTTTCTGCTGGCCTATTTTAAAGCCGTCGCACTCGAGGCTAAACACAAATTCCCGATTGTTTGGGGGATGATGGCCAACTACGCCGCCTTGGCCGCTTTGTTGTTTAAATGGAGTTATGACGTTAAATATCTTTTAACGGAACAAAGCGGCGACAGCGATGAATTTATTAGGAAAAGAACTTGGTTTTGGAGGCCGCTTTATAAACAAGTATATAAGCAAGCCGATATCATTCAAGTCATTAGTCAGTGGTTGGCCGAAAGGGCCAGAAGCTTTGAATATCAAAAAGAGATCAAAGTCGTGCCCAATGGTTTTGACGGTCGGGCATTCAGACAAAAACCCACCGCCCAAGACAAAGGTCAGATGAGAGAGAGATTAAGATTAACCGCCAGCGATAAAGTGATTATTACCGTTTCCCGCTTGGTGGAGAAAAACGGTTTGGCTGATCTAATTGGCGCGCTGGTTTATTTGCCGG
>MHXC01000031.1:0-957 GCA_001824325.1 Parcubacteria group bacterium RIFCSPHIGHO2_01_FULL_47_10b
GTGGATGTTTCCAAATGGAGAGCACCAAAAGGCTACAAAACGATCCCAGAATTTCTGAGCCGACAAATTGCTACCTATCCGAATGGCAAATATCGCTACAGGATAGTAAAAAAACAATCATGGTGTACTCACATCTCTCTGGTCACAATCCTAGGTATCAGCACTCATAAAAATCGACAGGCCGCTGAGTTCTCCGCGCCGTATAGTAAAACATGGCCAAGATCAAGCTTCTGATCCGGGCCATGTTCGTCGTCAACATTAGTATCTCTCCTTAAGTTAAAACTTTACGGTTCTGTTGCTTTTCCAAATAGCAGCCAGTTTTTTTGCCGCACGCAAACCGCTAGCCCCAACCACCAGTATTAGGAAGCTGTTCCCTCCTGCAGAACGCAAGCTTAAAAGCAGACCATCGGAGACTATGTCGCTTGCTGCAATCGCTGAAATGCTCGTTAGAACGAAGTCGAATGCAGCAACTCCTATGGTCAAGTTAAACAGGTTGTTGAAAGAGCGCTGGGCCCGGGTCACTATGACTGCATATCCCGCAACCGTCAGAACCGCAATCAACTGCAGTGTCATGTGGGATGAAACCTGCAACGTGGGGTTGCCAAATACGATGTCCCATGCACCTGCATTGTACAGTCCCCCATACCAACTAATCATCGTTAACAGAGAGATCATCATGCCCCACTTAATCGCATCGAAGTCCCACCGGTATCTTTCGCATCTGAACAGGCTTACTCCTATCACAAACCAAATGACTGGTCCGAATTTGTATACCAGTCCCTGTAACACATCAATGATATCCTCTCCTTCAAAAATGAACGCTGGTGAAAAAATCTCCTCCAGGTTGTTCGCCCAATATTTCCCGGCACTCAATGCGACAATAAAAACGAGTAAAGCGACGGTTATCCCATACCAGAAGGCCGTCCCAGTCCGATTGTGCTTCGCCTTTTCCTCCTG
>MHXC01000031.1:968-4242 GCA_001824325.1 Parcubacteria group bacterium RIFCSPHIGHO2_01_FULL_47_10b
ATTGAGGACCGTAGGTTGTAAGTTGCTACTATCAACATGGCATAGGTCAAGCCATTTGTCAATCACCTCGCTGTCAATCGCTTTCTTTTATGCTCCAATAACTTATAATAAAGCAAGGGTGCATAATCTAATCAATAATAACCCTACTCCCATGACAATTCATAACACCCCCGACACCGAATCCTCCTTCACCCACCTCACCCCAGAAAACGAACAAGCTGAAGCAGAGCGCTGGTATCGCGCGTTTATTAGCGAGACCGAGGATGTAAACGAGCTGCTCAAGGCCAACCTAAGACTCGAGGAAATTTTGTTGTTATCGAAGAATGAAAGGTTGCGCAATACCTTTGTCGGTCGCGTATTGGAACTCGCCATGGAGCGTTGCCAACATAAAGAAAAACTCTCATACAGAGAGGAATTTTTTGTGATTCACAGTATTTTGACGATAGGAGAGGTCATTCGGCACCACAAGGATCTCATCAATACCATGCATATTACCACTATGTACACCTTTACCCGCGTCAGTTCAACGATAGTTTCCGGTCTGGCTCACCAAAAGTTCCAGGAAATCATTGCTGAGGCCGATAGTACAACAAAAAAGAAAGTATTTGATGCGCTATGGGTAGTGTTGAAGTAGTGTTATTTCAAGAATGGGTTCTCTGCGCCATGGACCTCAAAGTGGACGTGACATCCCGTTGAACGACCGGTGCTACCCATATAGGCGATAACTTGGCCACGCGCCACATCTTCTCCAACTGATACAAGGAGCTGTGATGCGTGTGCGTACAACGTAAACGTGCCATTTGGGTGCGATATTTTCATATATTTCCCGTAGCCGCCGTTCCAACCCACGCCATCAGCCAAAACCACCTTTCCTGGTGCTGCGGCAACAATTTCCGACCCGCATTGCGCCGCAATATCAGCTGCGTTATACGAGTGCAATCCTTGTGATCGCCGCCCATTGCTTGGTCGAGCAAAATAGCCGTCAGTGACTGTTGTAATATATGTCACTCCCTTGCCTGCTGCGCCACTTGAAGCCGTCGCGTACACGCGCTTGATACCATCGGGGATGATAATAACCTGGCCTTCGCGGATAAAGCCGTCTTCGTCAAGGTTGTTAAAGGCAATAATTTCATCAAGGTCTCCCTGATATTGCTGGGCAATGGCGCCCAAGAAATCTCCCCTATCTACGACATGTTGCACGCCGCTAACCGGTAAAATCGTGAGTTCCTGACCCGGACGAATGATGCTTCGCGTCCCAAGGCCGTTCGCCCAGAGCACCGTTTCTGTCGTAATACCGAATTGGGTTGCAATACTGGAAATGGTATCGCCCTCCTGAACCGCGTATGTCGTTGATTCCGTGCGGTGCGGCTTTCCGCTTCGGCTCGTTGCAGCCTCAACTGCTGCATCATTAGACGTAGTTACCGGTCGTGTGGTAGCGCTAATCGTATTATCCCCGGAAATAAGCGGCTGAACATCAAGCGAGAGGCGCTTATCCTTGCCAGTTCCGCCCTGACCGCTTGATTGAAATATCGTATAACGCGCCTCAACATACGCCTTGGGCTGTTGAAGCGCGGCCTGTGTTGCTCGCGTTGACACCTGCTGTAAGTCTAGCTTTTCCGTTGTGAGCATGCCTTTATTCGCTCCATTCTGGGCAAAAACGCTATTTGTTGCCCAATAAAAAAGACCCATTGCACTGAGCGCAACCAGAACTATCGCCACTGCATGGGTTATATGCTTCCTCGCTATGTCTATCTGCCAAACCGCCCCTGATCGGAGCGCTTCAACAAGACTTTGTAGCTTGGTTGTAATAGGTTTTGGAAATAAAAGTTATGCGCTATCGTCCATCTCGTTCCGCGCATGACATTGATTTACTGTAGCAAATGGGACAGCGTAGTCAATGCCAGTGCGTATATAATACATTAATTGATTATGTTTGTCAACTTTTTTGATAACGTGCTTTCGTTCGTGACGCCCCCGCCCCTACTTTTTGCTGTTCGCTGATAGTTAGTGTACCATAGTTTTATATGAAGGACATCGTCTTGGGCAAGCTAAATAAAGAGCAGCAGGAAGCGGTGCTCCATGAAAAAGGACCGCTTCTTATCATTGCAGGAGCTGGTTCCGGTAAAACCCGTACCCTCACCCACCGTATTGTGTACCTGATAGCCTCTGGGGTTACGCCTGAATCGATTTTGGCAGTTACATTTACCAATAAGGCGGCACAGGAAATGAAGCAACGAACCGCGGCATTATTGCGCGAATTGGCGGCACACGCGAACGATTCCCAATTCCAGCGTCTCGCCAACTTGAGCGACTTATCAATTGGCACGTTTCACGCTATTTCGGCGCGGTTTTTGCGCACGCACGCAGAAAAAATTGGATATAAACCGAGCTTTACGATCTATGACCGCGCTGACCAACTTACGTTATTAAAGGCGGTACTAAAAGAAAATGGCGTTGGGGAGCGCGATGTAACCCCAATGACAATTCTCAACGAAATTTCCCGGGCCAAAAGTCTACTATCGAACCCAGAACAGTACCAGGATGCCGCGTCCAGCCACTTTCAAGAAATGGTAGCGCAGGCCTACCACCACTATCAGCAGGAGCTTCGCCGCAATAATGCAATGGATTTTGACGATTTAATCATGCAAACGGTGGTGCTATTGCGCACGCATCCGCCTATTTTGGCCGCCTACCAAGAGCGTTTTCAACACATATTGATTGACGAATATCAAGATACAAATACCGCACAATACGAATGGACACGGCTTCTATCGGCAAAACATCGAAATTTATGCGTCTGCGGAGATGATTATCAGGCGATTTATGCTTTCCGAAACGCGGACTTTCGCAATATTCTGAATTTTGAAAAAGATTACCGTGATGCCCGAGTTATAAAGCTCGAACAAAACTACCGCTCGACAAAAATTATACTCGCTGCAGCGGATACCGTAATAAAAGAAAACCAATATCGCACGGAGAAGACGCTGTGGACTGATCGCGAAATGGGCGAACAGATCACGTTATTTGCCGCGGACGATGAGGTTACTGAAGCCCAATATGTTGCGGACACGGTGCTTACACTCGAACGAGAGGGCTTTAAGCAAAGCGGTATTGCAGTACTCTATCGCACAAATGCCCAATCTCGTGCTCTGGAAGACGTGCTTATACAAACCGGTATGCCCTACCAGCTCGTCGGTGCGGTACGATTCTACGAGCGAAAAGAGGTAAAAGACATGATGGCCTACCTGCGATTGCTGGATAGCGCTGATGATCA
>MHXC01000031.1:4261-6252 GCA_001824325.1 Parcubacteria group bacterium RIFCSPHIGHO2_01_FULL_47_10b
CGGGGTATCGGCCCGAAAACAGCAGAAAAATTGCTGCCTTTCCAAGCGGCTATATGCGCAGGAACCCTTACGAAAGAGCAATGCGCTGGTCTCCCTGCTAAAGTTGCCACGCAAGCACTAATGATGTCTGAGCTATTCGCCCGAAGCCGCGAATTACTGCAGCGAATAACCCTCGCAGAATATATCGTTCGCATGGTCACGATTACCG
The DNA here is from genome assembly GCA_001824325.1 of Parcubacteria group bacterium RIFCSPHIGHO2_01_FULL_47_10b. GTDB lineage: Bacteria > Patescibacteriota > Minisyncoccia > 2-01-FULL-47-10 > 2-01-FULL-47-10 > 2-01-FULL-47-10. Next base: position 4,470 of record MHXC01000031.1, read on the forward strand.
GTTATGACGCGTATCTGCAGAGCACTCAGGAGAACTTTGAAGAGCGCGTTGAGAACATTAAAGAGCTCGCCTCAATAGCTGCGACCGCCCCGTCTCTGCGCGATTTTCTCACTTCAATTACCCTCATGAGCGATGCGGACACACTGCAAGATGGACAAGATCAAATTACGCTCATGACGCTTCACGCGGCGAAGGGCCTTGAATTTCCTGTGGTTTTTATAGTTGGCATGGAAGAAGGCGTTTTTCCGCACTATCGCAGCTTTCTTAACCCCCAAGAAATGGAAGAGGAGCGCCGCTTGTGCTATGTTGGCATTACGCGCGCAAAAGACCGCCTTTACATAACATTTGCACGCCGTCGCCGCCTTTTCGGTCGACTGCAAGCCAATCCGCCGAGCCGATTCTTATTGACGCTCCCGGAACACACGCTGAAATTTGATGATTCTTATGTATGAACTACGGTTTAGCGAATATCGCGACAATCCAGGGTTTACTGCGAAAACATAACGCTATTCCGCTTCACCAGCTCGGGCAGCATTTTCTCATTGACCGCTCCGTGGTGGACGACATGGTTCGCCTGGCCCATATTGACACGGGTGATATACTGATAGAAATAGGTACGGGCATGGGGGTGGTGACGCAGAAACTGCTTGAACAGATGGCTGCGGTCGAAGCCAAGGCTGGTCGGAACAGCGATCTCGTCAGCCTTTTTGGCATAGAACTCGATAGGGCTTTGGTTTTGATTGCTACGACGGTCTTAACTGACGCAGGATTCAAAAATTTCAAAATTTTGAATAAAAATGTTCTGGACGTTGAAATCACTACCCTGTTGCCCAAAAATGCTGTGTATACCGTAGTTTCCAGCTTGCCGTACTATCTCACCACGCCGATCATTAAAAAGTTGCTACTCGAAGAACCTCGGATGCCCCAACGCATTGTTGTGCTTATGCAACAAGAAGTCGCACAGCGAATGACTGCGCAACCGCCGGATATGAATTTTCTTGCTGTAATGGTGCAATTAGTGGCAACGGTGACCATTGAGCGAGATGTTTCACCGCGGTCTTTCTGGCCCCAACCAGACGTACATTCATCCTTGGTCGTCATTGAGCCGCGAGCCCCGATCGACGATGTGGGTCGCACGGTATTGCGCCTCGCCCATGAAGCATTTCAACAAAAACGTAAGCAGTTGCATACGACATTGGTAAAACGGTGTAATATAGAAGCGTCGCTCGTCGAAAAAACGCTCGAAAAGGCAGGGGTTGGCCCAACTGCCCGCCCCGAAAATCTAACTATCGAGCAATGGCGGCAAATCGCAGCAATAATTGCCCCAGATCTTCCCCGCGCCAAATCATCATGATCCTCAAACGAATAAAACAATATGCCATACTTGCGGCACTTTTGGGCGTTGTCATTTTCGTCATTTTTACACTCTGGCGCAGCGATTCATTGACTACAACCAATGATACTGCGCATTCGCTCAACGCACTTGAGTCAAAATCATCAGTTTCGTATTCATTTATTCTCGACGATGATGACGACAGCCTGTCGAATGCCGAAGAATATCTCTATGGATCAGACCCAGAGCGCCCTGACTCCGATAGTGATGGCTATATGGATGGGGTCGAGATCGATAACGGCTATGATCCAATAAATCCCGGAAGTTCAGAGTCGGCCCGTCTTGCTGCACGCCCCGACAAAAATATAACCGTGCGCTACCTTGTCTGGGTCCGCGACAAAACCGCCCAGCAGCGACCAAAAATTGATAAAGCACTTGTCGAGCAATTTT
>MHXC01000031.1:6312-18007 GCA_001824325.1 Parcubacteria group bacterium RIFCSPHIGHO2_01_FULL_47_10b
CCGCGGCAATTCAGCTTCCTGGAGGTGATACGCCGTACGATGTTATAGCGCAACAGGCGTTGGCCTCGGACGATACCAGTGAACAATCCCAGTTGCTCGAGCTGCAGGGCGAATTTGCTGACTCGATCGCATCATTCAAAAAGGTGCCAACACCGCCAGAAGCAGTCGCCTTACAACACGGATATGTCGGATCCACTATGATGCTGGCGCAGATGTTCCGCGATTTGCAGAACGCACGCTCAAACCCCGTACAAATTACGCTGAACCAGTCCGCAGGAGTGTGGCTTGTAGACTATATAACCCAGTTAAACGTGCAACGCGATGCGCTTGCCAAATCAATTGAGGGAAAATAAGGAAACTGATAATGCTAAGGGTGGTCACAGGGCGCGACTCTTAATGATTGGCGGCTTAGCAGCTGCTGCCTTTGTGGTGTGGTTTACGTTACATAGCACGAGCACAACGACTTTTACCGCGAGCGATGATAATGCGGATATGTCTGGCGACCTTGCCGGTTCAGCAGGGGGAAATTCGTCCGGTGTGCTGGGTTCTTCTTCATCATTATTCGATTCGTTGAAATTCTCGTTCGTAGATAAAGATCCGATATCGGATACAGACACCAGCCCAGATGCGAAGCCGTCCGCATCTGGCATTGCAAACACTGACTTTAACACGGCGACTACTACCATCGGCAGTAGTACTTCACTATCAGATGCCGAGAAGACTTCTATTCGCGATTACCTCGTTGCTTCGTCCAATATCGCCTTTCCCACGCCACGAGAAGTGACGTTTGCGGCGTTGCGTCATCGTGAGGGATCCAGCCAAGACTTGCTGGACCTTATCGCGTCATTTCAAACAAAACAAAAGGAGTTCGCTCGACTTGAGCCACCGGCCGTACTGGAAGATTTTCATGGCTCCTCATACCAAGTCATACAGGACTATATCGGTTTTTTAGTTCGCATTTCGGCACAATCTACGAAAGACAATATCGATATTTTAATGACGTCAAATGAAACCGCGTCGATTCGGTCGCGCGGCCTGGCATTGTATAATGAAATTAAAGCGTTTACTACTACGAACAGTATCGAGTTGCCCGCCGATGTACTTCCTGATTAATCTATTAAGCTAAAGTAGCATGATAACTAGTCGTTCGCTGCTTCTTATTGCCATCATAATCGGTCTTGTCGGCATTGTATATAATACGACACAGCTTGACGATATTTTGCGACTCACAAGGCAAGGACCGAAGCAATCTGAACCCTTCGACTCCCTCATACCATCAAACAGTGGGACAATTTCTGATCGCCTGCAGCAATTATTTGGAAATACTACCACCCTCCCTTCCAATGGCCATGTTATTGATGAACGTTTCTTGGTCGTAGGCGATTTTCCAAAACAGCAACTCAATCAAGTCATCAGTAATCTAATGGCAAACAAAGATCCAGGCACAGAGTATAGCGCAGGCGCCAATCGTCCATTTGATGATCCGGGTACGGCACAACAATCTAATGTAAAAAGCGTTCGCACGCTGCCTGTTATCGCCCTTGACGAGACAAGTACTACAAACAGTAACTTACAAACCATTGACAAGCCCGAGCCGACAAGTAACGGATGGTATGTCGCCGGTGATCAAATTTGCAAAAATTTTGGCACGCCAGACCACCCAGATATTCGCTGTGTTAATGGTACCCCAAAAGGATCAGAAAAAGGCGCTAATTGCTATATAAAACGCGATGGTTCGATACACTGCGCACGAAGTCCCGCTTTTTCTATTAGCCCTCTTGCAAATCCGGGAGCTGTCTCCAAAGAAGTACTGCCCGCGTGCGGGTGGAACCAGGAAAAGAGTGAACAAACTGGAATCGGACCTCCGCTCGATGTGGCGCTTGACGAAATCGGGCTTTGCCTTGATGTCACTCACTCGGCGTGGACTCCTTGCGGTCCCGGGCCAAGCCCTATTGGAAAAGAGGAGGAACGCAATCGAGGCATAGAGCTTCTCGCACCCCCTGCAATAACTGCCGGTGGCTGTGGCTATCCCTGCTTCTGCATGCCACTTCCATCCGGTAATTGTCGTAGTAATCTTTGGTGCGTAGGTCCTCCCGGATGCACCTGCTGCCCGGGCCTCGCATGTAATGTGTGCTGCAGTGGTTCTGCATGGCTCTGGGATGCTACCAGCGGCTGGTGCGCGTGTGCCGATGATAAACCAATTGAGCCATCGGCAGTTGCAACGCCCTGATGTAGGTCTATTTTTCATATGCTTGAACTCGGTCGATGTGTGGATAACCACTCGCCCTTTTTGTGGTAAAATAAAGGCGTAAATGAATATGCGCACACGTTTTTTTGGCGTGACCCGAATCGCCCGACGATTGGCATTAACGGCGCTTGTTTTTGGTATGACTGGCGGGCTTTTACTGTTTGCAGTACCAGCTGCCCATGCCGCAGTCCCTACCTGGACCGTGGGATTCGACGAAAACACCAACTACGAAAAGAGTCTCGAGGTCTTTATGTACAACTTATTCCGCGACCTCCAAGAACGCCAAGAGGAGTTTCAACTCTCGCTTGAGTTGAGCAAAATTTCAAAAGCTCGCGAGGATGTAAACAAGCTCATCTATGAAGCGTTTGTCGAGCTACGCAGTGAGCCGCTCATGATCGAGTTTCGAAAAATTGTGAAGCAATGCGAGACGGCGAATGATACGAATTTTATCGAAAATTGCCAGCTCACAAATCAGTTAGTCGAATCGCTCAAAGGCCGCGGTATTGAAATTTCAGTAGAACAAACTGCGCTGGATGCCGTTGGCCCTGATCATGTCGCGAGTAAAGCCGACGTTGCCGCACTGTGTCCCTATGGCGTTCGCACTGCAGAAGGCGAGTGTATTGTGGTCAAACAGGACGGCCGCATTATTACTAATGCTGACGATTTCGTCTACGAGGAGCCGATCCAAAAAGCGCGCGACTTTATCCAGTGCTACTTAGCCCCATGGCGACATTTTCCGTTCTCTACGCGCGACAAATCGCAGTGTAATGCGTGGGGACTGCAGGGCCCCAGCGAATGTACTACGCTCAACGTCTGTTCTGAAATGCAGGCACAAGGCCAAAAATGTCAATCAGACCAATTGCGCGATCAAATCAAGGAGACATTTTTGTTAGATATTAACCGAAAGCTATCAGCGCTTGAGACTTCCCCCCCTCCTGAGTTTTACACCCCTGCTCGGTGCGAAATTATTTTGTATAACTTGCAATGTCCTGCGTTGGCTGGACTCTCTTCAACGCTTGGAAGAGCGCCATCAGCTGATAATGTGACATCGGGGGGCGACTCTGTGGATGACATTCTGGAAATCGATCCAAATTCGCCTGAATTCGATTTTTCGCTCGATGATATTACGCAAATTGGGCCCATCGAGGAGATCGACATCGAAGTAAGGAGTCGTATGCAACTATTCCTAAACCAAAGCCGCGCATGCCAATTCCGCACTATCGAGCTGGCACCGGAACTCAAAGAACCGCTCGGCCAATTCTTTACCTGGGACCAGCTCGACAAAGCAGTGAATGATCGCGACAGCACGGTAATGAAAGTCATCGGGCGCATCCAGCAAACCATATCCGAGATTATCGCGGACTATGAACAACTTCGTCTGGCTCAATATGTCTCTGGTCAGGGTCTGAAACCGGAAAAATATCTTATCGGGTTCCAATCATATACGCCTGATGAACATAAAGAACTCGTGACCAATATTGCGAAAGGCGTGCCAGAAGACGAAAAAGAAAACCCCGCAACTGGCGACTTTTACTACATCGATACCGAGGACATTATTTCCCCTACCGTTATTCTGTTAAACAAAATCCAAGCAGCAACGCAGGCGCAATTTGATTTAGCGGCGCAAGCATTTCAGTCACCACGCATCCTTAATGCCACAACAGGCGAGGTCACAATAACCAACGACGAAGTCGAGGCCTACCGCGAACAGCCAGAAAATGCTTTCGGCTTCTCTCCTGCGCGCGGAGGCAAAACTGTTGATGGCCAAACAATCGATGCACAAGGTGACCTTATTGGTATTCGTGTAAAAGACGGTCGCACATCTCTCCCCGCTCCATTCGAAGACACCAACATCAAACTCCCCGCGGGCTATTTGACTGGCGAATTACCCCGATCCATCTATGAGGACCCAGCGCTGCGCGGCAACTACTTTAACCAGTGGTATAAAGACGTCTTGCAACTCCACCAACAAAACTTCAGCACCATCGTGAAACAATGGTTCAGACAACCGGATAAAGGGTATTTTATTCCTGATAGATAACTATGCAGCGCATGCTTTCGCGAAAACAATTCCCGATTGTTGGTATTATTGCAGCGATATTGCTCGCGATGCCTTTACAACTGGTGCGAGCCCAAGGAGCTGAAATCACTGGAACTGTTTTAAATATTTTAAGCGTTATTCTTGAGTATGCCCTCATTCCAGTTGTTTCTGGAGGATTGGAGTGGTCTGCAAAGGTGCTTGGCTATGTGATGTCTCCTGATTTTAATGGCTTACCCCTAACAAGTGGAGGCGTGGTTGACGTTGGCTGGGAAATCACTCGCCAAATGGCAAATCTCTTTGTCATTTTTTTCTTGATTGTATTTTCTTTCATGTCGCTTCTGAACATTGATGATAAGTGGCAGCTGCAAAAGCTCGTTCCCCGCCTTATTATTCTCGCTATTCTCATCAACTTCACAAAAGTCATCTCTGGAGTCATTGTCGATGCGTCACAACTGCTTATGAACTTTTTCATCTCCGGTGGTAGTGGCCAACAGCTTTCAAATGCCCCCTTAGGACTTGTGCAAAACATGCGCATTGGCGATTTATATTCGCCGGCCAGTGGTTTTTTTCAATCAGCAAATGTGACGGAGGGATCTCTTGAGTATAGCGTGCTTCGCTTCGGTTCAGCCCTGCTGCAGTTTTTGTTCCAAGGTCTCACCACATGGATACTTACTATTATTGCCGTATTGTTTGTGATGCGCGTGGTCGCAATTTGGGTTTTAGTTATTCTTGCTCCTGTGGCCTTTCTCTTCGGCATGTTGCCAGGCCATTTCGGCGGCTATTTAAAACAATGGTTTACGTACTTAATCCAGTGGGCGTTTGTTGGATCATTTGCGATGTTTTTTGTTTTTCTGGCCGCAGTATTAGCAAAATCGCTCGCTGACTCTGAAAGCGCATTGAGCCCAGCATTCACTCCGCCCCAAGGATTTGATGTATCGCAATTCAACCAAACTGCGTTCATCGGTGATTTCGCGCCATTGCTCGTCTATATGACTATCTTTGTTTTTCTCGCTATCGGTTACAGTATCGCCAAAAAAACCTCGGTAATTGGGGCTGCGGGAGTTGTTGGATTTGTGGCAGGACAGCAAGAGAAGTTTGCAAAAATGTTAGGAAATAAAGTGGTAGGATATGGAAAGAAGGGGGTCTTTGGAGTCGGTCGCTATGCAAGAGACGTAGGCAAGGGGCTTGTTATTGGATCCGGGGCCGCAGATGCCGCCATAGGAGCTCTTTCACAAATGGGAGCGCCAGGAAGGTATTTTGCTGAACGCTTGGCCAGAGGTGTTGGTGATCTCGAAAAAGGATTTGAAAGGTATGAAAAGTCAATGGATCGGCTTAGTGCGGATGCTCGCGTCCAAACACTTAGAAGCAAAGCTCAAAATTATGACAAACGAGCTGCCTCATTGAAGTCATTGGCTGATTCGGGCGACCTTGATGCCGCTACTGCCACCGAATTCATGCCCTTTGCAAAGCGCGCCGCTGGGAAAGTTGGAAAGTCAGTTGAGGCAGCACATCCGCACCTTTACCATGCAGGCGATCCTCAAAAAATGTTTTCTGCAACCCAAAAAGCTGATCCAGGCAAACTTCACTCCGATGCTCTCACGAATCCTGTTGTTGCCTATGGCATTAACTATAAAAAAATTGAAAAGTTCATCGACGGACAGGACGTTGCTGGGCTAACGAATTACAAAGATACCATCACGAGATTGCATGGAAATCCTGCTGCAATAACTGCGCTTGCTGGACAACTTGGAATCACCACCCCTCTTGGTATCGCAGCCGTCACTGCGCGCATCGCCAACGCTAACGCTCAAGTAATAAGTGGCACTTATCCCGTATGATCCCTGCAAATGAGGACGCCGCACGCACAGTAAAAAAAATGAAGCAACTTCCTGGCGAAGTTAAGAATTTCTTATTTTCTGAAGAAAGTTTTAGTAAAATTCACTCGATTCAAACAGAATTTAATTTGGTTGGTGACCAACTCGTTCTTTTTTCTCGAGTCGTTCGGAAACTCTATGTTGGCGAGCTTGCATTCAACGATCTTCCGAGAATATTTGAAAAAGAATTACACCAAAGTCTTCCGCTCGCCGAAAAACTTGCTAAAGCAATTAGGTTATTCTTTGGTCCATATGTTAAATTTTTTGATGCCCTCTATGAGGAAAATAAAAATCGAAACACTGTTGTTACAATATCAAATCGAGACCAGTCTTCGCTACCTAATAGCCTCCAAGAATACCTTCATTCCTACAATCTGAAAGAGTGCCTTCCCTCCCTTGATCCAGCACAATTTATTTTGCTCGAACGGATCGTAACCAAAATTTTTTTCGGCCAGCTCCCAATGCAAAATATAGTTCCAGCCATTGAAAAAAGTCTTCAGGTAGACCGCGCGGTCGCCCAAGCCATTGCCTCCAAGCTCAATGAGTTCGTCTTCGCTAAATACAAAGGATTTATCCGTGATTTGTACGCGGGCGATAAAACATTCGAACAGGTGGTTGCGGAATACAAACAGCTCGAAGAGCAGCAATCGCAACAACAGGCGCCACCCCCACAACCCGCTAGGGCAACAAACGATTCTGTGGTAAAATAAGGTCCAACCATACAATAAAACATGGAGCAATACGAAGTCCCACAATTTATGCAGGCAAAAGACCGAATCCTCGGTCCGCTGTCGTTTGCACAGGTGGTACTGTTTTTGGCGGTCTGCGGCTTCCTATTCATCATGTTCATGTTTTTGAAATTTATTTTTTGGATTGCATTGGCAACGCCGGTATTCCTCGTTGCCGTATTCTTTTCATTTTACAAAGTCAACGGGAGGCCAATGACTGCATTCACGAGCTCCATCTTCCACTACATGGGCAACTCACAAACATATGTCTGGAAAAAAGAGCTGGATGCTGATATTACTGACGCCGGAACTGCTCCGGAACAAATCATCCCCAACATTCACATCAAAATTGTCGAGACTCCTGAAACGCAAAACCAACAACAGCCGCGCATTGCTACAACGGAGCGCGTTCAAGAAATTAGCGAGATGCTCAATATCGACACATAGCATGGCCATCAATATCCGAAACGCCCCCCCATCATCACGATTCCTCGAAGTTGCAGAGATTCGCAACGGCGTTGTCATTTTGAAAAATGGCGGGTTGCGCGCTGTGCTTATGACATCATCGGTCAACTTCGCCCTCAAATCAGCAATCGAGCAGGAATCATTGGTGTTTCGCTATCAAAGCTTTCTCAACTCGCTCGACTTCCCGCTCCAAATTGTGGTCAACTCTCGGCAGTTAAACCTCGACGACTATCTATTATCGCTCGAAGAGCGCGCGCAAAATCAAGAGAATGAACTGCTGAAGCTCCAGACGCGCGAATATATCGACTTCGTCCAGAGCTTGATTCAATTATCCAATATCATCTCCAAGTATTTCTACATTGTTATCCCCTTTTCCCCATCAGAAAGCGCAAAAGGGTTGTTCGGATCTCTGTCCGGTGGCCTTCACTACACGCAATCGCAATTCGAAGAATTGAAAAGCCAATTGTGGCAGCGAGTAAAACACGTACAAATCGGTCTTGAGGCAATGGAAATTCGAGCAGAACCGCTGAATACCACCGAGCTCATCGAATTATTTTACAACTTATACAATCCGGCAGATAAGATGCGGCAAAAGAAGCAGAACGTCATGGAATTGGCGCAGTCAATCGGCCAGGGCGATTTTCAAGATATGGGTGACGAGGCGCCACTAGAGACAAATGACCCGGGCATGCAGGCCGCACAAGCGTCGCACCAGCAACAATAGCAATAACAACACTATGGGACTATTTTCGAAAAACAAACCACCAGTTGCACCGCAAGCGCCCTTAACAGGGGCGCAGGCCACAACCCAACCGGTAGCTGCGACTCCACCACAGCCCGCGCAAAGCGCCCCGCCAGCGGCAGCGCCACAAAAACCCGCAAAGAAAAAAGGGGGGTTGTTTTCGTTCAAGTTCGGCGGCAAAGGCAAGAAGTCGGGCGTTTCAACGGTTGACACACTGTCAGCTGCGGATCTTCGCGCCCAGGGTGTAAAAGCTTTCCAACAATTTATTGCGCCATCTGCGGTGCTCGTAACCCCGAACTCCCTGCAAATCGGCAAGCGCTTCTGCCGCACCATGTTCGTGGCAAACTTCCCGCGTTTTGTGCGAACTGCCTGGCTTGCGCCAATCATCAACCTGAACCGCATGCATGATATTTCAATTTTCATACATCCCGCAGACACAACCGCGGTGCTCAAAGGCATGACCAGCCAGCTCGCTAAAATTCAAGCCCAGGTAAGCCAGCGGGAAGAAAAAGGACTCGTGCGATCCCCTGTTCTTGATACCGCACTCCAAGACATAGAACGGTTGCGCGACTCCCTCCAACAAGGCCGCGAACGATTCTTCCGCCTCGGCATTTATATGACTGTCTACGGTAACTCCGAAGAGGAAGTCGAGACGCTCGAAAAAGAAATCGAGTCAATTTTGGAAAACCGGCTCATTGAGTCGCGCCTGGCGACATTCCAGCAACAAGAAGGGTTTAATACGACATTGCCTATTTCCGAGGATCGACTGCTCATCAACTCGCAAATGAACACCGGGCCAATTTCAACATCGTTCCCGTTTGTGTCTGCTGACTTGAGCTCGAACAAAGGGATTCTCTATGGAGTAAATAGGCATAACAACTCGCTCATATTATTTGACAGATTTTCGCTAGAGAACGCCAATGAGGTAGTATTCGGAAAGAGCGGCTCGGGGAAGACAATAAGGGGGTCCGAGCGTGTCCTATGCCGAGTAAATGAAAAAATGCAACTCACCCAGATTGGTAGACTCGTTGAATCGTATGCAAAACAACATGGCACTATCCCCATTGATCGAGAAATCGAGGGTATATTATTCCCTCCCGGTCTTGAGATATATGCATTTGACAAGTCCATGAGGGGTTCGTGGTCGCGCGTTACTGTTGCAATGCGTAAAAAAGCCCCTGATACTTTTTACAAGTTACAAACCCAAAGCGGTCGCGAAATCACCACTACTGGCGACCATAATATGGTCATATTAAAGGACGGAATAGTGCAAGACGCAAAGATGTCCGAAGTGCGCGAAGGTGCATTTATTCCGTTGCCTCGAGTCATCCGTACACAAAAAATATCCCCGTTTGTCGGACAAAATGCAGTGGTGAAGGAATACGCGTTTGAAACGCTTGCCGGCCTTATCACATCAGAAGGAAATGTGACTTTGCGAGCAATATATATTAGTAATACAGATCCAAAAGTTTTATTAATCATCAATGAATGCCTAAAAACACTAAACATTACAAAATATTCTTGGTCTTTGAAAGACGAACCCGGGACAAACTTCGTAAAAGTGCATGGCATATATATTAAAGATAGAGGGCTTGTCGCTCGGGCGCGCCGCCTTGGTCTAACTGGCACATCCGGCACAAAGCATATTCCCTCCTATCTCGTAGACCTTGATAACCAAGCAATTGCGGCCTATCTTTCTGCATATTATGAGGGGGATGGCGGCGTTGAAAAGTGTAGCGTTAGCGCAACGACGAAATCAAAAGATTTGGCGTCGGGACTTTCATATTTACTCTATCGTTTCGGTATAGTCGCCCGAATCAAAAAAATAAAGAAAATGCCCACCAATTCTGATTGGAAGCGTAAAAAGACCTACTGGCGAATTGCGATCTCGGGACGTGAGCAGTTAGAACGATTCCAGTATCTTATTGGATTCCTTACAAAAACAAAGAATGACAAGTTGGGGGAGTTGCTCGCGAAACAAGTAGCACCCAATACCAATGTTGATGTTATTCCCGAAATGAAGCCGTATCTTCAAGCCATTTACGACAATTTTGGCTTTGCTTTATATGGAATAAACAACGCGCTATTATGCCCTCTCCTTCGAGCCAGATTCAAGCCATCGCGGGAAATATTGAGCAAAATTATCCATGAGGTTGAATTTCAGATCCGCTGTTATGAGGCCGAAGAGCGACGCACCGCATATATACGTTCGCTACCAGAACTTCGCGAGATAATAGCGGTGGGAGCGGAGCACAAAGAGCTAAACCGCGCCCTCTGGCAGCAGATGGGACAAACATGGCGACTAATGAAAAACCAAGAGGTGCAATCACATGCACATAATGTGTTTGCTGCAGCTCGCATAGTCGGCATTGGCTCGTATAGTCTCGCTAATATCAAATACGATCTTGAAGCACGCATTAGAAACACTGGCACGCGCCTCACGACGTTTAGCACAACAACGAAAGCGTACATCATCGATAATCCCAGCGGCGCAGTACGTTACGCCACGCTCAAAACTGATATTGCGCGCTGCCAGCGCATCTACGATCAACAAGCGCCTGCCATTGCGAGAACCAAACAAGCGCTCGCCTCACTGAAACGCTTCGTAAACGCTGATTTATTCTGGGATCCTATCGCCAAAATCCAAAAAATCGCCAATAAACGCGACAAATATGTGTATGACTTAACGGTGGATAACGAGGTATTTTTGGCTGGCCATGGCGGCATGTTCGTGCACAACTCATACACGATAAAGTTGGAAATCTTACGTTACATGATGCAAGGCGCCGACATTATCATCATCGACCCGGAAAATGAATACCAATATCTGGCTCAAACCGTTGGCGGTTCATTCCTCAAAATCTCGCTATCCAGTGAACACCATATTAATCCTTTCGACTTGCCTCCAGTTCGCGAAGGCGAGGACCCGCGTAACGTACTACGGGAGGCGGTAGTGGATTTAGTAAATATCACGCGCATTATGTTAGGCGGCCTTTCGGCCGAAGAAGATGCCATTATAGATAAAGCGATCCGCGAAGCATATGCCAGTCGCGACATTACGCCAGAAACTCCAAACTTCCACGAAAAAACGCCGCCAATATTAAAGGACCTACAAGATATTCTCCAAGACCTTGAGGGCGGCAAATCGCTTGCCATTAAGCTCGAAAAATATACCACCGGCAGGTTCGAAGGATTCTTCAACCATCAATCCAACATCGAAATTGATAAAGAGCTCGTGGTATTCAACATCCGCGACATGGAAGAGGACCTGCGCCCGATCGCCATGTTTATTATCCTCAACTACATTTGGAAACGTATTCGCTACAAGCTCAAAAAACGCATTTTGTTCGTGGATGAGGCCTGGTGGCTGTTACAGCACGAAGAATCGGCATCGTTCTTATTCAGCATTGCAAAGCGCGCTCGAAAATACTATCTTGGACTCACGACCATCACCCAAGACGTTGCTGACTTCCTGCGCAGCCGCTACGGCGAGCCGATCATCACCAACTCCTCGCTGCAACTATTGTTTAAACAATCCCCTGCCACCATCGACATTGTGCAGCAGACATTCAACCTCACTGACGAGGAAAAGATGAT
>MHXC01000031.1:18037-20878 GCA_001824325.1 Parcubacteria group bacterium RIFCSPHIGHO2_01_FULL_47_10b
GATAGAGCAGGCGAAAAAAGAGCTCGCGGAGGGAAATGAGGCGCAGCAGAAAGATGATGAATAATGGAACTAACTCGGATACACTGTGTTCGGACTTGATTTTCTACAAGGAAATAGTGGAGAGGCCAATGAGGATACCAGCGCTGGTGGGTTTTTGGGCAAAGCAATGTCGCTTGTCAAGGAAAACACAAAAAAGGCGGCAAAACAATTCTTAATGCAGGCGCTGAAGCCTGTAATTATGGCGGTGCTGCCTTTTGTTCTTCAACTGGCAGTTGTTGTTATTATCATCATCCTTGTTAATGAGGCGCTCCGCGACCCCCTTAAATTCATAGAGGATATGTTTTAATAATATGCGTAAAAAGCTCACAAATTATATATATAGAAGGGAGGCATTAAGGAATACGGTCCGAAGATTTTCTTTCGGTCTTCTTTGTAGTTTTCTATTATTTAGCCTTTCAATAGTCGTACAGGCGCAGACGCCCAAGGCCTGCGAACAAGTAAAGTTCATCGGGCCGCTTTCAGTAAAAAACGCTCAGGGTGATGAAAATCCTGACCGAATGGGATATCAGTTTGACGGCACAAAATACCCTTACACGTATGGACCCCAAGATAAATGTGTGTGGAGTATTGATACTAATGGCGTAGGAACGACCCTAGAAGAGGTTGGAGATAAGTGCAAAGAGTTTAAACCAGAAAAAGAATTCGATACGGGCGCCCGTCTAATCGCAGCGTTTTCTATCAAAAAGGCTGGGCAAACCACTCCGTTTGATGTTTGCCCCAGGAACGCCCTTCGTGCAGGCGATCGTAGCTTTGAACTACAAAAACCCCTTGAAACAAAATATCCTATTGTGGGCGGCGAAACCTTAACTGCCACGTCTACGATAGGCAATGTTATTCGCTATGCATTTATTTTTGGCGTTTCAATCATTGGCATCGCAGCATTATTCAACCTCATCATCGCCGGTGCCCAGTGGACGTCTGCGGGGGGTAACGCGAATATGATCGCCTCTGCCAAAAAACGTATCGTCGCAACATTGAGCGCCGTTGTCCTGTTGCTGGCCTCATATTTAATCCTAGTTACTATCAATCCTGAGCTTGTGCAGCTAAGAGAGCCACGGCTCGCAGGCTTTATCGAGTCTGCAAACTGTAATTTGATTGAAAATTGTACTGATTATACAAAAGATGCTTTATATGACTTCGGAAAAATAAACCAGAGTCAGCAATCAAGGATCAAGGAGCGCGCCTGTGGCCTAGACTCCTGTAGTGTCGTAAACGGGGGTTGCATATGGCTGGACAGGCCCATTTCGCCTGATCTTGTTTGCCAACCTCGATCTATCGCAGAGAAGGCTGGCCTATTATGCAAAGGCCCGGCGAATGAATCTAGCTCAATCCTATCTTGCGAGCATTATGATAAGCTAGTCCCCAACTTCACCTTCTTAACTACTGGGGAAGACAAAATTGCCGACGTATGTGAGCCGGATGCTTGTGGTATAAATACTGGCAAAAAAGAAATCTGCATAATGAGGTGGATTGGCGATTGGGACCCCCGTGGCAACTTTTTAAGTCAGTGTAATACCTTAGACTGTAATCGTATTCACAGCTGCCCGGACTATAAAACAGCCTTAAATAAACTAGGGGCAAATATTCTGATTGGCGATCCTGTCGGGATGGACATCGGCATGGATTGGGATGATTTTAATCGGACTTGCAACTCAGACCCATGTAAAATCGGGCCCTGTAAGGGAAGTGGTTTTAATGGAAGTGCCTTTCACACAGGGGTTAATTTCTTTGACTGTAACCCATTGTAAGTAAGAGCGTGGTTATTACAGATAGCTCGTTCGACCAAAAAACGGTGTCCACAGAGCCATGAATTAGTGATGACATAATAACCAATAGAATGAGTAGCTTCAGCCGAGGATTATCGTTAGAATTTGAGCTCACTCGATTTACCATTACTACCAATATGCCAAGTATGGCGACCAGCCCCAGAAAACCAGCATATAGCCAGGTTGTCAGAAACAAATTATGGGGGTGAGGCGCCGCCCATTCTAAATAAGGAGAAAACCCTTTTTGATACTCGAGATAATGCCCTTGAAAGGTGCCGGGGCCTATGCCCAACACGGGATGATCTACGCCAATTGTAATAGCGCTGCGCCAAATTTGCGTTCGCGAGGTCACCGAAGAGTGTTCTCCAAAAAACTTATCAATACGAAGGGATGTTGTTGGCGAAAGAGATAAGGCTGGTAACAATACGGCAATCGCCATGCTTGCAAATAAAATAGTCTTAATTATGACATATTTTTTATTTACCATGGTCTTGATAATAATCAATACAAAAAGCGCGCCTAAAACCCCTAATAAGGCACCTGTAGATTGAGTCAACAGAATTACTATTCCGATAATTAATGCAAAGGCTATACGGATGTGCTTTTTCGCAACGTATCCTCTTGGCGACACGAATAGTGCAGTTAGAAAAGTCAGCTCTAGAAACATCGCCAACTGATTTGGTGAATCGTAGAAAGACGCGAGGCGGCCGTCGAAAGTAGTGTTACCGGTGAAGTAGTAAGCTAGCGCTATGATGCTGGTAATCAACCCAGACAAAGCAATTGCATTAATTACATTATCTAATAATTGTCCTCTCTTGTCTTTATCAAGTTTGCGAAAATACCAATAAACGATTCCCACAAAAAGCATAGGGTCAAAAAACCAAGCCTTCAAAATACCCATGCTGCTGGACAGGTCTGTTGAAATAGCAACAGATGTTAGGAGGCCAACCCATAATAGTAGAGCCCAAAACATAGATCTCCGTTTCTCAATACCACCTAGAAAAGAGTATGCAAG
>MHXC01000032.1 GCA_001824325.1 Parcubacteria group bacterium RIFCSPHIGHO2_01_FULL_47_10b
ATTTGAGATTATCTAATGCGTCTGGTAAAATATAGTACGATACCCCATAAATTACCCGCCATCAACAAAAAAACGCGGCAATTTGTCTTATGGCAACCAATTTGGTGCTGCCCATTCCTATGATCACCATTGGCACGACCAAGCGATCCATTGCAAAATTCTGGGCAGGCATGGGTGTATTAGCGCAACATTAGGACAGCTTTGCGGAATACGTTATTACACGGAAACAATGGGGAGTACTGCAAAAGCAACTGTATACAACAGAAAAGGTTAGTCTAGTTCAACTGAAAAACTTCAGAGAGATCTATGTGTTTCCGAAGTTATTGACGTTTGGGGTGTAAGCTTTCCCGCCTGTGCTGGTGTGTTCCTCGATCGTAATGGCGCTCGAAATATTCGTCCTTCGCAACTTGAATAACCTCCTCTGCTAATTTTCCCCTGAATCATTTTGGGAGCTCTATAGAGCCAACAAGCTTTTGCACAAGTGTAATATTTTTTGAATATTTTTTCATTATAGTACGGTTCCATAGTTCACTCTAGTATTGCACATGGTAAATAAAATAATAATAATTAAACCTTTCAATTATAAGCTGAACTCTTTACAAACACTCCTCGCCTCATTTTCATCTTTTGTCACTATCACAATATTGTCAAACTGACATTCGAAATATGGCCTTCTCTGGTTCACAAAATTCCAAACATCAGAAAAGATTTCTTCCCTAATATCGGTATGCGCAACCGATGCATGAAGCTTTGAGTCAATCCCGTCGAACGGCGTTGACCACTGCACCCAGCTTTCTTTGCGTAGTCTTTGGTGAAGCTGTGCCCGTAATCCTTGGAGCGGGTTAGTCGGAATTACGTCAATATAAATTACATCATGTCCAAAACTACCGAACCCCTCAAGTACGTATGGCGCAGGTGTATTGGTTGAACAAAATTTTTCAACGAGCGCTTCGAGCTTCAAAACATCGCCCACTTCAAAAAAATTCTTCAATGTCAGGTGCGGGGGCGACTGTATCCTCGTAGCGCCTGTAATACCAAATTTGTTTGCAACATCATGCTGCAAGCTCAGAATGAAATCGTGCGCTTCTCCGGTAATAAGATGAAAGAGTGCGTATTGCATACAAACGATGGTGGAATCAAAAATTATCCCGCAAATAGCTCCTCTTTCTGTTCCTCAAAATATGACATAAGCGCTTGCAACAAGTCATCTAGGCCTGCTGTTTTGAAGTCAATGCCGTCGATTTTGCCACCTCGCATCTCGGTATATTTTTCGAGTGTAATGCCGTGATCTTTATAAAATGTACCCTGGTCAATGCTCACATTTAATGTCGGGATAAAAGTATCTAGTAATCGAACAAGTTTGCTCTCAGTATCTTTCTCTGCTTCAAAATTTTCGATAGCCTGGATCATCTCAGGAAATTCCTTATAGTCTTTCTTGAGCTCAATAAGTGCCTGCTCTTCCCGCTCATGTTGGGACTGAATGTGTTCCTTTGAGGCCGTAAACGCCGGGGTGTCGCCCGCATACACTTCAACAAGATCGTGTGCCAATGCGTACTGAAATATCTTCGCGAGATCAACTTTGAGTTTTAGGTGCTCGGCAATCTGCCAACATACGAGCGCAAGCTGATAACTATGCTCCGCGTCATTTTCGTACGATGCCCTCCCTTTGATCTGAACCACGCGCTCAATTGCCCGCAACCGGTTCGAAAGTTTCATTATTTTGATGATAGGGTCGATGTTCATAAAATCATTGCATTATGATTGATTATTTTATTTAGTATAGCAAGCGCTGGTGATACCGTTAGGACAAACTGCTCTCTGGTTAGTCGAGATTGACTTATCCGTATCAGACCACATAGTATCCGAACATCGGGATGTATTTTTTTCCGTCTTTCTGTGCCCGCCACCCAGTAGCCTATATTTCCTCGCGCCTGTGATACAGGATCAAGCTCTGCCAAGACCTGTAGGCAGGACAAGCACCAATTTGCCGGACTTAGGGGAACTGAGACTTTTCCGATCTCCAGTGGTCCTCCATAGGGTCCTATATACAGGTTGTTGTCGACCTGACGGGCCCCCTTGAGTGCTATCCAATAGTGACTACGAACCTCGGCGCATGGAAATGCTTGATTGATGCAGTTCAGACACCAGTCTCCATGACTTGGAGTATGGCCGCAGGCACTCCGCGAACCAGGTCTGCCGAAATTATCCTTCAACTCTTGCCAACTCTGCGAGTTGGGATTGGTACTCAAAATCCTGTCAACGATCATGTATGATTCCTCCTCTCCCTAGAATGTACTATATTCTTACATTATATTTGAACCTACAAAAATGCAATGGGTGGTCTCATTTGTATTTTTCAAAATACTCCGGAAATTTCGAAAAGCTATACTGAAACCCTTTGTGAAGTGGCGTAGGCAGTTTATCCAATCGAAACCATCCTATTGCTTCCATTTTTTCTAGCTCATTCATTTTTGCTTCTTTCGGATCTATTTTCACGAAGAACGGTACTGCGACCCAATGTGTTTTACGCCCTTCGTGCTCTCGGAAAATATCGTGGGCAGGTACGCGCTCTTGAATTTCTCCCTGACATCCATATTCTTCAAAAATTTCACGCAATACATTCTGCTCTAAAGTCATGCCAAAATCTAGTTTACCAGATCCAGGATCCCATCGTCCATTTTCATCCCTGTAATTCTTTCGTTTATGAAATAGGAAATTGCCTTTACCGTCGTTGCAGTAAAATGGAGTTGAAATACCTATGTAATCAGTGCCAATTTGCATAATCATCTATCATGTAAATTTATTCCCAGCACAGTCGCCAACGTTGGATGCGCATAATATGCAACTGCATTATAGCTCGGATCAACCAACTCGATCATTTCCATCTCCACGCGCTTAATAATGCCAAACCCTGGCTTGCCAAGATATGTTTTTTTGAATGTTTCATAATCACTGACAGTGAAATCAGCATATCCGCGCTCCGGGCGTTTCGGGTCTGGACGTCGAATTTTTAGCAGCCGAAGTTCTCCAGCCACAGTTACAATGGGGACAACGTGAAACACCGGACCCATGGCTGTTTCTTGGACAACTGGACCGAGCTGGTTGGCAATGCGAACCATATCCTCGTACTCATCAGCGCTCTGTGTAAATACGCAGGCATAATTAACCGGCGCATGCTGCTGGTTTGTATACGCAATACTAAGCCGCTGCGCTTCGGCAACGATTTGTTGGATGAGGGTTGTGAGATTGGTGGTGGCCATAGTGATGTGACGTGCCTGGCAAAAAAAATCTCTGATTAATTGGTACAATGGGATACAAATTTCTTCACAGTTCGATTGTCGTTAGAATTGGCAAGTGATCCGAGCATTCAGATTTCAAAATTTTAGATTCAACCACCTTCACATCAGGAGTTACAAATACATAATCTAATCGCCAGATAAGCTTATCAACGACTCGCCCATCATGTTCAAACGGTTTATTGGCAAAAGTAAGCTCAGATAGATTGGGTCCAGCATGCTGCAACAATGCGCTTATCTTCTTTACAGGATAACTTTCGGGTAGCGCATTAAAGTCACCAGTAAATATGTACGAACTCTTTTTCTCTTTGAGTATCGTGCAAAGCCGGTCTGCTTCTTTGATACGCCGATCGGTAATTTCATTGGCTGGCGAGTATGTAAGGTGTGTCGTACCAACAGTCAACGATTTATCACCTATCTTTAGCTCGGCTTCAACATACACGCGACCCTGCAGGGTATAATCTTCGCCAGGATCTGGATGGGGGTCCTGTACAAAATGATATATTTCTCGTGCTATGGGAAATTTTGTATATATGCCGTCCCCCACCTCGAACGAGTATCCCTCGTATTCTGGCCATGATTGCGCTGTCTTATACATGTGGTTCATGGAAAGCGCATCAGCAAGCAACGCTGGAGTATCACGAAAATTATTTTCTTCAGCTCCGCGAGTGAGCTCTTGAAGGCACGCGATATCCGGACCGACAGATTTAATATATGCAGCGATGTCTTCAATACGCTCTTTGTATAAGATATTCCATTGGAGGATGGTGAGGGTCATTGATCGAATATTCGCCGATAAAACTTGGACCCAGGGGGAATCGGACCCCCGACTCGTCCATGCCATGGACGCGTGTTACCGCTATACTATGGGCCCATGTATTGGATTGTAAGCGCCATGCCCGCGCGATCACACCATACCCTCGGAGGGAATTGAACCCCCATTGTTTCCTTAGGACGGAACTGTTCTATCCGTTGAACTACGAGGGCGTTCAGTGCCGGACATCGCGATCTGTGTCAAGCAATGTAATATAATTTACAACAACGCTCTCTAGTATATTACCTAGATCACTATAATCTGCAAGGTTTCGCGCAGCCGCACAGCTCCACAGCCCAGCGGCTCCACCACGGCTAAAACGGATTGCTGTACGACTTCTGACCAATGGCCTCATTGTGTGCTTTGTCTTCGGCGATCTGATCAATCACTTCGTTATACAGTTTCTCGTTCAATACTTCGCGCTTAAACAGCGGTGTTTGTTGGGGCTGCTCGGGGGTGCTTAAAATGTAACGCGTGTAAATCACGCCGAGGTACAAAATAATAAATAGACAAAATAGCACCATGAGCCCGAGTCCGAAATGCCCTCGGATGAATTTCACGGCTGGCTGTTTCGACAAGGTTTGCAATTGTGATTTCAGTTTTCCCATAAAATTATTCGAGTAATTCAAACACACGAATTTCCATTTGTACGCCTATGTCCTCTGCTCGCACATCCGGGCTATCTTCGCTGGGCTGTGGCGATGATTGTTCGGGCTGAACTTTGATCGTATCGAAAAAAACAATAGTCTGCGCGTGTTCAATCGCCGCGATAAACCTAGTAACTGCGTCGAAACCGCCTGTTGCATGCATCTCAAATGAGTAACCCAAGAATTTTCGATTGACGATTGTCTCTTCCCTGGGAACGCCGGCAATCAATTCCATAACAACGCCGTGCTCATCAGCAATCTCTTCCAATTCCTCGATAAATGCAAGTACGTTATCACGTTGTATCAGCCGACTATTTATGTCGGCAACTGATGCTTGGATCCGCTCAAATTCGTCTGCCAGTGATTTCAAGTAATCCCGTTGCTCCGATATACTTTCCAGAAATTGTTGACGCTGCCCTAGCGCCGAACTATCAGCTCGAATCGTACCGACAAACACTCGCCCAGCCAGATACAATGCCACAAGAATCAGGACTAAGAGCCCCGACCACAGTATGAGTTGTAATTTTGGCCCACGTTGCTTTTTCATACAGTCATTCGCGCTTATGTTTGTCGTGACTTTGCCGGCTGGACAAATGCTTCGATACGTTGGATTTGGAAACTGAAGTTTACATCCTCTCGGCTGGTAATATTTGATAGCGGCGCTTCAGACAATATATATCCCTCAACCTTTTTAAGCCGTTGTTCGAGCGTCGTTACCTGCTCGCGCAACGGCGCGTATCCAAAGATCGTAATCGCCTGCTTTTGTGTATCAAATTCAAAACCACGCATATGAATCTCGGGTGGAATCAACGACAACACGTGTTCAAAATCGTCAAACCATAAAATCCGCTGCCCGCGTAGCGACTTGATAGTCCCAAATAACGCATTTACGGATGCGATCTGTTCTTCGACTTTTTTGTATTCTGATAGACGGGTTTCATTGAGCGTGTCGCGGATTGCCACTTCTGTCTCACTGCTTTTTGCCACAAGCATTGTGCGGAATAACGTTAGGGCACCTATAAAAATCACGCCGATAAGGATGACAATGAGTATGTAAAATTGCATCCGCTTCGCGCGTAACGCAGTCGCGAGTCGCTGCCGATCAGATGGTGGTAATAAGTTTATGTCCATGATTGTTGCGCCCCACGAATGGCCAAGCCAAACGCTGTTGTATATCCCAATGCATCCTTAAATCGCAGCGCAGGTTTCGGTGACTTCTTTTTTCCCGCGCCCGAACCAGTGCCGATATTCGCCCATGGATTAACGACTTCGACCGGAATATGAAGATTTGCAGATAGATATGTCGGCAATCCTTTTAAATTCGCTCCCCCGCCTGTTAAATAGATTTTGTCGATTTTTTTTCCCGCAGCAACATGCGGCATGACGTTCGTCTCGTAGTAATCCATATATTTCCGTATTTGTTCGAGCATGTCAGACAAAATAGGCATTGCGGCATCTAGTATTTTTCCTTCGAGTTGCTTTGGATCGAGTCCGACTTCTTGGATTAACTTATACGCTTCGTCCGGTGTGACATGGACTTTCCCAGTGATTGCTTTCACGATAAACTCATTTGGTACTGGAATAATCGTAGTAAATCGCAGCGCCCCTGCAGCATAAATGATAAAGGTTGTTTTCGTGCCACCAAGATCGAGTATAAGCACTGCTCCATCTTTTGTTTTTTCTCGCACCACCGCACGCACCACAGCCTGCGACTCAATCTCAAATGCCACGGGCATGATTCCCGCCTGTCGGACTGCCTCCGCATACGAATCAGCAATGGTTCGCAGCGTTGCTGCTACGAGTATATCCAGGTGGTCAGTCCCTGTATCGCCAGTGATTTTTGTCTCATCCGCATACACCGTATCAACGAGCGACCAATCGTAATACACTTCATCTTTCGACACCGGGATGTGCCCCTCTATTTCCCACTGTAACGCATCACCAATTTGCGCTTCCGGCATGAGCGGCATTTGAATAATGCGCACAAATGATTCGCGTTCCGGTAAACTACACACTGCAAACGGAGGAGCGCCTGCATGTAATCCGTGTGAATGATAGAGCGATCGAATGGCCTCTGCAACAGCATTACTATTACTGATAGCCCCGTGCTGTATTGATTCAGCAGGCAATGCTGCCTTGCCGTACGCCTCAAGCGTGGCCACATCGCCTGCTCCCTTGCGCACAAATGCAAATTTGATCGTCTCTTGTCCGATATCGAGTCCAAATGCGCTATGGCGTGGTAACAATGAAAAACCTGACATTACAACAAGTATATCACGAATTAAGAGGGGTTTGTTTCTTCCCAAGACACCTGGTCGCTTTCACCGAGGTTGGGCAAAAATGGCGGTGGGTTGTATATAATAGAGGCATCGTATGATGTGCTGCCGCTCACATACCCAGAAACGACCTGCCCCGAGCCA
>MHXC01000033.1:0-14198 GCA_001824325.1 Parcubacteria group bacterium RIFCSPHIGHO2_01_FULL_47_10b
TTACCTTAAAGTGTCGCATTGACACTCTTACGAAACAATTGACTGCACGAAGACATAAACAGCTACGGTAACAATTTGAGATTATCTAATGCGGGCTGCAGTGACTGGATTGGCGGGCGCTGTTCTGCGGCGTCTCCTGGAAGCGCTTGAGACTGTTCTGCGGTATTGCCGGTCTGCGTGCCTACGGGAGGCTCAATACGGTCTTGCGGAGCCGGTGGTGCCGTATTTAATAGAGGGTTTACGCCGCGCTCCAAATTTGCAAGTATTTGCTGGACTTCCTGATTGTCCGGATTTAGCTCGGCCACACGCTCAAATTGCGCGATGGCGCCATCGGTATCGCCGAGTTGCTCCAATGCCAATCCCAAGAAGTATCGCGCGTTTGCATATGGCTCTGATGCCGCGACTGCTTGTTGTAGGGCATCGCGGGCTTGCTCATACGCACGTTGTTGATAATACAGCAATCCGAGTCGGAACCAATTCCCGGCATTTTTCGGGTTGATTGCGACAACATCAGCAGCCTTTTGGATTGCTTCGTTACGGCGGCCGGTAGCATCATACAATTGCACGAGGAGCAGGTGCGCTGGTTCATAATCAGGTTTCAGATGAAGCGCTTTCAGATATTGCGCCTCCGAAAGGGCAATGAGTTGTTTGAATTGTTCCTCAAGTTGCTGAATTTCCTCACGGTTCTGTGACGGCGCTTGGTTTATAATTTCGAGTCTAGACTGCACGCGGGTTGCTTCACGGAACTGTGATCGACCAATGGCTAATTGCAGCGATGGATTCTGGGGGTCGAGTTTTGCCGCCTCTTCGTATGTTTTTTGTGCATATTCGAGAGCTCCGTCAGCGACGCCAATAATTGCCTCATAGACAGAGCCCAGATTAATGACATTAAGGGCGTTTTTTGGGCGATATGTTTGTGCCAATCGCGCTGCGCCAATGGCGTTGGTTATGAGTCCGTCACGCTCTTGACGGCTGATGTTCGTGCGATTCGCGGCAATGAGATATGCTTGCGAAAGCGCACGGAGATAGGAGTCGTCAGAACCATACGTGCTGGTGATCGCACCGGAGAGTTGAGTTATTGCGCCGTTGATTTCCTGTGCTTGTACGGGCTTGGTCATGAGGCGATTTGCCGATGCGCCCTGCCAAACAAAGACAATGCCAAAAGCGATAACAAGTACAAGCGCGGTCAACCCGAGCGAGGTCTGTAGATAACGCCCCGTGGATTTCGCCAGCGAAATTGTTTTGATGTCATGCTTTGGTGCCGTTGAGGCTGCGTCGCTGGCTTGCGCCTGGTCGCGCATTGTCATAACCGCTAACATGAGAAATACAAACAGCAGTCCCCACAAGGTGCTATTAAATGGATACATGACAAATAGTGTTGCAAGGTAGGCTAGACCCACAAGATAGGGGCTGATACCCTGATTTCGTTTCAGTGAGATGCCCAGAGCGATAAGTATTAGCGCAACGAGTAGTATGGTCGTAACATAGCCGCCTTCGGCGAGCAGTGTATAGAGCGCCGAAGACGCCTGGTTAAAACGCACGCCCCAAAACAACGTGTTGTTCAACTCCGGCGGGCGATTGGCGCTATAGATATCAGGGAATGTGCCGAAGCCGGAACCAAAGAAAAAGTTGCCGTTGTCGAGCGCTTTGCTAACCAAATCAAAGCTCATGGGGGGCGCTAGCTGAACCTCAAATGGTTTTGATTTGAGTCCGAACGACTGGGGGAATAATTGCAAATAGAGTGCGATAGAAATAAATACTAAAACAAAGGGCAGAATGAATAATTTTGGGTTAATGACGCGTTTACCAGCGAGACTCGTGATCGTAATAAAGAGGCCGGCGATAGCGATACCAAGCCATCCCGATCGGAAGTTGATCGCCGCAACGACCACAAGACTGGCGAGTAACGCGATAGTAGTAATAGTGGTACCGGCAATGCGCTTACCGAACCACTGATCTCGATTAATCAGCGCATGAATCGCAGTGACAAGCGTGAGACCTGCTGCAACTGCGAGGGCATTTATCGGACCAATCGTATTAAATGTGGCAGCGCTTACGCCTAAAAAGCCCGAGAGACCGAGTAACGCGAATATACTTGTCGAAGAAAAGAGCGAAAACAAACCAAGAATCATGGCAAGTGAGAGTCCGCTAAAAAGGGCGACGCCGAGTTTGCGCAAGAGGGCAGAATCAGCAATGTTGTATCCGATATAGACAATTATCCCCAACGCTAATAACGAGATTCCTGATAGACCGTTTGGCGATGATCCCCAGAATGCGAGTCCCGAGTCTGTGCTAAAAACTACTGATGCGATAATTCCGAGCACAAATAACCCAATGAACCACGGGAACAACCCTTTTTGAATTTTTATGACACCAGTTAAAAGCGCTTGTAAAATCCATCCAATCGCTGCAAGCCCTGCGCAGGTCACAACTAAAATTTGTTTGCCATATCCAACAGCATCAGTGGTAAACGGCCAAAACAGTAATGGCAATAAAAAGGCGAACGCTATGAGCGACCAACGCGATAGCCCGATCCAGAATCTACTTTTTACCTCTTTAAATTGGACTGGTTGTTTGGATGCCTTGGTCGTTTTTTCTGATTTCATAACGAAAGAAAATTAATCATTACCTCATTGTACCGTGTATTGCACAGTGTCGCAAATCGATTATACACTACTTATTCACCCCGATTGAACATCTCAACGTGTTACCCGTCGTACTTTACAGACTTCGACGAGCTGGTACTATGGGATATATGTCTGAACGCGACAGCGTGATTCGATTTTTGCAACACGTAGTACGATGGGGGCTTATTGCAGCGCCCTTTTGCGCCATTTTTATCAGCTCTTCGACGTTGTTTCCTTTTTTTGTGGGTAAGGTTGAGTTCCTGCATATCGTCCTAACTGTGACGCTCGTAGCATTTTTATTTTTACTTGCGTTGCGCCCCGAGCGGATTACCTTTCGACCGACGATGTTGGCATTGGCTGTTTTGGCATATATGGCCGTCTATGCTATTAGCTCGTTTACGAGCATTGACCAATATCAGAGTTTTTGGAGTACGATCGAGCGCATGGAGGGGTTGTTTCATTTGTTGTATTTTTTGCTGTATTACCTCATGCTCACGAGCTTCTTCCGCACCAAGGAAGAGTGGGTGTGGTTTTGGCGTGGGGCGTTGCTGATGGGGTGGTACGTAGGGCTCTATGGCGTTGCGCAATTTTTGGGTATTGGAGATGTGTTGATGAAGGCCAAGGACCGTATTGCAGGAACGCTCGGCAATGCGACCTATATGGGTACTATGTTTATCATGTTAGGCCACATGTCGCTGCTGTTGTTTTTGTGGGATAAAAATGCCCTGTGGAGAAAATTTTACGCGAGCTCGCTGGTATTTGCCGTGCTTATAGTAGTCATGTCAGGAACACGCGGAGCGCTGATTGGCTTGGCAGCGAGTATAGTGTTTGCGGCTATTGGTATGGCATTATTTGGTATGTCGAGCACTGCGCGGAAACGAGCGGGCATCGTCGTGGTTGCAGCTGTCGTTGTGTTTTATGGTATTTTTGCTGCGGCGAAAGCAGGGTACTTAGATTCGATCGAAGCAGCGCGACGCCTCGGCGAAACATCGCTCGCCACCGGGGGCGTTCGAGCGCGTATTATCAACTGGGAAATAGCATGGCATGCAGCGCAGCAACGGCCAGTATTCGGGTGGGGGCCCGATAGTTACCTAAGTATTTTTTCTCGTGACTATAATCCGGAGATGTTGTTTTACAAAAATATTTGGTTCGATCGGGTGCACTCAAAGCAAATCGAAGTATTGGTTACCACAGGATATGTCGGGCTCATTACCTATGTGGGTATTTTTGCAATGGCTGGGTGGGTATTGTTTCGAGGGCGGAAAGAGGATTTTTTACTCAAGCTGACCGCAGCCAGTTTGTTAGTCGGATATTTTGTTCAAAATATTACGCTATTCGATACCACGACGTCGTATGTGTTATTTTTTCCGGTCATTGCCATGGTTGGCTTTTTAAGTGAGCTTCATAGTCAAGAGGAGAGTTCTATGGAAGTAACTCAACGCTCGGGTCCTATGATTATCGCATCTGTCGTCGCTCTTATAATGCTTGTTGTGCTGAAGGTTGGGACATTCAATGTGACTGCCGCCGCACAACAGGGTATTGTCGCATTACAGACGATCCACACCTGGCCGGACAACGTTGCTGCCTTTATTACTGAATATGATAAGGCATTTGCATACCGATCATATACCGACAGTGAGCTATATAATCAACTGCGGGTACTATTGCCGGTGGTATTGACCCAATCGCCTGCCAGCGAAGCAACAAAATATCTTGATTACAGCATCGGGAAACTCGAGAGCGCAGTTGCCAAGCATCCGACTAATCTCAAGTACCGGCTGGCGCTTGGAACTATGTATCGCGTGCGTAGCGAGGTTGATTCATCATTCGCTGCTAAAGCCGAATCAGTGCTGCGCGACGCAGCGGCAATCGGTTTGCGGCCAGATGCGTATGCGGAACTCGTTGCCCTAAAAGAATCGCAAGGCGATAATGAAAGCGCCGCTCGTATACTTGAGGATTACATGTCGAAGCACCCAGCGCTCGAAACGCCGTGGCGAAAAGCGCAGATTGCGTTCTTGCGAGACGAGAATGCGCAAGGAGAACAATATATAAAGGAAGCGTTCGCAGCGCCGCAACGCGACTTTACACTGGATGATATATTTTTCCTGCCGCGCTTCCCCGCGGAGAGTATGAAAAATGTGTTTGAGTTCTATCGGACAACGCCGAATATCGCGACAACGACACCTGAATATTATACGATTTTATCGTACTTAGTGGCTCGTGGTGGCGACAAAAATGCCGCGCTGGGAATTTTGAATCAAGGAGAACAAAATCTCAACGTGTCGCTTGAGAATGGGAGGAACACGGTAGAGCGATTTGCGAAGCCAACAACCACCACCACCTCACCAAAAACACCATGATACTCAACGACACGCAAATCAGAGCGTTGGCAATCGATGCCAAGATGATCGATCCGTTTGTCGAGAAGCTCTCGACTGACGGGGTCATTAGTTATGGGTTGTCGTCATTCGGCTATGATATCCGCGTTGCCGATGAATTTAAGATTTTTACGAACGTCAATAGCGGGAGCGTGGATCCGAAGCATTTCACGAGCAACGAATTTGTCGATTTTAAGGGCGATATTGCGATGATTCCTCCCAATTCCTTCGCGCTGGGACGTAGCGTTGAGTATATGAAGATCCCTGAAAATATCATGGTATTGGCCGTGGGTAAGTCAACGTACGCGCGTTGTGGTATAATTAGTAATGTAACGCCACTTGAGCCCGGATGGGAGGGGCATATTACGCTTGAGATTTCCAACACAACGCCGCTGCCGGCAAAAATTTATGCCAATGAGGGTCTCGTGCAGCTACTGTTTTTGAAAGGTGAAACCCCTGCGGTGACCTATCTGATGCGAAAAGGAAAATATCAGGGGCAGCGTGGCATAACGTTACCAAAAGTGTAGGTTTATCGACCCTCGCAACTATTATTCTAACGAATACTATGAAAATGTTAGTCACCGGCGGAGCCGGATTCATTGGGTCTCATCTTGTTGATGCGCTGGTGGCGCGTGGCCATGAGGTATTAGTTGTTGATGATTTGTCCACGGGACGCATGGATCAGGTGAATGCATTGGCGCGGTTTTATCGCTTGGACATCACGAGCCAGCTCATGGATGAATTTTTCCAAAAAGAGAAGCCGCAGATGGTGTTTCATTTGGCAGCGCAAATTAATGCGCGAAAATCAGTTGAGCGCCCGGATTTTGACGCATGGGTGAATGCATGGGGGAGCGTACGGTTGGTGCAACTCGCGCTTGAACATAATGCTTCGAAATTTATTTTTGCGTCGACCGGTGGCGCTATTTATGCTGATGATGCGCAGCTACCGGCGACCGAGGAGAGCGCATGTAAGCCAATCAGTCCGTATGCAATTACAAAATATTTCGTTGACCAATATTTAGCCATGTATGGCATGTACCACGGCATGGATTGGATTTCATTGCGCTATGCAAATGTGTATGGGCCGCGACAAAATGCGTTGGGCGAGGCAGGCGTGATTGCGGTGTTTTCCCAAGCGCTTGCCGCGAATCAGCAGCCCGTTATTTTTGGAGACGGTAAACAGACACGCGATTTCGTCTATGTCGACGATGTCGTAAGCGCGAACTTAGCAGCTCTTGATCTTGATACCAGTGCGTTTGATCACAGCGAACGCGTAATGAATATTGGCACGGGGCGCGAGGCGAGCGTAAAGCAGGTTTTCGATATGGTGGCGGCGTTGGCGTTGCAAGCTGGTAGTGCGCAAGGCGGCAGCGCACAAGGAGGCAAACAGATTGAGCCAGTATATGGCGATGCGAAGCCAGGTGATAAGCTGCGCAGCGCTATCGACGCAGCTCGAGCTGGACGCCTCTTGGGTTGGCAGCCGGCATTTACGTTAGAACAAGGCATTGCCAAGACCTATGAGTGGTTTGCGAAGCAGGGGTAGGGGCTCGTGTTTCGGCAACCGTATTTGATTGACTTTCCGCGATCTCTCGGTATAATTTGCATACAACGCATCGCCCTTACGATGCGACATAACGGGTGCGTAGCTCAGCTGGTTAGAGCGCGTCACTGATAATGACGAGGTCGGAGGTTCGAGTCCTCCCGTACCCAAGATAGAAATTTTGGTAACACACTTTTTCATGAGGAAAGAAAAACGTATCGCAATTTTTGAGGGGAAGCAAATCCGCCGCCACTGGGACGAAGACGCGGAGAAATGGTATTTTTCAGTGGTGGATGTGGTGATGGTTTTAGCGAATCAACCAAATTATCAGTTAGCGAGAAATTATTGGAAGGTGTTAAAAAACCGCCTCAACAAAGAAGGATCTGAAGTGGTTACAAAATGTAACCAGTTGAAACTAATTGCAGCTGACGGCAAAATGCGCCTAACTGACGTTGCCGACACTGTAACCCTGTTCCGTCTCATCCAATCGATCCCCTCTCCAAATGCGGAACCATTTAAGCTTTGGCTCGCGCGTGTGGGATACGAACGAATCGAGGAAACATATGACCCGGAATTGGCTATCCATAGAGCGCTTCGCACATATCGCCGTAAGGGATACAGCGACAACTGGATCAACTTGCGACTCAAGAGTATCGAGATACGGAAAGCCCTAACTGATGAGTGGGAGAAACGAGGAGTTAATCGCGGTGATGAATTCGCCACACTTACTGACGACATTACTGAGGCATGGGCAGGATTACGCACGCGCGAGTATAAAAATTTGAAAACACTCACCAAGGAAAATTTGCGGGACAACATGACCAACTTGGAGTTAGTTTTGAATATGCTGGCAGAGACAGCGACAACTGAAATTTCCGATGTGCGCGAACCGCAGACATTTCCAGAAAATCGTCAGGTGGCGAGGGAAGGCGGGACTATTGCCGGCAATGCACGAAAGCAAATTGAAGAAAAGACAGGAAAGAGTGTTGTGAGCGGGCATAGATTTATTGGCACATCAAAAAAATAGACAGCGAAATTATCTATAATTACTCCCATGTTACTCAAAAACAATTTTCAAACGTGGTCTGGCTTCATTCGAACGACTTTATAGGTCGGGAACTTTATTGATGTGAACTGAAACACAACATTTTAAGTTCTTTCGAAGGAGGCCTTATATGAGGCATGAGCTTATTGAGAAGGTGATCAGCGCTGCGCGTTCGTGCATCGGGCACGCTCGGTACCGCAGGTCAGCGTTGTTGTATCATGCACCGCAGATCGTCAATTGTTGGACATTAACCAAGTGGGTGTATGGGCAGGCTGGCATAGTTCTACCCGATTACCCCGTTGAACAACGCCAGTTTTGTGTCGATGTGACGTTCGACGAACGCGTTGTCGGTGATCTGATATTCAGAACCAGTGTTCGAAACACTGTCGATCCGGTGCGTGGTGATAGCGTTGGACATGTCGGGATCATAACAGGACGAGATATGGTTATTCATGCAACGAATCGGGAGCGGAGAAATGGCGTATTTGAAGAGTCGCTCGGCAACTATCTGAAGGACTATCAACACCGAGGCGTCGGGAGGTTTGTGGTAAGATAAATACACGAAACAGAAAGGAGCTCTTTATGCGCGTGAGTGCTATAAATGCGATTGCAGCAGTGTTGTTGTTCGTCAGCTTTTTTGCTGGAATGACTACCCTTGTCGTTGGAGTGGAAGCAATCAGAAATGCAGTTCGATTTGGAAACCCGAATGGTTTATGGGTATCAGCCGGATTGCTTATCATGACCGTTGTTTCATTTCGTTCATTCCGATGGGTGGTCTCTCTGATAGAGGGGGAATTTACGAGACTGGATGAAAAGAGGTGATCATGAAACAAAAAAAGCGAAGGGGCCAAGCGTGATGCTAGCCCCTCGACTTTTTGCACTCAAGTGCTGTCGAAATAGGTTATAATAAATCAATGCAAGTGACACCCATAAAAACTCGCCCCCTACTCCCGCCCCACGACGACTTATTTGCTGTCATCGACGAGGCGCTTGTCGCACTCTCTGCGGCCGACGATTTGCGAGATCGCGATGTGCTCGTGGTGACATCGAAGGTAGTGGCGATTCATCAGGGTCGGTGCGTCAAAACAGATGCGGTCTTGGACAAAAATGAACTGACCGAACGAGAAGCCGATTATGTAGTTCCGGGGGAAAATAAATACGGGTTTCGCATAACGATCAAGGACAATACGCTGATCGCTTCGGCGG
Source organism: Parcubacteria group bacterium RIFCSPHIGHO2_01_FULL_47_10b (assembly GCA_001824325.1). Classification (GTDB taxonomy): domain Bacteria; phylum Patescibacteriota; class Minisyncoccia; order 2-01-FULL-47-10; family 2-01-FULL-47-10; genus 2-01-FULL-47-10. The sequence continues at coordinate 8,797 of MHXC01000033.1, forward strand.
GCATCGATGAAAGTAATGGAAATGGCTATTACGTATTGTGGCCGGAGAAGCCGCATGAGGCAGCGCGAGAGATATGGGAGCATGTGCGAGCGATGGCGAGGGAGGTACGCGGCGAAAAAAGGCAGCGCGCTCAACCGATCAAGAATCTCGGCGTCGTCATCACAGACAGCCACGTCACCCCCTTGCGTCGTGGCGTATCTGGCGTTGCCATTGGTTTTTTCGGAATAAAACCCCTTCGAGACTACCGCGGAAAACCTGATATTTTTGGGCGGAAACTCGAGGTCTCACAAACCAACCTTGTTGATTCAATCGCCGCTGCCGCAGTGCTCGTCATGGGCGAAGCAGCAGAGCAGACCCCACTCGCTATTGTGCGCGGTATTGACGATCTCGTGTTTACGGACGAAGATACATGTAATGAGCTGCTCATCGACCCACGGGAGGATGTGTATCATGAGTTGCTTAAAGTGTTTGTGCCAAAGCGACCGTAAAAGGAGGAATCGTGGCAGGAGACAGGCAGAACCCTTATTCGGACGACGATCCAATGTGGGTGTTGGTACAAGTACTGCTCATAGTACGCAAAGTGTACTGGCACATGCATTGGGCAGTGGAAGGTGTCGTTTTATACCGTGCACTTCGGTATGAGGAAGAAATATCGAAGGTTATCCCTAGAGGAGCACATTTTAAACGAGACGAAATAGAAAAGTTGACAGCCTATTCGTTTCGGGAATTCATCGATCGAATCGTTGGGAGTTATCGAGGTGAACGGGAACGGCTACTTGCTGACAAACCAGAATATCGTGACTTTCTTCACCTAGCAGTCAACGCAGTTTTCGATCGCGAGGTGAAATCGGTCGACGAAATTCTCAAGGAGACTATTGCGAGACCTTAGCCAGCCTACGAAACTTGTATCGGTTCGCCCAAATCAGCGCGAATCTGTGCAGTCCGTAGGCTGGTTTCACTTTTTGCATGCGAACCCGTATGCTATACTATCCCCATGAGAGGAGGTGGGATCACATGTTAGGAGGTTTTGTTAATCTGTGGGCAGTGCTTGCCAGTACGATTTTAGCGATGATCGTGGGTTTTTTGTGGTACTCGCCGGCTTTATTCGGCAATCAATGGATGAAACTTGTTGGCAAAACCAAGGCCCAATCGGACAAAGAGAAAAAACGCATGAAGCCAGCCGCGATGCAAACATTTGTGGCGTGGTTTATTGCGTAGTATGTGCTGGCATATGTGATTGATCTGGCTGGGGCGGTTACTATTGGCGAGGGCCTCAAGACAGCGTTTTGGCTCTGGCTGGGGTTTGTAGCGCCGACCACCTTTATTAACACTATTTGGACCGGCCATTCGAAAAAGCTGTGGCTCATTGATAATGGCCACTTTTTAATTGTGTTACTCATAGCAGGGGCGTTATTGAGTGTGTGGTTGTAAAGCGTGGCGGCGCATAGCCGCGCTACGCACGATGCGCTATGTCCTTTCACGATCAACATCCGCAGGAAATTGAATATTCGCTTCGTCGCGAAATGAATGAATTTTATTGGGCGATGGCGATCAAGAATTTTGCCGTTTATCTGGGCGGGTTTTTTCTTGTTGTCTATGTGTATCAATATTTCAACGAATCCTTGGTCGCGACATTTGCGTTCTATGCCGTTGAGTTTTTGCTGTATGCGGTGTTTGCGCCTATCGGCGCGCGGTCGATGCAATCGCTGGGGCTCAAGAAATCGATGGCAGTCGGGAACCCATTTTTAGCTGCGTATTTTCTGTGTTTGCTTTTTGCGCCGCAGCTCGGATTTCCCGCGATCGTCGTGGCGCTTATCGTGAAATTGTTTTACTTTATGTTTTTCTGGCCCGCGCGGCATGTGGATTTTGCACGATTTGCGCGGCGCGGAAAGCAGGGTCAGCATCTAAGCGTGGAGGGTGTGATCGTGGCATTGGTGAAGGCAATGGGCCCACTGGTCGGCGGACTAATCCTGACACTATATGGCTTTCCCGCGCTGTTGATCATCTCGTCGTTGCTCATCGCGATTGCGTCATTTCCCCTGTTTTTCTCTCCCGAGGTCTATGAGAAATATTCATTGACGTGGCGGGAGAGTTACCGCTATGCATGGCACCGGAAAAATCGACGCGCCTCACTCTCGTTTATTTTCCAGGGCGCCGAGTCAGGCATACGACTCTTCGTCTTCCCGTTGTATGTGTTTCTCGTCATTCCGTCATTTACGACCATTGGTTTGATCACATCGTTTACGCTTGTGATCGCGCTTATTTTTACCTACTATATCGGCTGGCTGTCAGACAAGGAGGGCGGCATGAAAATATTTTCGCTTACATCGATCGTGCACGCGTTCTCGTGGCTCATTAACGGTTTTATTACCACTCCCATGAGCTATCTGGCGTTTTCGTCACTGTTTCGGTTAAGCGAACTGGCGACTGAATTGCCGTATATGCAATATTTTTTCAAGCAGGCAAAGCAACGTATGTACTTGCCGGTTGGCCGTACGTTGGCGCATGGCCATGGCACTGATGAATACATTGTGCTTCGCGAGATCATGCATAGCTATGGGCGGATGCTTGCATTTGCGCTTGTTGCAGTGATGGCGTTGTTCGGAGGCGGATTCGTGAGTTTTCCCATATTGTTTGTAATCGCGGCAATGTGCACCATCGCAATGCGGGTGATTAAGGGGTGAGCGCGGCTGGAGCAGCTGGAACACGCTGTTTATCTTTTGGGTTTCAACTTAAGAATAAGGGATATACCGATCGTAACGAGGCAAACAATGCCAATAACGGCAAAGCCTTTGAGCAATGTTTCTTGTGCAACTGCGGTTGATGTAACATCAAGAACAACAAGAATACCCACAAAACCGAGGATAAGTATGCAGATTGATACACCTAGTAAGAGAACCACTTTGAGTGTTTTGGTCATGGTACTTTTGATTTATGTATAATTACTTATAGTATATCAATTTTTATGTAGTCTGCCAATGCTTGCCTTTTGCCCAATGTTCGCTATAATACAGCTACTTTGGTAAGTTTAGATGAATTACATAAGCTTGATGTACGCATTGGTACGGTGCGGAAGGTCGAGCTCATTGAAGGCGCGGACAGACTGTATAAGTTGACAGTGGATTTTGGCGCTGATGATCCAGCGCGACAGATTGTGTCAGGCATCCGCGAATATTATACGATCAAGCAACTCGAGGGCGCGCAGTTGCCGTTTATTTTAAACCTCGAACCTCGGCGGCTGAAAGGCGTAGATAGCAATGGCATGTTGTTGGCAGTCAGCGTAGATGGCGCGGCAGTGTTGTTGAAGCCGCGGAAGAAAGTGCCGGAGGGGAGTAAAGTAATTTGATATCGTGTGGCGGCGCTGACGAGGGATTCTCTCGCTAGCACGAGCGCCGTTCATACATACGGGCCAGTAGTTCAGCGGCTAGAACGCTTCATTTGCAATGAAGAGGTCGTGGGTTCGATTCCCACCTGGTCCAGTGTAGTTGACTTTTTATCTGTTTTTTGTTAATTTATTTCTGATCTACAACACCTAGGAGAAAAGGAGAGTGTATGGCACGAAAACTGACTGCGGAGGAGGTAAAATCGATGTTCGAACCAAGGAAAGCGCACTGGTACGAGGCAAGCTTTATCATAGCCCTATTGCCAGCGATTCTGGGCGGGGCTCTTGCGAGTATTTGGGGCGGAAAGTTTGGTGAGATTGTTGGGTCGTCGTACTCAGCCAGCATCATCATTCTCCCCCTCGCTCTCATTGCCTCGGTAGTTCTAAGTTCTTCGTATAGAACTAGAGAGACAATACTACTTCAAATTCAGGCGGTAATGGCGTGCGCAGAAGGTCTCAAGTCGCACCTTGCAAGGAATCCTAAGCTAAAGGAAGCGTACCTTACTGCTGCATTTGCGCTCGGTAAATTTCTAAGGGCGGAGACCCGAAGTAATCGGGAAATGAGGGGTGCTGTAAGGGCGCTGCACAATGCCTTTGGTCCCGAGAAGACCGCAAGCGGAAACGGAGTGATCGCACGGTTCTCTTTGGCTTATTTAACATTCGGGTCGCAACAAATTCGGACAACGCCGAAGGCTGTAATTATCGCCTTTGTTATTTTTTTGGTGATGGCGATAGTCTCAGTCGTATTTAGCCGCAACATGGGGGAAACGTTCATCATGTTGGGCCTAATATATTCGTTGTCCGTAATCGTTCTGGTTTCAGTAAACATGGTAAGGGTTCTCGGTACACGAGGATCGCAATACCGCGTGTCGGAACTGATCAGTAGTCTGCTGGACGGAGTAGAAGACGAATCGAACTGACATAACTTTAGGAGGTTCAACATGAAGCCGTTTGATGTGTTAGTCGAAAAAGTCAGCACGTTGAATGCATTATGGGAGCAACAGAAGATTGGCCTGCCGACATGGGGACTGACCGTATCCGAACAACTTGCTGTAATCGAGTCGTTCATAAAGCGCCATGGCATGCATCGCACAGTGCCCAAGCCTGATCCATTCTATGTCGTCGGTGAGAACGTTTTTTGCTTCAGAAGCTCAGAGCCAAGCTTGGTCGTAGGTGCGAAGATGTTCGCTCCCGATAATGAAAAGGAGCGACCTTGCTTGGAAGTTGTTTTTTCCGATGGAGCCAGCGATCTCATCGCACTTTCGGAGGTGGGCGCGGGCAATGATTCATGGTGGCGCCTCGTTTGTCCGGATGAAGTAGAATGGACAATCAAGGCAAAGTAGACGTTTTGAAGTAGAAACAAAGAGGATACCTATGTGGCTTTGAAACCCTAGGTATCCTTTTCGGTTCATTCCGGATGCGGTACAATAAAGTAGTCTTTGACGATTAATTCTACTCCCATGAAACAACCAGCCATCATCCTCACTATAATCGTCGTTATCGCTCTCGTCGGGGCGGTCATCGCTATGACGTTGACGAAGCAGCCATATGACTCACAGCCAGTGAGCCAGCCCCCAACACAACTTATCACTCCACTATCCGAGTCCGAAGTATCGCTCATTGCGCTTGAGAATCTCGATTGTTCAATGGCAGGGATCGTGGGCGATAAAGAACTATACAACGAAAACAGCAACACCTGGTGGTTTGACATCGAACGAATGCCAGGTCTCGATGCTGATGGATGCAACCCTGCGTGCGTGGTGAGCGAGGCGACAAGAGCTGCAGAAGTGAATTGGCGGTGTACTGGATTGGTCGTTCCGCCGATTAATAACGGCGAATCAAATGAAGATGGTGGCACGGATTCCAGTGGCTCCAGCGGCACAATGACCCGCTGCGAACCCTCACAGCGAAACGCAGAAATATGTATACAACTCTATGCGCCGGTCTGCGCCACGGTCAACGTCCAATGCATTACCACGCCCTGCAACCCTGTGCAACAAACATTCGGCAATTCGTGCGA
>MHXC01000033.1:14208-17692 GCA_001824325.1 Parcubacteria group bacterium RIFCSPHIGHO2_01_FULL_47_10b
AATCCGTTGGTCGAGGGGTATGTGCAGGGGGAGTGTTCATGAGATTACCGGGGCTCAAAACAAATCGACTTTTATTGCGCCCCTTTTGCATAGGGGATGAAACATCACTGCAAAAAAATATTAATAACCGGGCGATTTACCAGTGAACGACACAAATCCCTTTTCCGTATACCATGGATCACGCACGGGACTGGATAGGGAAAAATATCGCCACAGGTACAACCCGAACAACAGGAACAGCGAAAAAAACCCAGACTGCAGGGCTACCGGAGAGTGTAAGCTTTGCCATTGATATCGGCGGCAATGTTGTCGGCAGTGTCGGGTTTCACAATATGAAAGACAACGAAGGAGAGCTTGGATACTGGCTTGCCGAGAAGCAATGGGGCAAGGGGCTTATGACCGAAGCAGTTGAGGCTGCGGTTTCGTTTGCATTTCGAGAACTGGGACTTCGTCGCATCTACGCCAATGTTTTTGTCGGCAATGAGGGCTCACGACGAGTATTAGAAAAAGCCGGATTTACATATAAAGGGATTACGAAGGGGTGTCATGAGAAAGATGGGAAAAAGATTGATGTACATGAGTTTGAGCTGATTCAATAATACAAATTGCTGTGCGAGTCGATGGCCACAAAATATGCGGTGTCGTTGGTTATGAGTGTATAAATGACCCGTAGATCACCGCCAACATTCATACTTCGAAATCCTTGGTATTTCCCTTGCAGTGGATGGTTGTTGAGTGATTGATGATAGGGGTCGGCTAGAAAGAGGTCCCGCTGTGTTTTGAAACGTTTTTGCTCCTTCGGACGAAGCTTTTTATATTGCCTGGTAAACTGTTTATGGAAGACGATTCTCATAACGATGCAGAGTCCAAATAATCGTCCATTTTTTTGCCGGATTCAAATGGTGGCGACATATTATTTCCCATTGCGAGGTCTCTCTGTGCTTGTTCGATGATTTTTTTAAGCGCAGTAGTCATTCGCGGAGCTGATGATAAATAGACCTCCTTGGTTCGGATAAATTGTTTCAGATAGGCGTTAATGAGCGTACTTAACGGGAGTCCGAGCTCTCGCGCAGTAATTTGTGCCTGCTCTTTAACGTCTTTGTCGGCTTTAATATTGATAATGGTTTTCATATAACCGAAGTATATACAATGGTAGGTGACTGTCAATAGACATCCGCAATTGATTTCAAGCGGATTCTAACGATTATAATTCTTGATATTTGACAAGTCTTGACAGCGACAGAATGCCGTATAGTATGAAAATGTAGGTATCGACAGTTTTTTTGTGCCTATATAATTCGTAACCTCTAATCGTATGAAGAACAATATCTTTGGAGTTTTGCGATCTGCTGCGGTGTATGCAGCGGCGTGTTTCGCGATTCTTTTTGGTGCGGTGATGACTGTTTCGGCCGCAACGTTCACCGTCAATAGTACAACTGATACCGTGGATAGTAGTCCCGGCAATGGAGTGTGTCTTGATGCCGTTTTTCGTTGTACGGTTCGCGCGGCAATAATGGAGGCGAACGCGTTCGCAGGGGTAGATACTATCCGAGTCCCATCGGGGACGTATACGCTTACGATCCTGGGAACTGGTGAGAACGGATCACTAACTGGCGATCTCGACATCATCGAAAGCGTAATTGTGAGCGGTGCCGGGGAAAATTCGACATTTATTGATGCAGGGGGGATTGATCGGGTACTGCACATATTATCAGGCGCGACAGTTCGGATGAATGGGATCACAGCAGAGAATGGAAATCCAGGAGCGAACGCCGGCGGCATTTTTAACCAAGGAACAACGACATTGACGCACGTTCGAATCGTCGGTAATACAGGGCTCGATTTCGGCGGTGGCATATTGAACGAAGGTGACATGACGATTGTCGATAGCGCCGTGCATAAAAATATCACCAATGGCGGGAATCTTTCTGGTGGAGGTGGCGGTATCTTCAATCAAGGTGTAGTGGCGATTACTCATTCGACAATTAGTGATAACACAACGTTTGGTCGTGGCGGGGGTATCTACAACTTAGACCAAACAGTTACGCTTACAAACGCAACTGTCAGTGGTAATACAGGATTAAATGGCGGCGGCATATTCAACAGATTTGGCACGGTATCTCTTAATCATACGACTCATCACAATAATACTGCAACGGACAACGGTGGTGGTATATGGAATTTTGGAGGAGTCACCACGCTGACGAACAGCATTATCGCTGGAAATAGTGCTGCAACTCCGGCTGATAATTGCGCAGGGGGAATGACATCGTTGGGCTACAATATTGCGGGAGATGGTTCGTGTGCTTTGGCTGGAACTGGTGATCTGAACAGCACAAACCCGCTGCTTGGTTTGTTGGCTAATAACGGTGGCCCTACTGAAACGCATGCGCTTTTGGCAGGGAGCCCGGCTATTGATTCTGTAGCACTCGTTGCGTGTGTCTTGATGAATGATCAGCGAGGCGTTCCTCGTCCACAAGGTGCGAGCTGCGATCGAGGTGCGTATGAGCGCCTTGTGGTTGATGCGTGCAACAGTATTAGTTTTACCAATATAATAATGGGCACGAACGGGAACGATATCCTTATTGGGACGCCCTTTTCCGACTTAATCTTCGGACTTGCTGGGAATGATATTATCAATGGATTGAGTGGAGATGATTGCATCTTGGGTGGTGATGGAAACGACACCATCAACGGGAGTAATGGAAACGATGTGCTCGCCGGTGAAGGCGGAAACGATACTATTAATGGGAGTAATGGAAATGATACGATCGAGGGTGGGATAGGAAATGATAAAATCAACGCGAGTAACGGAGATGACACAGTTTTTGGCGGAGATGGAGATGATACAATCGCTGGGAGTAATGGGAATGATTATCTCGAAGGGAATGACGGCGATGACACTATAACAGGAAGCAACGGGACTGATACATTAGTTGGAGGGCTTGGCACCGACTCATTGAATGGTGGCAGTAGTATTGATACATGTGACGGCGAGATTGAATTATTTTGTGAGCTTTAATATCTGGAAATGTCAAGGTTTTGACACTTTTTTGCGCTAAACATTTATCGTTGGGTTTCCGGTTAGTGGTTGGGGTTTCGAGCATTCAATCCTACCGACAATCCCAGCAAAAATATCCCGGACGCAATAACACCGAGGGCTGTTGTTTGTTTGTGGACGAACGCAAGAAGCGGCAATTCTGGTAGGCCTTGTATGGCAACGCGCACGCCAGAAGCAACCGATAGTGCGTGAGCAGTTGGGTCTTCGGCAATGATGCTGATTTCGTGAGTGCCAGTGGGAAGTCGACTAAAATGGAGTGATAGCTCAAGATACGCGCGCGGTTCAAGGCGGAAGCGGGTAAGCCGATCGGCGTTGGTGATGTGTAAGCCAGAAGGGATTTTAAGCGAGAACAGTGCTTGCGTATCCGATGGATTGTATATGGTGAGCGCGTAATCGTAGATGCTCGGACGAATGTTGATTGCG
>MHXC01000033.1:17699-44752 GCA_001824325.1 Parcubacteria group bacterium RIFCSPHIGHO2_01_FULL_47_10b
TTAGCCATACTATTTTATACGCTCGCGTTATTGCCCCCGTGCCCACACAACAAGTTGGCCAGATTTTTGCCCGGGGGGCGTGCCTGCGGGAATTGTGATGCCGGCTTCGACTGCCTGTTGTGAGCCGCTGTTCAGCGACAGAGCCCATTGCTGCCAAGGGTGCTGTGCGAGAGTAAGATTATTGGTGAATACGCTGTGACCAGTGACCTCGGCGTCAAACGATAAAGCCGATGCTCCGGTATTGCTGATGGACACAGAGGAAGTGGCGGAGTTGCCCGCTGGCACCGATCCGAAGTCAAGCGTTGTTTTATCCACCGTAAATGCAATCGCCGATCCGGTGTTGTTGTTACCTGGTCCCCCGGGATTTTGTGTTGGTGCAGTAACATGAACTGAAAGGCCGATCCTAATCGCAGTTGAGGCATCACCTTCATGGCTAACAGGAGGGCGCGGCTCTGATCCGAATGCACCAAAAAACCAGATTACATCGTCGCCTTCTTGCATGAGATAGTCGGCAGCGCCGATTGACGGGCTTACGTTGTTAACGAGATACATCCAGCCGACAAGACCCGCTGCAACGTCGTTATTGACTGCGCTTACATACGGCCCAAATGACGTGTCGGTAATGACATAGGTATAGCCACACCGCGTGCTGGCTTGCGGGATGACCGCAATTGCCGTGTTGGCAGTAATAGTACCCGAGCATATCTGTGCAGTGTCGCCCTCGATTCGAAACGTCACAACGGGATCGGTTGCGGAGAGCGAGTGTACAGGATACGACGCGCCACTGACGGCAATTACCGCATAGTTGGTGACAAAAAGCGATCCGCTCGCATCGGTTGGAATCCATTTATAGCTGCCATTGGGCGTTCGCAGGGTTTCCACGTAGCTCAAAGGATCGGCGTTGGCAGTGTCAGTATCGGCGTCACTGGACGAGTCCCATGAGTCCGGGCTGATGCCCAGGCCGTTGAGCATGGAAATAATCCAGGCAGTTGATGCGCCGTCAGAATTGCCGCCAGCTTCGTACGGAAATCCGCCGTCGGGGTTTTGTGTGGCGTGAATATAGCTGACTGCTCGGGTGATTGCGTCGTGGCTGGGTGGCAAGCCGGATGCCAGAAGCGCCATAACAGCCATTGCGCTATCGTTCGTGTCTGATGGACTGGCGACCGCCCACGACCAACCGCCATCGGGGTTTTGGTGAGACAATATGAACGACCGCGCGTCTGCGACGACGGGATTATCGGTCCGAACCCCGGCTGACATGAGCGCCAGTACGCCAAATACATCGTCGTTTATCTGCGTCGCCACGCCAATTTGATGGTCACTATAAAAATCCCTGATGAGTCGTGCAACGAGGTTGTCGGCGCTGAACGTGCGCGGGTCATTGCCGGTTGCAGTGATTGCCAGTATGGTGCGCTCGATGTCGGTGGCCTGCGAGCCGGTGACGGTCGCGAGATGTGCGGGATCGCCTGTGTCCGCGCCTGCTGCAGCCAGCGCCATGGTGGTCCAGGCGTCCTGCTGGCTGGTTTGGATGTAGCTGATCGATGAAGGATTAGCGCCGCTACTGCCAATGAGAGCGGAATATGCAATACTCGCAACGCCAACAACAAGCGCTGCCACAGAACAAACAAAAAACGCACGGCGATTCTTCACTGTCACATAATTCTGCATAGATGTATGGCGAGAATAAGGACGTAGAACCGGTGCGTTATCACATCTGCCCGTGGTAGAGACGTAGAAACGTTCGGTGGCTTCATCCCTCTCCTCGGAGGTTATGAGTTATAAGCTCGATTTAGATGTTGAGCTAATTGAGCTTGTGTGTTATGAGTGAACACCATGGCGATCTGACTTAACGCGGCGCCTCTAGGCGGCAGGCGACACGTATCACAGTTGCGGGACAGTTGAGGCATCACACCTCATTCCCCATGAAAAATGTTCAGTTGCGAATGTACGGTGGGCGATTCCGATTTGAAGTCGATTCGATACTGAGAACGTTATTCTATGGTAGGAGTCGGGGACAATGATGTCAACATGTGGATAAATTTGGTTGAGCGACATGGATTTTCCGCTGAGGTGGACTTAATTAAAAACAATGTGTAATATGAATAACATCGAAACTTCGCATACTTTATACTGAAATAACTCAGCTCACTTTTATGAGCAAATGATACAAAAACTGAATTGGCTTTTTATCAAAAATTGTTCTATGCCAACCCCCCACTCTAACAAAAAGCCCATATCCATCCCCGTCATCTTTGAAGATAACCACGTGCTTGCGGTGTGTAAGCCCGCGGGCATGTTGAGCCAGGGCGATGCGTCAGGCGACGAAAACGTGCTTGATCGTATGAAGGAATATATCAGGCGAAAGTACAAAAAGCCCGGTAATGTTTTTTTGGGTTTGGTGCATCGGTTGGATCGAAATGTCGGGGGCGTGATGCTGTTGGCTCGGACATCAAAGGCAGCAGCGCGGCTATCAGTGCAATTCCATGATCGTACAATCCGTAAGTCGTACCTCGCTCGCGTCGAGGGGAAAATGCCTGAATCGCACGACGTACTCACGCATTACGTATTAAAAGACCCAGAAGAGAATAAAACAACAGTGTTTGATGCTGCTGCTGATGCTACTAGTGACGCGCGACCGGGAATAGCAGCGACCATTTCTTCCGCAGCAAAGCGCGCAACACTCGAGTACAAACTGATGCATTTTGACGGCCGCGACTCATTATTAGACATTTCATTATCGAGTGGGCGATCGCATCAGATACGAGCTCAACTTGCTCACATCGGCCATCCGATTATTGGCGATACAAAATATGGCTCAAAGGTAGCGAAAGGCGGACGGCTCGAGCTTGTGGCGCGAACCTTGACGTTCCAACATCCCACGACCAAGGAGATGATACAGGTGGAATGTGGTGAGGATCGCTAAAGCGCAGCGTTACGCCAAAATCATCACTGCGCTCGCAACCACCGTTGTCCACAGACCATCTTTATGCCCCTCGGCTGATTGGGTATAATTTGTAGTTGAAATAATTTGTCCACTCGCTTTATATATTTGCTCGCGCTCTTTCCAGTCGCGACTGGAATCAAAATCAATACCGAGCGTAGTAGCAAGCATGGTGGCAGCCAAGTCCTCTGCATATTCACCGGCCTTATGGGCAGTTTCACCGTATGGATGGTGCTCCGACAGATATCCGTACTGGTCGGGGTTTTTCGGTTTTGCAACGCCGATTGATGCCGCAATTAACCGATTGGGCTCATTGGTTAGATTGCGCGCCATCACCACAAACACAATACTTCCCGGGCTCAAATGTTTAAGCCCTTCCTCGCGGGTCACGACCTGGCACCGCGGCGGCAAAATACTCGACACATAGACTAAGTTAAACTTTTCAATACCGGCATTACGAAGTGCGGCCTCGAACGAGGCCAGTTGATCTTTGTGCGCTCCCACACCTTTGGTGAAGAAGACTTTTGTTGGGGTCATGTTGGTCATAGTGGGTATATTATACAGCTACACAGTTTCTTGGTATACTGTTGGGACTAACGATTTATACACACACCCTCATGGTCCCAGACTTGCAACAGCCCGGAGGAACGATGAACGTGCCCGCCCAACAGCTTCCGTTTCAAGAAGAGCCCGCTGATTTCCGCTCGTCGTTTCACTGGCGCATTTTTCGAATCATGGCCGAGTTTGTCGAAGGGTTTCAGTTTTTGGCTGATATACGAAACACAGTGACTTTTTTTGGTTCTGCCCGACTGAAAGAAGATACGCATTGGTACCAAGAGGCGCAAAAACTCGCGCGCATGTGCGCAGAACACGGCATTGGCATGGTGACGGGCGGCGGCCCGGGCATTATGGAGGCGGGGAATCGCGGCGCAGTAGAGGGCGGCGGTGAATCAGTCGGCCTTAACATTCAGCTCCCGAAAGAGCAGCGCATTAACCCATACGTCAAGCGCGGCCACGGCTTCCACTATTTTTTTTCACGCAAGATAATGCTTTCGTACGCAGCCCGTGTGTACGTGTATTTCCCGGGCGGGTTTGGCACACTGGATGAATTTTTCGAAATCATTACATTAATTCAGACCCATAAAATCGAGCGTATTCCGGTCATCGTGGTGGGCAAAGAGTATTGGACGCCATTACTTGTGTGGATCAATAACGAGGTGCTCGGGCACCATCAAATGATTGATACAGACGATCAGGCAATCTACACACTTGTGGATACTGCGGAAGAGGCATTCGAAATTATCAAGACAGCCCCGCCACGCAAAGATATTGACCATATTTAACTGCGCTTATTTGTCGATTATGGCAACGCAATGGCCCAATAAATCAGAAAGGCCACAGAAGGCACGTAAAACCCAGCAACTTGCCGGCAAAGTTGCCGTTATTACCGGTGCCAGCCGCGGACTCGGGTTGGAGTTGGCGCGCGAGTTCGTGCGTCAGGGCGCACGGGTCGTTATGAGCGATATCGCGCATGACGAGCTGCACCGTGTGGCGGCGGAGCTCGGCGCACAAGCATATATCGCTGATGTCACAAACGAGCAGGCGATGTTTGAACTAGCTGCGTTTACGAAGCGCACATTCGGTTCGCTTGATCTGTGGGTAAATAACGCGGGGCTGTGGATGCCGCATTGCCCTATTGAGCAGATGTCGCTGGACCGCGTGCATCGCATGGTGGAGGTGAACCTATTTGGTATTATTCATGGCGCTCGGGCTGCGCTGGCCGTGATGAAGCCGGTGCGCACTGGCATTATTATCAATATTTTATCAACAAGCGCATTGATCGGCCGCCCGGGATCATCGGGATACTGCGCGAGTAAATGCGCAGCAATGGGATTTTGCAAGTCGCTTGCGTTAGAAGTGGCAGACGATGGCATCGTTGTATACAACATCTACCCCGAAGGCATGCAAACAAAGCTATTCGATGAGCAGCGGCCCCAGGACTATACAGACTATCTCGACCCGCGGGTTGTTGCGATGAAAATTATGAAAAATCTAAGCGCGAAAAAGCCGAAAGGGGAGTTTGTGATACGGAGGGCAAAACAGAAATATTGAACTAATTAGCCTATACTTCTAAAGTGCTCAATTCATTCAACGCCATCATCTTCGACATGGATGGCACCCTGGTTGATTCCGAGGGCGCGTGGGTGCGCCTTAATAGTGCGTTGGTTGCGAAGTTCGGGGACGGTAAGAAGCTGGTGAATACATTTGGGATGCCGGCTATTGAGTCGGCGCGTACGATTGTACAATTCCACAAAATATCTTTGACCCCAGAGGAGTTCGCGCGGCAACAGCACGAGGCAATAATCGAAGTGTACCGAGATGGCATTGAACTTATGCCGTGCGCGAAAGACGCGGTGATCAGTGCCCACTCCCAAGGATTAAAACTCGCCGTTGCTACCAGTTCAAGACGCGAATTACTTGATGCATTCCTTGAGCACCAGCAATTCTTTCGTGACGTTTTTTTGATTACCGTGACTGGACCCGAAGTCGCTCGCGGGAAACCCGCGCCTGATATTTTTATTGAAACAGCCAAGCGGCTGGGAGTCGCGCCGAGCGAATGCCTTGTGTTCGAAGACTCTGTATTCGGCGTGCAGGCAGCGAAAGCAGCAGGTATGTACTGCGCGGCAATTGTGGATGAGCGATATAATAAGCGAGAGGATTTTGTGGGAGTTGCTGATGAAGTGTTTGGGTCGTTGTGTGAGTATGTGAGGGCTTGAATCTCTTATTCGCCGTGCTACTATTTTTGTATTATGGAAAATGCAACTTTTTCGCACAACAAGCATTATAATACCAAGGCGATTGGTATAGGAGTCGCTGTTATAATTGTTATTGCAGCAGGCGGATTTTGGTGGATGAATCGCACTGGTGATAGTAGCGGAGAGGCGCCACAAAAAGGCGGTTCAGTGATGGTGTCCCCCGAGCAACATATCCGCATTGTTGAGCCTGTTGATCTTGAGCTGGACCAGGTGCCAATTCCTGCGCGAGTGCGCGGGGAGGCGCGACCACAAAGTGCGTCGCTTGAAGTATATATTCAAGATGCCAACGGAAAACTACTCGGCTCAAAGCGGTTTCATCCGAGCGAACAGGCAAGTAGCGACCCGCTTGCATATGGCGCGTTTGATGCGCGCGTGCCATTCGAGTTATCCTCAACAAAGGATGGTTTTATTGAGTATGCGTTGATTGCAGCGACAAGCACTGAAAGCGCGACTGATTCAGCTGAAACAGTGATCGAGCGATTGCGCTACCCGATTCGCTTTACTGCTGATCCCGTCTGGCTCAATCTATATTACGCGCGGAACGGCGTGACAGGATCAAGCGCGGTCAATGATTATGACTGTAGCGGACTCGAGCCAGTCAAACGACTTATCGTTCAATTGCAATTCACGCCGTTTAAGGCGCTCACCATGCTCCTTGAGGGGCCGACTACAGAGGAATACGCCCAGGGTTTTCGCACTGAAATCCCCAAAGGTACGAAAGTACAATCGGCCAACATAGATGAGAAGGGCGAACTTCGCCTCGATTTCAACGACGCGTTCAAAATGGGAGGCGGATCGTGTCATGTCCAGGCGCTCCGAGCACAACTCGAAAAAACACTGAACGAACAGTTTGAGGCCGTAGACTCGTTACGCATTACCGTGAACGAAAGCGCTGAAGGCGTGCTCGAACCGTAGTAATAGTGTGCTTCTACAGTAGGCGTGCTACAATGCAATTGTACGTGTCATGAATTGAAACATTAATTTCTTAATACACACTTCTATGTCCCCAGCATCGAATGCAACAGCCCCTCGCAAGCGTTCCCATGCACGCGATTTTTTCATGTATCTTTTGACCTTTGTGTCATTGTATGTATCAGCAGTCAGTCTATGGGGTGTGACCGCGGGTATTATTAATCGATTGATTCCAGACATCATCGACCAGCCATACTATTACAGTCGGAGTGACGCGCTGTTTATCAGCGGCATTGCATTTTTGATTATTGTGTATCCGATTTTCTACATCATGAATCGCAAGTTGCAGCGAGAAGTGGCTGCTGATCAGGCGCTCGCTGAATCCGGTATTCGAAAATGGCTTACTTATATTACGCTGTTGATTTCTATTGGGTTTTTGGTTGGCGCTGGCATTGGTATCTTGACGCAAGTCATCGGCGGCGCGTTTGTAGTGCGATTCGTGATAAAGGCAGTGGCAATCATCATTATTGCGGGCGGCATTTTTGGCTATTATCTGCATGACGTTTTGAGTAAAACAACTGATAAACAGTTGCAAAATCTGTTTAGCTCTGTATTTACGGTTTTGGTGGTCGTTGGTATTATTTTCGGCTGGATGCAGATCGGATCGCCGGCTCAACAGCGCTTAACGCGAATTGACGAACAGCGAATCAATGATTTGAGCAGCATTGCGTCGTGCGCGACTACCCTATACAACCAGGATGGGAAATTACCAGCCTCGCTCGATGAGATTCGGACTATATCCAAGGAGCGCAACGTTCCGTGTGGTGAAGATAATTTTTCTGATCCAAAAACGCAGCAACCGTACGAATATTCCTTGATCCCAGAGCAAAAAACAAAATATGAAATATGCGGAACATTCGATACGAAGGATAGTGGTAAGATGAGTTATAGCAATTACGGGTATGATTGGAGCCATGACGCCGGGCGTCAGTGCTTTACACGCGAAGTGGAGATATATAACGATGTATCCAAAGGCCCTGTTCCTATAATATCGCGACCGATAGAGTAAATATGAAACTCTACGAACACGAAGGAAAGGTATTATTTAAGGCCTGTGGAATTTCTGTTCCTCGAGGCGTGGCAGTAAAGAATGCGAGCGAACTCGACGGACTTTTGTTATCATTCGAATCAACTGCAGTGAAAGCGCAGGTATTGACTGGCGGGCGCGGCAAGGCCGGCGGTATTAAGCTGTGTCATGGACTAGGGGAAACCAAGCAGGCGGTTACGGCGCAACTAGGCGCAACTATTCACGGCGAGGTTGTTGAAACGGTGCTCATCGAGGAGCTCGTGCAACACAGTGGCGAATATTACATTGGCATCGCATACGATACGACGCTACGAGTCCCTGTACTTATGGCATCGCGTGAAGACGGCATTGATATCGAGAGCGCGGGGAATGTTGCGCGCGTGGCCGTCGATCTGTCGATTGGCTATTCGCCGTTTCTGGCGCGCGAAACGTTGTTTATGGCTGGGTTTGACAGAGAGACAGCGCTTGCGGCGAGCAGCATTTTTGGAAAATTATGGCAACTTTTCAAGCGTTATGATTGTACTCTTGTCGAGATCAATCCGTTGCACAGCACTAATGACGGTGAATTGTTAGCAGATGATGCAAAAGTGATTTTGGACGACACCGCGCTGTGGCGGCACAAAGATGTGACATTCCCGCCGCGCAAAGTTTTCGGACGCGAAGAAAATGAGCGAGAGCGAGCTGCAAAGGCCATTGACCGCGAGGACACGCGAGGCGTTGCTGGCTCGGTCTACTTTGATCTTGACGGCGATATCGCGATTTTAGGTATCGGAGGGGGAGGACTGTTGTCTGGCATGGACGTATTGTTAGCGCATGGCTTGCACCCTGCGAATTACACCGAATACTCGGGTAATCCACCCGCGGAAAAGGTAAAAGCGCTTACGAAGATCGTGCTTTCAAAACCCGGTTTACGCGGACTCTGGCACTTCGGCGGCACCGCGAATCTCACTGATGTGTATGAAACTATGGTGAATGGATTTTATACGGGGTTACTAGAAGTCACTCCCAAGCCCACCTATCCGATTGTCATTCGTCGCGGCGGCCCGCGGGACAAAGAAGCATTTGCGTGGCTCAAAGAGCACGCAGCAAAGGACGGTTTCAATATTCATTTTTTTGACCGCAATACCCCAATCACCGAGTCTGGTAAAAAGTTGGCGGAGTTAGTACAATAGTTTTACCGAGTTAATATTTGGTTTTAAAATATATGAAGAAATCGACAAGAAAAGACATTCGGAAGTACACAGCTGTTTTTGAGCCCGCGTTGGAAGGTGGCTATGTTGTCTATGTTCCCTCGCTCCCTGGCTGTGTAACACAAGGGGAAACATTTGAAGAAGCACAGATGATGGTTCGAGATGCAATCGATGGCTACATTGCCGTATTAAAAGCTGATGAGGAAGCAGTGCCTATCGAGCGACCGGGCGTAGTAATTTCTGAAGTGTATTGTTGATTTGTTGTAAATGAGCAGCTACAAGTCCAAGCAAATTATTCACGTGCTTGATCAGTTGGGTTTTGTGCTTCGTCGAACAACTGGGTCTCACTATATTTATCGCAATCCTAGCAGGAGCTCAGAAAATTACTAGATGAGTAGTTTGCATGTCGATATTACTAGACAACAATTCAGTCGTCGTCATTCAAGGTATTACTGGAAAACAGGGTACTTCAGCATGTACAGAGATGTTGGCATATGGAACTCGCGTTGTCGCCGGCGTGACACCGGGCAAGGGCGGGCAGACAGTCGATGGTGTTGGCGTACATGACACGGTTGCCGAAGCAATGCGCGCATATCCGGATATGAACGTGTCACTTATTTGTGTGCCGCCACCATTTGTGAAGGATGCTGCCTTGGAGGCGATGGCAGCGGGTCTAAAATTAATTGTTATATTAAGCGAAGGCGTACCGGCGCTGGATACCGCAGAGATGTTAGCGCACGCGCGGCTGCGCGGAGTTACGATTATTGGGCCTTCGTCGGTGGGCGTGATTTCGGTTGGAAAGGCAAAGGTGGGGCCGATCGGGGGGCCGACGCCAGACGAAATATTTGTTGCAGCGACGAGACGTCCGAAGAACCAGAAGTTAAAGACCGCGGGACATGCTGGTACTATCGGTGTTATTTCAAAATCAGGCGGCATGACGCTCGAACTAGGACTTATTCTTAAGAACGCTGGATATAGCGTAACAACGGCCTTGTCAATCGGCGGTGACATGATTGTGTGCAGCGATTTTGCAGATTTACTGCGATTGTTTGAAAAGGACCGTGCAACCGACGCAGTGGTGATTTATGGAGAACTCGGGGGCTCCTATGAAGAGCAGGCAGCTGTACTTATCAAGCAAGGAGGATTCACAAAGCCATTTGTGGCGTTTATCGCAGGAACATTTGCCGAAACGTATTTGCCCAAAGGCCAGCAGCTCGGCCACGCGGGTGCGATTATCGAGGGCGGCCGTGGTACTGTGGAGAGTAAGGTGGAGGCGTTACGCGATGCAGGGGCCACAGTTGTGGACGCGCCGTATGATATTCCCAAGGCACTGAAGCGGTTACTCGGTGTTAAAAAGAAGGAACGCGCATGATCCACATAATCATAAGGCCAATTACCCGCAAGGAATTGCAGAGCATGACCGCAGAAGGATTTGGTGATTTTATGAAAGCAGTTGTTGATATTGAGAATGGCATTATGGCTGTTGGGGGAGATTTACATGCAGATGAGGAGGCGAAACTGTTGGACAAAGGCTCAAAGCAGATGAACCTCTGGGGAATCAACTTGCACCTGCAGAAAAATGTTACGGATTTTATTGAGTTCGATTCGATGATAAATATTCGTCCTTCTGATAATAATAGATCGCGCGGCGTCGAAAATATGGAAATTCAAAATAAGATTCGGGCGATTGTGGCGGATTTAATTCAATAATCATGCAACATGCGTCCTTGGCACAAGGAGGGTGGGGCAAACTGTCGCTCGTTGAGCAGATGGCCAATATTGGGAGCGAGGTCGGACGTGGTGCGAACTGGGCTGCACGCGATCCTGATCAATCCCGCCGATCGCTCGAACGAGCCTTGGAATTAATTGATTTAACATTGGCTGACAGACGCTGGCGTGGTCGTTTTAAGGAGATTGCACGTATTCGGGATGTTGTTGCTGCGCAGTGGCTTGGTGAGACTGCGTATACAACAACCTGTTCTGATTTAGACGAATACTTTTTGCAATTTGGGATAGCGGCGCGGAGCACAAAATGAGAGATTAAACAAAACATATCATGAAAATCACTACAGCCATCACCGGTCAATTTGACGAGCTTCCATACGTGAGAGGATACAAAATTACCGATCTCATGGAGAAAGTGTCATTCACCGATGCCATATATTTGGTGTTGAACGGCCAATTACCGTCGGCGAAAGCGCGTCCGTTTCTGGACGTATTACTTATTGCGGCCATTGATCATGGTGCTGCACCTATATATACACAAAACGCTCGCAATACCGCTTCTGCTGGTGGTAGTACGGCCGCGGCTATTGCAGCTGGTGTATTGGGGATCGGGGAATTTACCGGCGGCGCTGTAGAGGCGTGCGCGCGAGTATTACAAGACGGGGGAGCAACTGTTCCAGTAGGCGATACAAATGCCGTTCAACAAACAGCAGCCGCAATCGTTACGAGTCACAAAGAAAGCAAGAAGCGTATCGCTGGCTACGGACACAAACTATACACAGATGCTGATCCGCGCACCGAAACCATTATCGCACAAGCGAAGAAGCTTGGATTTTATGGCCGCTATTTTGAGCTCGCCGAAGCGATCGAGCGCGAACTCGAAACACAGCTGGGTAAAAAGTTAGTATTCAATATCGACGGCGCACTTGCTGCCGGGATTCTAGAGCTTGGGTTCGGCGCCGACACTGCGAATGCATTTTTCATTATCTCCCGCGTGCCTGGATTAGCGGCTCATATCCAAGAAGAACGCTTAAACCCGCCAGTCAGCCGACGGCAATCCGAGGAAGAGATCGAGTATAGAGGTGAAAAGCCAAGGAGCTTGTAAAGAGCTTATAGCGCGTGATTATAATAAACGCAATGACTACCATGAGCAACTCAAAACACGGATCTCCCCATTTGACCACTATCGTTTTTGTGCAGCGCGACGGACGTACGCTCATGGTGCACCACTCGTACGAATAATTTGACTACTGTAATACAAATTGTTACACTGAAAACATAATGATCCTTGCATCCATCTATGCGAAACATCATTAATATATCGTTGCCTCGTGCAATGGCCAAACAAGTCAACGAAGCAGTGAAAGAAGGCGGATTTGCCAGTAAGAGCGAATTCTTCAGGTACTTAGTTCGGTTATGGGACGAGGAAAAATTATATAGAGATGTAATGGAAGGGGAGCGCGATATTGCTGCAGGACGCTATCGCGAGGTAAGCTCTCCCGAAGAATTGCTCGTCCACGATGAGGATTAAATATGCGCGAAAATTTGAGAAGCAACTGCAGAAACTCCCGAATCGCATTCAGCAAAAATGTTTTGCAAGAATTCGTATTTTTGAAGACAACCCATATGATTCGCGACTTCGGACGCATCATTTATCTGGTACACTTAGTGGGCGCCAAGCGTTTTGGATCGATTTTCGGTACCGCGTTATCTTCATTATTGCGGACGAGAAGGGTCAGCATGTTGCATATTTTTCAGCGATTGGTACGCATGCGATTTATGATTAACATACTTCGGTTTTCATGAAACCCATCGCACTAATCCTCGCAGCCGGCGAATCGAGCCGGTTCGAGCCGTATAGCTATCTCGGGCATCATAAGTCAATGCTTACGGTGTGTGGTACGCCGATTTTGGCGCACGTGGTACGACAAATCGCTGAAGCAGGGCTCGCCGATATCGTGATCGTGATTAACAAGACCAATGCTGATATCAAACAGCATCTGGGCGATGGCTCGGCATTCGGTGCGAAAATTCGATATGCAGTTCAAGACGAGCCGCTTGGTCAGGGAAATGCAATCGTAGCTGCAAAGGCGTTACTGCAGGGAAGCGAGTCAGGCGCAAAAAGCGCCGAGCCACGAGATTTTATCGTGTTCAACCCCTCTCATATTCGCGCTTCAGAATTTATAAAACCATTACTAGACGCCAAGGGCGCTGGCATCGACGCAGTGCTCCTTGGGCGAAAAACGAAGGAGCCATGGCGATACGGCATTTTCCGACTCGAAAACGAACGCGCTGTCGAAATTATTGAAAAACCGGCGAAAGGCAGCGAGCCCTCGGATATTAAAGTGGTGGGATTGTGGTATCTCTCTGCTGATTTTCTCGAGACGCTTGAAGCCACACCCATAGAACAATACCAGTTCGAGGCAGCGCTAAACACCTATATGAAAACGCACAACGTGCGGGTCATTCTCACACAAAAAGAAACATATCCACTAAAATTCGCATGGGATTTGCTCACGATGACCCAAGCGCTTCTGTGCATGCAAAAAGGTTCAATCGCGAGAGACGCTACGGTACATAAGAGCGTTGTCATTGATGAGTCAGACGGGCCTATTGTCATCGAATCTGGCGCACGAGTTTTTGAACATTCTGTAATTCGCGGTCCCGCGTATATTGGCCGCAATGCAACTGTTGGCAACCACTGTGTAGTCCGCGAATCATCTATAGAAGAGGGTACGAAAATTGGCGCGCACTTAGAACTCGCCCGTTCGCTCATGATGGAGCGTTCACAAGCACACAGCGGCTATATTGGCGACAGCGTAATCGGCCGCGATTGTTGGATCGGCACCGATTTTCATTCAGCCAATGCGCGGTTCGATAAAGCACATGTACAAGTCACCGTCAAAGCCGAACGCATCGACTCGGGCAGACGCAAGCTTGGTGTTATAATGGGGCATGGTGTCAGCGTGGGCATTAAATCGGGAACGATGCCCGGCGTGGTGATTGGTTCAGAAGCAGCGATTGGACCCGGCGCAATACTATACGAAAACGTGGAACCAAAAGGCAAAATAGTAACCAGACACGACACCAAAAACGAATGAGAACAGAAACACGCATACTCCTACACGGAGCGAATCTTTGGTATTTTGGGGAAGGGATGTTCGGCCCCCTGTTTGCGGTATTCACGGAACGTATCGGCGGGAACGTCTTTGATATCGCGTGGGCGTGGGCAACGTACTTAATGGTCACCGGTGTGCTTATGGTTATCATTGGAAAAACCACAACCACAGCGCTGCGCCAGAAGCGACTTTTGGTAACTGGCTATATATTGAATGCAGTGCTGACATTTTGTTATTTGCTTATCTCGACCCCTACGCATTTGTTCTTAATCCAGATTGGGTTGGGTGTCGCGGGAGCGTTGGCAACGCCGACATGGGATTCGCTGTACTCGCATTACCAGAGTAAGCGAATGCGTAGCTATATTTGGGGCCTGGCCGAGGGCGAGGCATTTATGCTCACAGGTATCGCAATTCTGATCGGTGGATATATTGTTGGAACATTTTCATTTACGACGTTGTTTATTGTGATGGGTACGGTACAAACCATTGCCGCGTTGTGGCAGGCGCGTATTTTACGGAGGGTGCGACAATAATTCGGTTGGGCGGTTTGTTATCAACATATACTATGAACTCAGCATTCAAAATTCCTCATAAGCCAAAACCGCATTTTTTTGTCGACGTTGATCGGGTCCTGATTGATTTTCCGAAGATGCGAGATGGATGGAACGAGCGTTTCACGAAACGGCTCGGCGCCGAGACACTGGAACGGTTCAAAGAGTTTTACGATGCGCACAAGGCATCATGGCAGGGGACCTATGAGTCGCTGGTAGATCAGTTTTTCATCGAGCACGCTGATCCGGCCGATGTGCAACACGTGCGGTCGATTTTTTTTGATATTGATTACCGTCAGTTTTACCTCCCGCGTGTTATTGAGACACTAAAAATGCTTCACAAAATAGGCGGCATAACGATTTTCACCCAAGGATTCACGGACTTGCAAGGCGCAAAAGTACAGCCATTGATCGACGATGGTGTTGTGGGCGCAGCAGCTATTTGTATCGCCAAACAAAAAACTGATGTTATTGGGGCGTGCCTCGCAGACACTGGCACCCATCAGCCCGTTGTCCCGGTTGTAATAGACGACTACGTCGAAGTCCTCGAAGCATTTCGGCATTATGCGCCATCAGCAATCGGCGTACTCGTCTACGGCAACCACCCCGAACAACAAGCGCTTATCGGCAACGCAGAATTCCCACAAATCGTCATTGAACAGTTGCAAGATATCGGGAGGTTTGTATAATGCACTCCACAATGACACACTCGACAACAGTTATCATCAAGTTTGGAGGAAGCATCATTACAAAGAAGCGTTCAGCTAAGCCGACACTGCGTCCTGATATTATATCCCAGCTCGGATCGGAGTTGGCATTTTTTTTACACGAAAACAGCGATACACAAGTAATCTTACTGCGAGGAGCTGGCAGTTACGGGCATCCTATTGTGTATAAGTATAAATTGTATGAAAGAACAGTGTTGTCGCTCCAACAACAGAAAGGATATCAGGAGACAAGAGCATTAATGGATAGGCTTACTGACGAAGCAACGTCAGTTTTACTGAAGACTGGTTGTCCAATCGAGCCACTCCGTACTCCAGAGCTATTTGAATATAGAAACGATCTGATTCACCTTACAAAACGAGGTTTGATCGAACAAGCGCTTTCTCTCGGGAAAATTCCATTTTTCGGTGGCGATATTTTACTCGACGAACTCAATAGGCCATATATCATTTCAGCTGATGAAATTGGCTCATATCTAGTCAAAAAATTTCGGATTGAGCGTTTGTTGTTTGCAACGGATGTCAATGGCGTACTCGATCACTTTCCGCCCGGACAAAATGAAGCACATATTTCTCACCTTTCCCGAGCTGACATTCGACATCGCGTAAAGAATCACTCTCTTCAAAGTCATGAAACAGATGTGACAGGTGGGATTTTTGGGAAACTGAACAAACTAGTAACGTTGGATGGTTGCGAAACCGTTATATTTAATGGAGCTATGGCAGGGAATTTGTTGCAGGTGTTACAAGGCAAAAACATCGGCACAAAGATAACGAAAAACTGAGCACTCACGTTGGACTGTGTGAATACTCAGTTTAGTTCGATCACCCCCTAGGAGTGTTTTATTTTTTCGAATGTGCCAATACTCTCTGTTCGAGTTCAAATTCGATACGCTCGAATTCAGCGTCGCGGGCCTTGGTACTCATTTGTTCAGTTGTCGCAGAGAACTCATGCTGGACAAGCTCTCCACTTGTCAAACTTTGAACTAGTTCTATCACCGCATCGAAATCCTTCGGAAGAACTGATGCTCCAGCCGTTATCCCGAGGATTTTGGTATCGACGAACCACGATGGGTCGACACTGTCGGTGTCAATCGTGCAGCGTGTTTTGACTCCACGTTGCTGAGCGATTTCGACTAACCGTGTCGTATTGGAGCTTTTGAAAAACTGAATATCACCTACGACGAGAACGGTATCGACACCGCAACGATCGATCAAGTCTATTAAAGCCTCTTGACGCGATGTTGTCGCACCACATCTACCGATGCCATCGATGAAACGTTTTGGTAGGAGTGGCTTTAGAAATGCAACTGCTTCCTCTGTTTCAGATTTCGCGAGTGTTGTCTGTGTGACGACAACCACCTCAGCCGCACTTCGAACTCGTCGAATGTCTTCCCCTGAAAGCATTGGCTTCGAGCGGGGGTCGAGTAAAATAATCTGGCGCTGTTGTAAACTGGAAATAGCTTCTGGTTCGAGGCACCCGATCATTTCTTGGTGTCCAGCATGACCGATTACAACTGCAAGGCGATCATCTCCTCGTTTGATATAGCTTGCGATTAAACGATGGTTTCGGACGACCAGAGGGCATGTCATGTCTCCGAATATTATGCCTCTCTGGCCGGCAAGGGATCGATTAGAGGATGAACCGCCATGGGCGCTTTGGATGTACATCGCTTGTCCGTCAAATTCCGGCGGAATGTCTGCGATCGACTTTACGAGGGATATCCCAGCCATTTCCGCCATCCGTACCACATTTCTATTGTGCGCTGGCGGGTAACAAAAGAAATGTAGCCACGGAAACCGCTTCTTTAGTTCAGTGAGACGTTGAATGGGCTCGAACGCATATTCTTGAATTCCAAGACACGCACCTCGATACTTCGCAATAAAGATTTTCAAATGAACCCCCTTATTTTTTTGTTGTATTTTTGTTAAACCACATTTCAAATGCCTTATTCTGTGCTAATAACTGTGAAATTTCAAGAGCCCAGTGAGAGTATTCAGGAGAATTGATTATTGTGGAGCTGACAAACTGAGTCCATGCAACCCATTTCATTGCACTAACCTCTTTTTTATTTAACCGAGGATGTTGTTTGGTTATTCCTACAAACACCGGGCATAATTCATATTCCACAACGCCGTTGTGTTGATAGCGATAACGGTAATCGGGGAGCACCTCGATTAGCTTGATATTCGATAACCCTAACTCCTCCATAACCCGTCGTCGCGCCGCATCTTCTATTTCTTCTCCTAACCTTGGATGCCCACAACAACTATTCGACCACACTCCCGGCCACGTTTTTTTCGTCAGACTCCGTTGTTGCAATAAGAGCTCGCCCTTGTCATTAAACAAAAATACCGAAAAGCCCCGATGTAGCGGCGTATTAGCCGTATGCACTGTTGCTTTCGGGGCAGTACCGAGTACTTCATTGCGCTCATTAACGAGCACTACATGGTCATCGTTGGCTGTCATACTGCGCATTATACCTATAATGCACCTACATGCAACTGGTTGCACTGTGAGTAATCGCGGAGTATCATAGCGGTGTATGGTAGTCACCGCTGACGCCCCTATAAAGCATATTATTACTTCGTACAGCGACCCTGATATTATCGAGTACTTGTCGAAGAAATCATAAACTTTATTAAATGGACGACCATGAAGCACGGAGACATAAAACAATTCATCGAACGAACCATAAAGAAAGCTGGCGATGCAGCGCTTGAGCTCTATGGCGAAGTCGGAGTGAAATATACCAAAGCAAATGCAGCTGACGTTGTGACCGAGGCAGATCTCCGTAGTGAAAAAATTATCCTCGACGCAATCAAGCGCGAATTTCCTCATCACGGCATTATTTCCGAGGAAAGCGGCGAGGACAATGCGGGCGCCGAATCGTTGTGGATTATTGATCCACTCGATGGAACACGAAATTTCGCAACCAAGACGCCTTTTTGGGGAGTAATGATGGCGCTGGTGGAAAAGGGTGAGACGCGTTATGGGGCGATATATATTCCGATGTGGAAGGACTACCTATATGCAGAAAAGGATAAAGGCGCATATCGTAATGGCGAACGAACGCATTGTTCTGATGCGCGAGATCTTTCGAAGAGTTTTGGATATTTCGATGTGAGTTCCAGACAGCTTAAAGTCGACATACTTTCCCGATTTACTAAAATACCTCAGGAATCAGCGATCTGGATGACCAGCCTAAACTGTATGATCGTGCCTACATTGCTTATTGTTGCCGGCAGTCGTGACTGGATTATAACAACGCCGGTTGAGAAAAAAATATGGGACCACGCGGCTTCAAAATTACTAATAGCAGAATCGGGCTGCGTCGTTACCCGTTATAACGGTAAGCCATGCGATTACACTGATGTGCACTATATAGGCGCAAATAAATATCTTCATCCGCAGCCTGTAATAATTCTTCAAGGTCTATGAAAAAATACGCAACAGCCGGAATTAAAGCGATCATACAAAATAACGAGGGGAAGTTCTTAGTTATCCAAGAGCGAATCAATGGCATTCCAAAGTGGACGCTACCAGGTGGGAGAATCGAAATTGGAGAAATTCCGGTGGAAACACTCGTTCGGGAAGTTCGGGAAGAGGTAGGACTCGTAGTCACTATCGAGATGATTATCGGCCTGTGGTGGAATATGTCGAGCGACAGCACAACTCCGGGGCAACAAAACATATATACGACATATCTCTGTTCGTATCAAGGCGGCGAAATCCATCACACAGACCAAATGAGCGACGAAGATATTTTAGATTATCGCTGGGTGACAAAAGAAGAATTTTTGCCGCCGGACTATGTACCCGCACATGAAAGTCTGAAGGATGTGGTGCGGATGTTGCCGTAGCCGCGGAGCGCCTAGAAGACTATTCATATCTTAAAAAGCCATTGACGCTATATACACCTCGGTGTATACTTACGCTATCATGGTTCGCACACAAATTTATTTGCAAAAGAGTCAACTGAATCAATTACGTCGTTTAGCAAGAAGTAAAAGGGCGACTGTTTCTGATGTTATTCGCTCGATACTGACTGGCAACTTAGAACAAACGCGCAGTCCTGAATCGGGCGGTATAGGGATAATGTTTGATGCATTTCAGCGCATTGGCGCTTTGGCCCGCAAGGACACTCCGAGGGATTTGGCATCCCGTATGGACGACTATCTGTATAAACGGCCGTAAGATCAATTATGCAAGTTTTTATTGACTCCAATTTTTGGATTGCATTATGCAGTCCAAACGATACCCTGCATAAGAAATCGAGGGCTATTGCCCGACGATTGAAACATGAGCGCGCGGACCTCGTGACCTCAAGCGACGTTATAGCTGAAACAGTGACGGTTCTCTCCATGCGTGCTGGCAGAAAAATTGCTATTGCCGCAGGAGAATTATTGGTCGCAAACCCGATGCTTGAAATAGTACATATCGAAGAAGAATTGTATCTACGTGCATGGGATATTTTTCGTGCGACTTCGAAAAAGGATGTGGGGTTCGTCGATTGTTCAATTCTTGCTGTGTTGCAAACGATGATGATCCCTACACTGGTGACATTCGACTGCGACTTGGCGCATTTTGCTGTAAAGCAGCACGTAGAGACAGTAACTACCTGATAGTTGGATTTACGTTTACGGTCTCATCCGATTAATCAACCGTGGAAACGGGATGGTTTCGCGCACATGTTGCACGCCACAGATCCAGGCAACGGTCCGCTCAAGGCCTAGTCCAAAGCCGCTGTGAGGCACGCTGCCAAAGCGGCGCAGATCGAGATACCACTGATATTCTGGTCCGGTCGTCCTTCGAGCTCGATGGCTGCCTGCAGCGTTTCATAATCATCTTCACGTTGCGATCCGCCGATAAGTTCGCCCGCGCCTTCAATGCCAATGAGGTCGTTATTTAACACCAATTCGGGATTTTTCGGATCGCGTTTCATGTAGAATGGCTTGATAGCCCGCGGCCAGCGTTCGATAAAGATTGGTGCTGGCGAGTCTGTAGTCAATAATGATTCGTCGTCGTTTCCGAGGTCCTCGCCATCCTTGATATCGCTGCCGAGTGAGTGAAGCTGCTTGATGGCATCGGCATACGACAGCCGAGTGAATGGCGCTTTTTTGTTTTGGAGCGAAGCAATGTGCTGGAGTGGCGCGAGGGTACGCTCCAAAATCGCCAATTCCACTGCGCATCGCTCAAGCGCTGTTCGAACTACCGCGATTATGAGCTCTTCTTGGATGCGCATATTTTCCTCATGCTCCACAAACGCGGCTTCAGCATCCATCATCCAAAACTCAGTCAAGTGCCGTTTTGTTTTGCTTTTTTCAGCGCGGAACGTAGGCCCAAAGTCAAATGCCTTGCCAACAGACATAATGGCTGCCTCAAGATACAACTGGCCTGACTGCGACAAAAATACTTTTCCCTGATCAAAATATTCGAGCTCGAACAATGTTGTTGCGCCTTCGCACGCGTCGGGCGTCAGTATTGGTGTGTCGATTTTGATAAACCCGCGAGAGTGAAAGAATTCATAAATCGCCTGGATCGCCACGTCACG
The DNA here is from genome assembly GCA_001824325.1 of Parcubacteria group bacterium RIFCSPHIGHO2_01_FULL_47_10b. Lineage (GTDB taxonomy): Bacteria > Patescibacteriota > Minisyncoccia > 2-01-FULL-47-10 > 2-01-FULL-47-10 > 2-01-FULL-47-10. The sequence continues at coordinate 38,321 of MHXC01000033.1, forward strand.
AACCCGCTGAATCGCCCATTGCTTTTTGCTGCGCAGCCATAAGTGTCGATTATCGAGCAAAAAATCAGGCCCGTGCTCTTTTTTGCCCAGCGGATATTCCGGGGCGAGCTGTACGATCGTGAGTTCGGTGATATGCAGCTCGAACTCGCCAGGGCGTTTGGGGTGCGCCGCAACCGTGCCCGCGACGATCACCGACGACTCCTGTGTCACTTGCTCTGCTGCCTGCCACACGGTCTCCGCCACGTCCGGCTTATACACAATCCCTTGTACAAACCCACTCCCGTCTCGCAACTCAAGAAACGCAATTTTCCCCGACGAGCGCTTGTTGTATAGCCAGCCGGAAATGGTGACTGACTTGCCAATATGGAACGAGAGGGAGGAAATGGTGGAGGTCATAGAGGGAAGTGACTATATGTATACAAGCGTATCAGGAAGTTGATCGTGATTCAAGGGTATGAGATTTCCGTACATTATACATACATTTGACTTACGCCTTCTGTATGTATATAATGTACATACATTTTGTAAATAATGAAGCCATGGATAATACAAAAACAAAAATTACGATTAGTGTTCCTGAAGCCGCTTTGGCTAAAGTAAGGCACGCAGTTCCCCGTGGTAAATATTCAGAGTTCTTCATAGCCGCAGCGCTACGCGAGCTTGAAAGACAAGCAAAAAAGCGAATACTTGCCTTACGGGGAAAGATTGTTTTTGATTTAGACTGGAAGGAAATGGAACGTATCGAACTCAAACATGAATCAAAATGAAACTCTATTCCATTGACACCTCCGCATGGATTGCATTTTTTCGAAAAAGAAGTTCTCCCGCATTTTTTGCTGTTGAAAAGGTGCTTGCTAATGAATATGCGAGCGTCGGAATTGATGGAATAGTTATGACCGAGTTACTTCAAGGGGTAAGATCAAGAAAGGAGACAGATTTAATTGATGCCGCCATCGGGAGCTTGCCTTACTTTCTACACAACAGGGACATTTTTTTTCGTGCGGGCGGGTTGAATAAAAGTTTGCGCGCGAAGGGCATCACAATCCCGATAACCGATGCAATTATTGCTGCTACATGTATAGAATATGGCGCAGTATTACTGACAATAGACGAGCATTTCAAGCACTTTAGAGGATTGAAAGCGAAAATAGTTTGCTAATGCAGGGAGAGTTTAAGAAATGAATGGCTGAATCTATGCAATACAACAAAGCAATAAGCCACATCACCAGCGCCGACCCCATCCTCGCTCGCGCTATCGCGAAGCTCGGTCCCTGTACGCTTGAGCCCACACACGGCGAACCGTTTCAGGAACTTGGGGAATCTATTTTGTATCAGCAATTAAGCGGCAAGGCAGCGGCGACTATTGTGGGGCGGTTAAAGGATTTGTATGGCGGCAAGTGGCCTGGTGCGCAGGCGCTACTCGATACACCAGACATGCGCATTCGGGGGGTCGGGATTTCAAATGCAAAGATGCTTGCAATACAGGACTTGGCGCGACATGTATTGAAGGGCAAGCTCAAGATGTCAGCACTGGCTGCGCTCGACGATGATGCTTTAGTGGAACATGTGGACAAAGTTCGCGGCATCGGCCGCTGGACTGCGGAAATGTTTTTGATATTCACTCTTGGCAGGCCAGATGTCTTTCCAGTTGATGATCTGGGCATTCAAAAAGGCGTGCGACGTGTGTACGGCTATAAAAAGCTTCCGGCAAAGAGCACCATGCTCCGTCATGCGGAGAAATGGAAGCCCTATCGAACGGTGGCAACGTGGTATTTGTGGCGGGTGGTGGATAAGGGGTGAGATCCTTGACACGCACTAACCCCCATGTATACTAATAAATACAACCATACAGCGAGCAAAACATTCGTTAGCGCCCATTCATTATCGGGTGCGAGTATATGTATACTCGAGTGATGTTTATGCGCCTAGCTTGGTTGTAGCTCTGTCAAAGTATAAGAGCTTTACTCCATGCACGTTGACAATTGCATACGTACATATCAGACGCGCTTTGTGTTTTATACAGGAGCGTGCGATATGTGTATCGAGATTGTCAGCATCAAAACAATCAAAACAAAAGATCAAACCAAAGATCTCGTTGTGGTTAAAAACTCGAAATTCTCGAGAATCATAGAATATGGCTAGTAAGTAGCTTAGGCGTTCTATGGTTCCTGTAGTAGCGGGTATACAGAGGATCCCTTGAGACCAAACAGCGATGAAGGACGTGGCGTGACTGCGATAAGCGTCGGCGAGGCGTCGAGCGGCCTGCGACCCGGCGATGTCCGAATGAGGAAACTCACTGGAAGTCATGTTCCAGTATCACGTGTATGGGAAACTGTGCGCGTGGAGCATACCTGGGGAAGTGAAACATCTCATTACCCAGAGGAAAAGAAAGCAATAATCCATCCTTCGGGATGGTGTGCGTATTCCCTGAGTAGCGGCGAGCGAAACGGGAGAAGTCTAAACCAGTCGATTTATTTCGACTGGGGTTGAGGCGCAAAAAACGTAATCGCACTTCTGTCGTGTCGAGTGATTGATTCGTCAATCGCGAGGCGACGGATAGTCTGATTACGGATCAAGAGGGTCGAAAAAGTATTTTCGGTAGCCGAAGGACCCCTGGAACGGGCGTGCCAAAGAGGGTAATAGCCCCGTAGGCGAAACTGAAAATCTACCTTCGATTGTGTTCTAGAGTAGGGCCGTGCCAGCTGCACGGTTTGAAGGCGGGAGTACTGTCTCCTAAGACTAAATATGTTTGGCCATCGATAGCGAACAAGTACCGTGAGGGAAAGGTGAAAAGAACCCCGGAAGGGGAGTGAAATAGACTGTGAAACTGTATACCTACAACAAGTCGGAGCCCAAGATTCGTTCTGGGTGACGGCGTGCCTTTTGCAAAATGAGCCAACGACTTTTAGGGCATTCCAAGTCTAAGCCGTGACAAAACGGCGGAGGCGTAGGGAAACCGAGTATGAATAGTGCGTCTAGGAATGTTTTAAAGACCCGAAGCCAGGCGATCCATCCATGAGCAGGGTGAGTGCTGGGTAACACCAGCAGGAGGCCCGAACCAGTTGATCGTGCAATATCATTGGATGACTTGTGGATAGTGGTGAAAAGTCAATCGCGCCTGGGAATAGCTGGTTCTCTCCGAAACAGCTTTGCGGCTGGCGTTGTGTGAATCACTCCGGAGGTAGAGCACTGACTAACGGAAGGTGGCCAATGGCCTACTTTTGTTTATCAAACTCCGAATACCGGAAGTGTATGCACAGCAGTTAGACTACGGGGGCTAAGCTCCGTGGTCGTGAGGTTAATAGGCCAGACCATCGCTTAAGGTCCCAAAATCTATACTAAGTGGGAAAGGAGGTGGAATTTCTCCGACATCTGGGAGGTTGGCTTAGAAGCAGCCATCCTTTAAAGAGTGCGTAATAGCTCACCAGCCAAGAGATTTTGCGCCGAAAATGTAACGGGGCTAAGTATAGTACCGAAGGCATGGGTGCGTGTTGTGCTTCGGCATAACATGCGCGGTAGGAGAGCGTTCGCATTGCGCTGAAGCCGGACCCGCGAGGGCCGGTCGAGCGATGTGAAGTGAGAATGTTGGTACGAGTAACCACAAGGGAAGTAAAATCCTTCCCCGCCGAAAGTCCAAGGTTTCCATGGCAATGGCGATCATCCATGGGTTAGTCGGTCCTAAGGTGAACCCGAACGGGGTAGCTGATGGACAGCAGGTTAATATTCCTGCACCACTTGTGTATGCGAAGGAGCGACGCATGTTAGTAGTGTGTGCCTCTTATCGGATTGAGGTCCGGTGTATAGGGAGGAAGCGTTGGAAAATCCGCGCTTCTGTGCTTCGAGCACGACTCCGAGTGCATCGGGGACGTTCCTGCTTGCAGGAGCAAACGCACATGAGCAATGGGCCTAGAAAAACTTCTAAGCATAATACACAGGTGACCGTACCGCAAAACCGAAACAGGTGGACAGGTCGAGTAGACCAAGGCGAACGAGTGAAAGCTGGATAAGGAACTCGGCAAAAAAGCGGCCGTAACTTTGGGATAAGGCCTGCCTGGTGCGTGCTTGCACGTGCTGGGCCGCAGCTAAAGATTTCAAGCGACTGTTTATCAAAAACACAGGTCCCTGCTAACTCGTAAGAGGATGTATAGGGGCTGACGCCTGACCAGTGCCGAAAGGTTAAGAAACGCCGGTGCATTGTGATTTATCATGGTGTGCTGGAGTTCGAAGCCCCGGTAAACGTCAGCGATAACTATAAACAACATTGTAGTTACAAAACTTGGCTATATGCTGGGATCTCCCACGTATCCTGTATTGGCAACGATACCGGTGGGGACAATCAGCAGGGAAGTCACGGTTTCGTGAAGGCGCGCATAGTGTGCGTTGCACGTGTTGTGACCCCTCAGAGACTATACGCCGAGCCCTTCTGTAATAATTGCGATAACCGTCGTTATGCAAGGGATGATATAGTCCGACCCTTATGGCGACATAAGGAGACTGACAGAAATGTCCAGTCCGTGCGAGCATGCCTGACAGCGCAATTTTTGGCGCAGAAGGTATGTTGCATAGTAACAAACGTGAATCGTTCTAAGGTAAAAAGTGCCCAGGAATGCACTGCTGCCTTAGTAAAATCTGGCTATATGCTGGAAACTCCGGAGAATCTGGTGTTACGCAACGTGTTTGGAAAGTGTATGGAACTATGGTAGAATGATACAATATGACCAAACCATTACGTGAAAAAACAACCAGTGTGTACGCTTTAGGGCGTGCGCCGGACAATCAGCAGGAAAGATTTCGATCTCCGCTGAATTTGCGATGGCTTGATAATATTCCATCATCAATCGGATATTATTTAGCTGGATTTGCAGATGGCGAAGGAAGTTTTACCGCTTCATTGAGAAAGAAACGTGATTACAAAAATGAATGGCAGATATCTCTGGCATTCAATGTTGCTCAACGCGATGTAAGTACGCTTAAATTATTTAAGCAGCACTTGAAGTGCGGGCGACTACAATGTCGAAGTGATGGTGTCCACTACTTTGTAGTGGGGGATTATCCCTCGCTACAGAACCACGTAGTCCCATTTTTCGACAGATATCAAATTCTTTCAGAAAATAAGCGTAAGAACTTTCTAATCTTCAAAAAGATTACTTCCCTTGTCTACCAAAAGAAACATTTAACTCACAACGGGATGAAGACAGTTTTAGAATTACGAGAGGAGTTAAATAAAGGTAAGGGTAGAAAAAGAAAGTATTTTATCGGAGACGTGATCGAAGAATCCTCAACGACCACACGCCGGACTCGTTCTATCGAACGAGAAGATATGGTCTGAGCTCTATGGTGACATAGAGAGTAAGACGGAAACGAATCTTACCACTTCAAACATTGAAGTAGTAACAAATCTAAGCGAAATTCCTAGAAACCGACTGGGACCCTCAATGGGTAACCATGAGCGGAAAACTTGGCTATATGCTGGGAACTCCCGTGTATCTACTACTGGAAACGGTAGTAGTGGGGACAATCAGCAGGGAAGTTCTGTCTTCTATCTAAAGAATCAGAACCCCTCAACGACTACACGCCAGGATCCTTATATAATAAGGAATGTGATATAGTCTGAACTGCATGGCGACATGCAGAGTCTGGCTCGCGCTAGGCCGCCTCATTATATGAGGTCAGTTCAGCGAGTTGCTGAACGAAAGTAACAGTTTGTGTCGGGTAAGCCTGTCGGGGCAAGCCCGTAGGTGGCTTATAACGGTGAAGCCGTCAGTTATTATGATGTTTGGAAAATGTATGGTATAATGACTCGGTAATACCGTGGGAAGTCGTGTTACGCACAGTAACATTGACCCCGTAACGACTTAACGTAATCGTTAGGTAGCGAACAGAAATGGCAGTGAGTATATCGCTACAATACGCCGCCCAGTATGTGCAATAGTGATAAACGCACAACAACACATACTGAAGATATAGTCTGTGCCGCTGGAAACAGCGGAGTAGAGACCACGAAGTTCCGACGCGCATGAAAGGCGTAACGACTTGAAAACTGTCTCATCCAGCTGCTCGGTGAAAATCCAATTGTCAGTGAAGATGCTGACTACTCGCAGTTAGACGGAAAGACCCCAGGAGCTTCACTGTAAGCTGCTATTGGGCCTCATGTTTGCATGCGTAGCATAGTGGGGAGACTTTGAAGGTTCCATTCTGGTGGAACTGGAGTCGCCAATGAAATACCCATCTTGTGATTGTGTTGTCCTAACCTCGTTCGTGTGAAAAGCACAACAGGAACAGTGGCAGCCTGGCAGTTTGAGTGGGGCGCTCTTCTCCTAAAGAGTAACGGAGAAGTCTCAAGGTCGGCTAGCTACGGATGGAAATCGTAGCGATAGTGCAAAGGCATAAGCCGGCTTTACTGCAAGACCTACAAGTCGCGCAGTTGCGAAA
>MHXC01000033.1:44778-52983 GCA_001824325.1 Parcubacteria group bacterium RIFCSPHIGHO2_01_FULL_47_10b
CTTAGTGAACCGAAGGTGCTCAATAGAATGGGCCCAAGACACCAAATAAAAGTTACCCTGGGGATAACAAATGTTGTCCCGTTCCGATAGTAATATCGGGACAAGTATTCGGCTAAAAACGGTGAACCCGTCATTATTATTGTTTGGATTTTGTATGGCAATATGTTATACTGATCAAACTAATTGATAATCGGCAACACCGTGGGAAGTCGGAGGCAATTAACACAGAAGCAACGAAATCTCGTGATCGGAACACTGCTCGGTGACGGCTACTTGCAATCAACTGGCAGCGAAAATGCCCGATTACGAATCGAACACAGCGCGAAGCAAGGGTTCTATACAACATGGAAGTATGAGCAGTTACGAGCATTCGTAACACATACACCGGTTTATTTGACCCGCGTTAACACTGTGTATCAATCGAGCTATCATTATGCTCGATTTCAAACAGTCACATTACCTGAATTTGGACTATTGCAGAAACTTTATTACCGGCATGGTACGAAAGTGATTCCACGCATAGTAGAAGATCTATTGAACAATCCTTTGTCGCTCGCGGTATGGTATATGGATGATGGATATTTTTATCGCAAAGATAAAAACGTTCATATCTATTTATCAAAATACCGTAAGTCGGATGTCCGGAGATTGTTATTGTGTCTTAAGCGGAATTTTGCACTTTATCCACGATTCAAGGTAAAAAAACGAGGCGCTGAAAGAAGCTTATTCTTTGGCGTTCGAGAGACGAAAAAATTATTCGCGCTCATCTCCCCGTTTGTCGTGAAAGGTTTCGAATATAAATTGCCCCTTGACCCTGTAGAGACTACTCTGACTTCGTTCAAGTCAAGGTGATGGTGTGCAGAAATGGCAGTGAGTATGTGCATAAGCACAAACACCATAATACGCCGACCCCAATTATTTTGAAGCTCAATAATTGGGATGAAGATATAGTCCGCACTCATAGAAATATGGGAGTTATGTGAACAGGCTAGTCGCTCCTGAGAGTTCATATCGACGGAGCGGTTCGGCACCTCGATGTCGGCTCACCGCATCCCCCCGCTGAAGCAGGTGGGAAGGGTAAGAACAGAATCAAGCCCTAATCGACTTATAACGGTGAAGCCGTAAGTCATTATAATGTTTGAGAAATGTATGGTATAATGACACGGTAATACCGTGGGAAGTTTACGACAAACAATGATTTCATCAAGAGAAAATGCAATTATCATAGGCACAATTCTTGGTGATGGCCACCTACGGCCGATGAAAAGTTCTGCGCGCTTGGAAGTAGTTCACTGTGAGGCGCAGAAACAATACGTATTTTGGAAATATCATGAGTTGAGGCGATTCGTCGGAGCAACTCCGCATCGAATTGTAATCAGCGACGATCGATATCAGAAAAAGTACGTTCAGTGGCGGTTTAAGACACTGATGCACGATGTATTCAGAGATTACCGACGCACATTTCATCTGGCAAATGGTAGGAAGGCAATCCCAAAGAATATTGCATCTTTGCTGACCTCGTCCCTGAGTCTTGCAACATGGTTTATGGATGACGGCGGTAGAAGAAATGATAGTTATGGATTGTTTCTTAATACACTTTCGTTCACAAAGCGAGAGCATGGGGTGTTAAGAAAATGTTTGAAAGAAAATTTTTCTCTTGATTCACGTATTCATTGGATACAAGATGGATACCGACTGTATATACCAAGCAAAGATGCTAAGCATTTTTGTGAATTAGTATATCCATTCATTATTCCACCAATGAGATACAAGTTGTCGTATAACCCCGTAACGACTTCGTTTGCTCGACTCGATCGAGCACGAGATAGAAAGGGAACAAGACGGAAGCAGAACTTTCTATAACACGTCGGGATGTGTGTTGAAATTACACACCTCAAGATATAGTCTGTGCCATGAGAAATCATGGGTAAAACGTTGGCTGTTCGCCAATTAAAGCGGTACGTGAAACATCGCGTCCTCTGATGGAAACATCAGAGTGGAAATCGGCTTATAACGGTGAAACCCAGAAAAGTTAACCCAAGTTCTGGGCAATACCGTGGGAAGTCATTTTGTTTTTACAAAATTGACCCCGTAACGACTTGATCGTTTATACGATCGGATGGTGTACAGAAATGGCAGTGAGTATGTGCATAAGCACAAACACCATAATACGCCGACGTCCAGAGTAGTGATTAACAAACTCTGGATGAAGATATAGTCTATGCTTCTGGTAACAGAAGAAAATAACATGGAGCTGGGTAAGTGAAAATGAGCCCAGTATAAACTAGCTCATAACGGTGAAGCCGTAGTATCTATTGTTTGGATTCTGTGGAAATATGTTATACTAATCCAATAATAGGTAACCGGTAATACCGTGGGAAGCCCGACAATACAATTCTCACAATTTCAGAAAGATATCTTAATTGGCTGTTTACTCGGAGATGGTCGGCTTGAGTGCAGGTCAAAACAAGGCACAGCACGATTAAGAATTCACCAAGGAGATAAGCAGAAAGGTTTAGCGTTTTGGAAATATCAGATTTTTGAAAACATAGTTACTAGAAAGCCCCGCAGAATTATCTGTGATAGGCGAAGCAAGATACTATATTCATGGTATTTCCACACGAAAACCCTTGATGTGCTTGGTAACTACCATCGATTGTTTTACAGGAATCAAATAAAAATTGTACCTAAAACGATTGATCAGTTGCTTTCTCCCCAATCACTCGCAGCATGGTTCATGGACGATGGATGCAATGACCGCGGAACCGCTATTCTCAACACTCAAAGTTTCTCTGTGAACGATCAGAAGTGCTTGCTGAAAGTATTTTGTGAGAGATTTGGCATCGAAGGATACTTATCAAAAGATAGAGATAAATTTCGGATACAGTTTACCACTGCATCATCGAAATTGTTTCTTCATCTTGTAAAGGATAACGTCATTCCTTCAATGCAATACAAAGTCGGTCACCCGTAACGACTTTTCGCACTGTGCGAAAGGTGGTGGAACGATAATGGCAGTGAGTACATGCTTGCAGTGTAATAATTACTGCGAAGCATAACCATCACAACACGCTAGCTCGGCCAAACGGCTGAGAAGGTATAGTCTATACTGTTGGAAACAACAGACAAAATATGTCAGACCGTCGCGAGACAGGTTGGTCCCTATCTGCTGCGAGCGCCGATACTTGAGAAGACTCGTCCCTAGTAAACATTTGCTACTTCACGGAGAGATCCGTGATGACAATGTGGCTAATAACGGTGAAATCTTCATTATTTTTGAGTCCGTTGATAATCATCATTGATGTGGTCCATCAGTGGAGATACAATGTACTTGAGGACTCAAAAAAATAAGACAATACCGTGGGAAGTCAATCAGCATTAAAATGCTTGGTTTGACCCCGTAACGACTTGATTGCGCGCTGTTACATATAAACACGCGATCAGATGGTGTACAGAAATGGCAGTGAGTATGTGCAAAAGCACAAACACCATAACACGCCAACGCCCTCGCTTTCGAGATGAAAGACGGGCGAAGATATAGTCTGCGCCATTAGAAATAATGGAGTACGTGACGAGAGGACCGGGATGAACAGACCTCTGGTGTACCTGCTGTCGTGCCAACGGCATCGCAGGGTAGCTATGTCTGGTAGGGATAAGCGCTGAAAGCATCTAAGCACGAAACCCGCTTCAAGATTAGGTATCACAGACCCCTGGGAGACTACCAGGTTGATAGGGTGCAGGTGTACGCGCAGTAATGCGTTTAGCCGAGCACTACTAATGGTCATTACAGGAACCATAGAGATCCTAGGTTATTGTTTTGCTGGGCATGTGCGCTAAAGCACACATCGCACAACAGCTTGACAATCTCGATTACAAAAATTGCGCAAAGCCATTTCGGCAATGCGCGCCATACAAGGAAAAAGCCTTGTATGTTGGTGATTCTAGCGGAGAGGGTCCACCCGATCCCATTCCGAACTCGGAAGTTAAGCTCTCCAGCCCCGATGATACTTCACTCGCAAGGGTGCGGGACAGTAGGACGTCGCCAACATACAGGGCTTTTTTGCGTTTTAATAGAATGGTATAATACACTCATGCTTACTCGCATTTTCAATTGGTGGCACAGCTACAGCCGAAGCACGCGTAAGCGCTGGTATATTGGCATTGTATATGGCCTACTCGCCTCCGCGTTCATTTTTTCGATATATAACGCATTTTTTGCTGTCCATCCAACATGCTCCGACGGCGTAAAGAATGGCGCAGAACTTGACGTTGACTGCGGCGGTACCTGTTCACAGTTGTGTTTGTTCCAGCGAGTTCAAAAAATCCGTATCCTCGAAAAGGCCGCGATTCCGACCAGGCCTGACTACTATGACTTATACACAGTCATTCAAAACCCCAATCCAACGTCGGGTATTGAGGATTTACGATATACATTCGAAGTGTTTGATGGAACCGGAGCATCAGTTGCAAAGCGTTCCGGCCGTACGTTTTTATTGCCTAATGCAGAAAAATATATCGTAGAGCCGGCAGTAAAATTAGAAGAGCCGCCCGCACAAGTAAATATCACCTTTCAACCAATTTCGTGGCGCGACCTGACCAACTATATCCAGCCCGAGGTATTCGCGCGCAATAAGGAGATTCATTCGACGCCGTCACTTGAGCAGTCGGGGATGGAGCTTACGGGGTTGGTCAATAACAAGTCGGACATTGATTTTCAGGATATTGTCATTACCGTGATCGTGCGGGAGCAATTCAGCGATGAGGTCGTGGCGGTGAATCGCACTGATATGCAAACGTTACGGGCGAGCGAGGAACGACGATTTGTCGTAAATTGGCCTTTTACTTTCAGCGCTTCAAGCCCGCAGATCGAAGTTCAAGCCGAAACGAACGTATTTGACAACGACAACTTTATCCGTGAAAGTGGTATTACGGTGAGCGACCCATTCTTTTCAGGGCAGTAAGCGCAACTTTCGTAATAATTCGGCGCTATCGAAACTCATCACCGCACGTTTATTTTTACACTACTGCGCAAATTCGATTGGGTAGTTCTTGGCTCAATAGCGATTCTAGTCAGCTTGAGTCTTTTAATGCTCTATAGCATTTCGTATCATAGCGACTCGGATTTTTTCTTTAAGCAGGTGGTTTTTTTGTTGTTGGGTGCGGGTATTCTCTTTGTGATCTCGTTGTTTCATGTCGAGATTTTGAAGCAGCACTCCTTGATTATTGTTGCCGGGTACGTCGGCGTTCTTGTGCTGTTGGCTGCGCTTTTATTTCTGGTTCATCCCACGCGCGGTATTGTTGGCTGGTTTCAGTTGGGACCAGTGTCATTTCAGCCAGTTGAGTTAGCAAAGCTCGTACTGATACTCATGCTTGCTAAGTATTTCAGTGTTCGGCATATTGAGTTGTATCGCGCTCGACACGTACTGATATCTGGCACTTATGCACTCATCCCATTTTTACTCGTGTTACAGCAGCCCGATCTTGGCTCGGCTTTCATTTTATTCGCTATTTGGCTGGGCATGGTGGTTGTCTCCGGTATTCAGTTTAGGCATTTGTTACTTGTCGTGTTGGGTACGCTACTGATGGCGGTATTGGCCTGGAATGTGGCGCTTGTGCCTTATCAAAAAGATCGAATCCTTACCTATATTAATCCACAGAGTGACCCGCTTGGCCAAGGGTATTCGCGCATTCAGTCGCTCATTGCTATCGGATCTGGCTCGTGGCTGGGGAGCGGCATTGGTCGCGGATTACAAACCGAATATGGTTTTTTGCCAGTCCCACACACTGATTTCATTTTCGCCGCGCTAGTGGAATCGCTCGGTTTTCTTGGTGGGTGCATTATTTTACTGTTGTACGGCATTCTATTTTGGCGGTTATTGCGCTTCGCGCTATCGCGCGGAAGTCCCGGGTATATGCGTCCCATTAGTAATTTCGCTCGACTCACTGTCGTCGGCATCGCGATCTGGATTTTTGCCCAAGTGTTTGTTAATATCGGAATGAATATCGGACTACTTCCAGTGACAGGGCTCACGTTGCCATTTATCAGCTATGGAGGTTCATCACTTGTATCGCTATGCATTGCAGTCGGCATATACCAGTCGTTTTTTACCCGAAGTCATTAATCAAACCAACCACGCTTTATGCAACTTATTCTCACGAGTCTTGCCACCAATCATCAGATACGGCTTGATATTGTTGCTGATCAGCATAGCACAGCTAATAATGCTGAAAACCGCGTGGTTGCAAGCGAAACCGTTGACCGCAGTGAAGCAATCTATGAAACTCTTGACAAGCTTTTAAAAGACGCTACACTGAATAAAACTGATATTGAGCAAGTTACGCTTGCTGCTGATACTGGTGCAAGTGAAACGTCGCAACGCATTACACGTGCGGTGCAAATGGCGTTCAATTTCGTACAGGGGGGTGTGTGATAATCAGTTGTAATACGCACGTATTATTACACCCACGGTTTTATATACCACATAACGCAGTGTCCACCGGAAAAGCCTTGAAACTCGTCAAGAGGCCAATTTTTTGTCTTATTCGTTCGTAACGTCGCCGTAACCCTTTGCAACAAGGTAGAGGGAGGCTTTGTGTCACATGCTCAAAACAAAAACGTTCCGCAACTACCCAAAGAAATCAGCGCCAGTACCCTCGCTCATCAAGGTGCAGCTTGATAGCTATGAGTGGTTTTTACGAGATGGTTTGAAAGAATTGCTCGAAGATTTTTCGCCAGTTCGCGATTACTCGGGAAAAAAGCTCGAGCTCTCATTCATTGACTATTCTGTGGAAGCGCCAGAACGGACTGAACGAGAAGCGCAAAAGAATAATTTGACCTTCGAAGGCGTGTTGCGTGTGAAAGTTCGGTTGACGAATAAAGAAACGGGCGAAATCAAAGAACAAGAGGTTTACCTAGGTGAATTACCGCTTATCACCAAGCGAGGTACGTTTATTATCAACGGTGTTGAGCGCGCAGTAGTAAGCCAGCTTATTCGATCCCCCGGTGCCTATTTCTCTGCAGAAGTTAAGAAACAGGGGACTTTTTTTCGTGCGGAAATTATTCCTTCCCGAGGTGCCTGGCTTGAGTTTGAAACCCATACCGATGGAGCAATTTATGTAAAAGTTGATCGCCGACGAAAGTTGCCGGCAACAGCGCTTGCTCGCGCAATGGGAGTGAAAACTACGGAAGAGCTCAACAAGAAATTTAAGGATGTGCCAAAAGCAGGAGCGTCATACATCGAAAACACACTCTATGTGGATGGTACAAAGACGCCGGGCGAAGCCCTTGTTGAAATTTACAAGCGCTTACGACCAGGAGAAATGGCCACCGAAGACAACGCCAAAGATTTATTCAAGGCGATGTTTTCGTTTGAGCGCTATGATATGGAGCGCGTGGGTCGTTGGAAGTTGAATCAGCGTCTCGGGCTACTGCGCAAGGAAGTGAGCGCAATTACCCGCGATGACCGCATCGTACAGCTGGACGATGTCATCGCCACTATAAAAGAAATAATCCGTTTGAATATTGATCCCGCAGGCCGCTCCGATGATATCGACCATTTGGGCAATCGTCGCGTACGTCCCGTCGGAATTTTACTCCAAGACCGACTACGCGTATCGTTGAATCGTATGGAGCGCATTATCAAGGACCGTATGTCGACGCTTGACATTGCGACACTGGCTCCAGGACAACTTATCCACGCAAATCCTTTTATTTCCGCAATTCAGGAATTTTTCGGTTCCAGCCGCTTATCGCAGTTTATGGATCAGATTAACCCCTTGGCAGAGCTTGAACACAAGCGACGCCTATCCGCCAAGGGTCCCGGAGGGTTGTCACAAGAGCGCGCGGGTTTCGAAGTGCGCGACGTGCACACGAGCCATTACGGCCGCTTATGCCCCATTCAGACTCCAGAAGGTCCGAACATCGGTCTTGTCGTCCACCTCGCTATTTTTTCCCGTATTAACGAGAACGGCTTTCTCGAAACACCCTATTTCAAAGTGAAGAACGGCAAAGTCACTGATGAGATCGTGTATCTCAACGCATTTGACGAGCAAATCGCAAAAATTGCTCATGGTGGGCTCACGTTAAATGACGATGGTTCGTTTGAAAATGAAGAAGTTGAGGGTCGTTTTCATGGTACTGCAACGACGTTTCCTGCAAAAGAAGTCGAGTATCGAGATATTGCCCCACAGCAAACAATTTCAGTT
>MHXC01000034.1:0-147 GCA_001824325.1 Parcubacteria group bacterium RIFCSPHIGHO2_01_FULL_47_10b
ACATCCGCGCTTACGCTCGCAAGCTGGAAGTAGTTGATGTTGCCGGCTGTACCCGTTGACGTATCAACCAAAAGGTTGAAATCGCGAGAATCGCCTTCGTCGAAGTTAAGATTGAGGTTGTTGAACACTACCTGCTGGGTATCAGAG
>MHXC01000034.1:376-775 GCA_001824325.1 Parcubacteria group bacterium RIFCSPHIGHO2_01_FULL_47_10b
TTGATGTGTCGTCGTCATCATCATCCACGTCTGATGCGTCTGTCACATCAGAACCCGTGCTATATGAATCTCGCTCAAATGCGTTTATCAAGTATACCTGATCCCAGACATAGCCGAGCTCATCGGTAAACTGTGCTGCAGTGACATTCACCCAGCGTCGCATACCTTCGTCGCCAACCATATCAGGCTCTAATAGATATACCTTTGGATCGTCGACACCGTTCGCCGGGTCGAATGCACGAACCACATCGCTGTTCTGGTAGCCATCAAGAACTGCTTGTGACACAGTCATGATGTTACTCCAGCTCAAGTGGCCGTACTGATTGAAGATGTCCGCACTCAAAATTAGTCGTTTCCACTGACCATTGTCGGTAACCTTCACGATGTAAACGTTTGGAT
>MHXC01000034.1:861-1136 GCA_001824325.1 Parcubacteria group bacterium RIFCSPHIGHO2_01_FULL_47_10b
ACCGTGGTAGTGACTGATACAGTCGCTGCAACCGCTTTCTGTAGTTTACGTCGCAGTTTACTACTCATTATGTTATGTGTTTCCTATCAATACCACCGTTTTAGCGGTAGTATCGACAAGTTATTGTTGTTTTATATTATCGGTTTCATCCTATGCGGGACGTATGGGATAACTGATGCGCAGGGTGCATTCAGCACTGTGCTGAGCGGTCGACCCCGACCCCGAACAATGTGAGGATTTGTTGAAAACAAAACGCATCGCGTACCATACAGCAT
>MHXC01000034.1:1193-2183 GCA_001824325.1 Parcubacteria group bacterium RIFCSPHIGHO2_01_FULL_47_10b
TTGCAGTGTATGTAATTGTCAACGTACCGCTATTGCGTACAACCAATTGCTCTCTTATATTTTTCCAAAAGCTTGTCCGCTTTTGTTTCACACCAAGCGCGTAGCGCACAGTGTAGAGGGATACAATTGGGAATAGTGCTTAATGGCCTGTAACGCTACAGACACCGACTTGTGTCGGGCTAAGCATTATTCTCAACTGTAACCTTATCTGAATCGTACCTCCGTCATATTCTCATATCACGTCGCGAATATCGTATATATAGTATTGCTTTATTATAAGGAACTATGCGATTTTTGCAAGCTTTTTTGGCTATAAGAGTTATCCACAACTGCCGCACACGCCCACACCTGTCACCTCACCCCATTTTGCAGCCCCTTTCGAAACCGTTCTGCCATATAATTACTGGCCTCGAGCAAGCTATCAAACGTCCCCGCGTCAATCCAACGCTCTTTCGTCTCAACGAATCCCATGGTACCCTCGCGCACATAAAAATTATTCAAATCCGTGAACTCGTATTCGCCTCGTACCGACGGCTTCAGTTGTGCGATAAAATCAAACACCCGCTCGTCGTACAGGGTAAATCCTGTCACCAGCATATTGCTCTTGGGTTTCTGGGGTTTTTCTTCGATGCTCACGATCCGACTATGTTTTGTGTCCAATTCAGCAACCCCCGACCGTTGTAAAAGTTCTGTGTCATCCGTATGCTTTAAGACGAGCGCGGCACCCTTTTCTTTCAAAAGAAACGCATCGACAAACGGCTTAAATTGTTCAGCAAAAATATTATCTCCGAGCAAAAACGCCACCTTGCTACCGCGGACGAAGTGACATGCAGCATTCAGCGCATGCGCTAATCCAAGGGGCTTATCTTGTACCGTATAGTTCAAATTCACGCCCAATTCCTCGCCCGCACCCAAAATATCAATAAATTGACCGAGCCAATGGCGATGCGACACCAAAACAATGTCGGTTACTCCCGCATCTTTGAGCGT
>MHXC01000034.1:2244-6544 GCA_001824325.1 Parcubacteria group bacterium RIFCSPHIGHO2_01_FULL_47_10b
TAGGTCAACGGTCGTAAGCGAGTTCCCTCGCCCCCTGCGATAATAACGCCTTTGATTGCAGTTTTGGTGGCCGGCTTTTTCTGTTGTGCTACCATATATTATTTTTTACAATTTACACGTGGAACCCATACCGTTTTGCCACGTCACTAATTCCCGGCACATCCCCCAGCGCAATTCGCTGATAATCCGCTTCGTTATACGGCTTTGTATGAAGCCCAATAACTTGCGCCGGCTCGTCAGACAATGGCACAAAACTATGGTACACCCCGGGCACAACGGTGATTTGTGCCATCACACCCTGTTCCACTGTTATCGCCATGGTTGGTTGCGCCGTTGCGCAAGCCGAAGCATCTAACGGTTTTCCAACAACAATATCAACTAAAGTTCCCTGTGTCGGCGACTCCTTTCGGTAATCATACAAAATCCACACGACTGTCCCACCGATACAATAAAAACTCTCTATACTATTTTCTGTTTTATGATAATGCCCACCACGCGCCACAAACTTCGTTTCGGCAACTGACAAGTATAAATTACCAAATTCGCCATGGGCAGTAGGATTTGCCAACCCGCCCGGCATGAGCTCGGCTAAAAATCCCCGCTGGTCACGCACTATCTTATTGAGCGTAACAACAACCCCTTCAATAGGGGTCGTCATTGTTTCACCCGCTTTCATAGTCGTGAAAAAGCGCCTTTGATATGAGCCCTTGCAATTGACTTCTGGCCACGCACCACAGTCCGATCCTGCATCGCAACCTTATCTTTAATATGCTTGTTCAATTCAGCGCCGCGCTTTTTGATCCCATCAATCCACCACTGATTCTCGTGATACCAACGAAGCGTTTTCTCAAGCATCGTATCAAAATTATGCACCGGCTCCCATCCCAGTTCTGTTCGTGCCTTTGTGGCATCCAAACTGTAGCGCATATCGTGCCCCGGACGATCCTCAATAAAAGTCAGTAATTCTTTCGGTTTCCCGAGAATTTCCAAAATCTTATTCGCCATGTCGATATTGCTGCGCTCGTTGTCAGCGTCGAAATTATATGTCTCGCCGGGCGTGCCTTTATGTAGTGCCAAATCAAGCCCGCGGCAATGATCAATCACATAAATCCAATCGCGCACATTGCGCCCGTTGCCATACAAGGGCAGCACCTCATCGTGCATAGCCCGTGCCGTAAAAAAGGGAATCAACTTTTCTGGGTATTGGTATGGCCCATAATTATTCGTGCAATGCGTTACAATCACCGGTGTATTAAAACTCCGGAAGTACGCGCGGCACATTAAATCACCGCCCGCCTTTGCTGCGGAATAGGGTGAATTGGGTAACATCGGATCATCAATCTGAAACGATCGCGCGTCATGGAGCTCAAGCTCGCCATAGACCTCGTCCGTCGACACCTGCACGAACCGACGCGCCCCAAATCGCTCCACTGCATCCAAAATCGTCTGCACGCCAACAAAGTTCGTCATAGCAAACGCAGCAGCTTCTCCGTGGACACTGCGGTCGTTGTGCGTTTCAGCAGCAAAATTAATAACCATATCGGGCTTATGCGCCTCAAATACGGTTTCAACATCGCGCGGATTGGCAACATCACCCTGTACAAAGGTGTATCGTTCCGATCCTTCGACATCCTTCAAATTATCTAAATTACCCGCGTACGTCAGCTTATCAAAGTTGATGATCGAATAGCGCGGATAAGTTTGCAACATGTAGTGGATAAAGTTCGAACCAATAAAACCAGCCCCACCACAAACAAGAATTTTCATACGTTACATTTCTATCATTTTTTTATTCTTCCTGCAAGGGTTGATTTCTTTGTGCCCTGCTTTTGAACGCCCGTTTTGAACACCTTAAATACCAAGGAGTCCTTCTCAACCAGCGCTGTAACTGCGTCTCCCTCTTGTAAAGCACCGCCGATAAGCTCCTTGGCTAAGGGATTCATAATGCGAGTTTCTATCAATCGCCGCAACGGCCGCGCTCCAAATACGGGATCAAATCCTTTCTTCGCAAGCCACTGTTTCGCTTTATCCTCGACCTCGATTCGCACCTTCTTACCACTATAAAGACGCTTGGCAACCTTCCCTATTTCGAGATCCACAATGCTGCTTAACTCCTTTATACCAAGTGGCTCGAAAATAACAATATCATCGACGCGGTTCAAAAACTCAGGGCGGAAGTGGCTGTGCAACGCAGCATCAATCTCTTGCCGAATCGCCTCCTTCTTGGCTTTTAATCCCCGGCCCTTTTTTGTGTCGTCGCCATTACTAAACCCGAGCCCGCTCTCTCCAAGGCGTTGAATTTGTTCCGAGGCGATGTTGCTCGTCATAATAATAACCGTATTGGAAAAATTCACCGTTCGTCCTCTGCCGTCAGTTAAACGCCCATCGTCCATCACTTGTAATAGGGTATTGAAGACCTCGGGGTGCGCTTTCTCGATTTCATCCAATAACAACACGCTGTACGGCTGGCGTCGAACGCGCTCGGTTAATTGTCCGCCTTCTTCGTGGCCAATATACCCTGGCGGCGAACCAATCATCCGCGCCACGCTATGGCGCTCCATATATTCCGACATATCTAAGCGAATCAATGCTTTCTCGTCGTTAAACAAAAACTCCGCAAGCGCCTTTGCTGTTTCAGTTTTACCAACGCCGGTAGGACCCACAAAAATAAACACGCCGATTGGCCGCCCCTGCGCCGATAATCCTGCGCGATTCCGACGAATTGCATTGCTAATAAGTTCAACAGCTTGATTCTGACCTATTACGCGACCATTAAGAATCTCCTCCATGCGCTCCAATTTCTCTGCTTCCTCTTCGATCAGCTTGGTTACCGGAATATTTGTCCAGCGCGAGACGACCTGCGCAATATCTTGTTCCGTGATTTCTTCTTTGAGTAATCGGCGGTCTTTATTCAGCTTGCCGAGAATCTCTTGTTTCGCCTTGAGGTCTTTTTCGAGTGCAGGAATTTTGCCATAGCGAATTTCTGCAACGCGGTCCAGATCGGCCTCGTTACGTTCAGCAATGTCTGCTTCATTTTTGAGCGCATCAATTTGTTCTTTAATATCTTGAATAGCCTTAATGGCCTCTTTTTCGTGCTGCCAGCGCGCGTCAAGCCCACGATATTTCTCTTTCAGATCTTCCAGCTTCTTATTAATCTCGCCCAGCTTTTCTTTCGTCTCTGCCTTGCCCTCTTTCTCAAGCGCTTTTTTCTCAATTTCTAAACGTGTAATTTCTCGAGACAATTTATCAACTTCCTCTGGCCGCGACTGAATCTCCATGCGTAGCGCTGACGCTGCCTCATCCATCAAATCAACTGCTTTATCGGGTAAAAATCGATCACTAATATATCGCTGGGACAGCTCGACGGCAGCCACAATTGACGCATCGGTAATACGCACACCATGGTGCACCTCATATTTTTCTTTAAGGCCACGCAGAATTGCGATAGCGTCCTCCGCATCAGGCTCACGCACAAACACCGGCTGAAAACGCCGCTCGAGCGCCTGGTCGCGCTCCACATATTTTCGATACTCGTTGAGCGTTGTGGCGCCAATCGCGTGTAAATTTCCCCGCGCCAATGCCGGCTTCAATAAATTCGCCGCATCAACTGCGCCTTCGGTCGCGCCGGCGCCGACGATGGTATGAAGCTCGTCAATAAAGAGCACAATGCGATCCTGATGCTCTTTAATTTCTTTCAAAATCGCTTTCAGCCGATCTTCGAATTCGCCGCGAAATTTGGTGCCGGCCAAAAGCGCGCCCAAATCCAACGCCACTATATCCTTATTACGCAGCGAGTCCGGTACGTCCCCGGAAATAATCCGCTGTGCCAGCCCCTCGACAATGGCCGTTTTTCCAACGCCTGCCTCGCCCACAAGCACCGGGTTATTCTTTGTCCGCCGCGACAAAATCTGAATAACGCGGCGGATCTCGCCGTCGCGACCGATCACCGGATCCAGTTTTTTCTGTCGCGCTTGATCAGTTAAATTGACCGTATATCGCTCAAGAGCTTTATACTTGGCTTCGGGATTTGGATTGTCCGCTTTTGCCCCGCCTCGAAGCTCCATTACTGCCTTCGAAACCTGGTCATAGGTAAATGCAAATGCGCTAAAAATGTCTTGCGCGTGCTGGCCGATTTTCAAAGCGCCCAGTAAAATCGCCTCGACTGAAATATAGTCATCGCCCATGCGCTGCGCTTCGTTTCCCGCTTGATCAATAATGCGCGCGACAAATTGACTTGGCACTATGTTTCCCTGCGCACCAATCACGCGCGGCAATCGTTGTAATCGCTCTTCAATCAGCC
>MHXC01000034.1:6563-6977 GCA_001824325.1 Parcubacteria group bacterium RIFCSPHIGHO2_01_FULL_47_10b
AACGTTAAAACGGCTCGCAAGACCCTGCACCATATCATTCGGTTCGGCAATCAAGGCAACCAAAAGATGCAGCTCATCGATTTGTGGATGCTGTAACTGCAGCGCGAGCTGCTGCGTTTTCATTAAAATATGTTGGGCTTGTTCGGTGAATCGTGGGGTCATAGATGTAGTGTGCGTATTGAGGTCTGACCGTAGGCAACGTGTAACGAAAATATATTACTGTATTTTGACAGAATGTCAATAGTGCGTTCATAAAAAAAATCGCACCAAAGAGACCCCGTGGCGCACCGCTCTCGGACGTACGCCGCTCGCGTTGTGCCGCATTCTCCCGTCTTTCGTAATAAACTTCAATAAACGTCGTTTGTAATCAACGAAAGCTATACATATATAATAGCACAGGATTGTAATGCAGAA
>MHXC01000035.1:0-23519 GCA_001824325.1 Parcubacteria group bacterium RIFCSPHIGHO2_01_FULL_47_10b
GGGATGGTAATCCAACCATTATCGCACCGTTAAAAAATTCTCCTGCAGAGCGAGCTGGGTTGCGCTCCGGGGACCGCATCTTATTGATCGACGAAACAAGTGCCATTGGCATGAGCCTAGAACAAGCAGTCACCATTATTCGCGGCAACAAAGGCACGCCTGTGGTACTCACTGTTTTGCACGACGGCGATACCGAGCCATCCGAAATCCGAATTATTCGCGAAACCATAAATATCCCGCCCATGGAATATACTGTTTTGAAAAGCAAAGACGGCAATATCGGCCATCTGCAGGTATATAACTTTAATGATCAACTGGAACAAGAATTCCGTCGCGTCACCAAGCAAATTTTGTCATCCGATGTGAAAGGACTCATTCTTGACGTGCGCGACAACCCGGGTGGACGGCTGGATATTGCGATTTCATTTATTAGCTGGTTCGTGGATCAGGGCGATACCGTGGTTACTGAACGAGGACGCAATCCAGAGGACGAAATTGTTCATATTGCACAGGGCCCGGCAAAATTAAAGGAAATCCCCGTTGTAGTGCTCATTAATGAGGGCTCTGCGTCAGCATCGGAAATTCTCGCCGGCGCATTGCATGACTTACGCAATGTTGAGCTTGTTGGCGAAAAGACATTCGGCAAGGGGTCTGTTCAAACTTATCAAGCATTGCCTGATCGATCGTCTATAAAAATAACAACGGCGTTATGGTTTACGCCAGCAGGAAGCTCTATCAACGACACAGGCCTCGAGCCAACGGTGGCAGTTGAGAATGTGGATGAAGAAGAAGGGGCTGCCGAGGTTGATGAGCAGCTAGAGAAGGCAATTGAGGTGCTGGAGAGGGAGATTGGTAGCAACAAGTAATATTATATTCTCCCCCTATTGTCATTGTCCTCTCAACACCGGCGCGAAACGCTTTTTGAACTTCTATTCACCGTGACAACGCGCCTTGTCCTCGGCGGGCAGAAGTAATATTCACCCTATGTATCAAGCTGCCCGCCTGCGGAGTGTTTCGAGTCCAGAGACGATAGGGGAGACCGCTAGTATAACCCTACCCAAATGCAAAATTTCTTGCTAGGGTTATAAAATCAAATCATCAAGGAGCGTGGTTCTTTGTGGAATTGAATATGTTGAAGCGCAGACAGACGATACAAGTTGCTGTTGGGAAAGGTATAAAACAGAAGTGTATCGGCTCTGATCATCCAATTCTGGTACAAGCCATGACTACGACTCAGACAAGCGATGTTTGGGAAACGATGAATCAGATAATGCCACTCGAGAATGCGGGCTGCGAAATGATTCGTGTCGCGGTACAAACTCCTGAAGATGCTAGGGCAATTCGGGAAATTACCAGACACCTCACGATCCCTCTCGTGGCTGATATACACTTCAATCCCCAACTCGCACTCCTTGCTATTGAGTATGGAGCGGACAAAATTCGCTGGAATCCCGGCAATATCACGAAAACGGAAATGATCAAGGACATAGCCCAGGCAGCAAAGGACGTCAAAATCCCCATGCGTATTGGCGTCAACGGAGGTTCGCTGCGCAAAGACCTTCTGGATAATCCAGAGTTTCGAACTTCGAGTGGGGGTTACAAGACAGCTGGCATGATGGTACGTGAGTGCCTCGACGCCGTTGCATTGATCGAGGATATCGTTGGCGGAAAAGGGATTGTCCCGTTAGTACTTTCGGTTAAGGCCAGTGATCCGTTAGCAATGTTGACGGCTAACTTCGACATCGCAAGGCAAACAGATTATCCCATTCACCTTGGTGTTACCGAAGCAGGTAGCGACGAAGATGGGATTATCGTAAGTTGTGCCGGACTCATGCCGCTCCTCGCATACGGCATCGGTGATACCATTCGAGTGTCCATTAAGGACCCGCTAAAACAGATTCGAGCGGCATATCGAATTCTGCGCTCCTATGGACTCCGCGAATACGGTGTTCGCATTATCAGTTGTCCAACATGCGGACGGATGGGAAATTTCCCACTCACAGAACTCGAACAACGATTGAACGAGGAATTCTCAAAACGCTTAGATCTGCGCGGAACCATTGCGCTCATGGGATGTCCAGTGAATGGCATAGGAGAGTCGAATCAACATTCCTATGGATTAATTGGATCGCATACCGGAGCGGCAGACATTTATTACAATGGCAATAAAGAGAAGCGTATTGAGCCACCGGACATTATCGACAAGATCGTTGTTGATGCGCTGGAGTTTTTAGAAGGTAAGTCATAGAAAAAGGAGGGTGTATGCCGACCAACGAAAAACTTGTTAAGATGTGTCGACATGTTGCTGCTGCAAGAATTAAACTCAAAGATCTTGAGGGCACTCTCGCCACTCTTCCAAAACCAACAGCTGAGGCAACCCGCGTTGTGCAACTGCAAAAACAGTATGTCCGAACGCTTGAATCGAAGATGTCGGACCTCGCGCGAGCAGGAAATGTCCCAGATGAATTGATCGAGCTCCTGATAGCCCAAGTAGGCGATCAACTCCGCATGGAACGCATCCATGAAGAAGCATTTGAAACAACTACTGTGGGGCAGGCGCTGGATGAACTCTTTTTTCTTATAAACCGATTGCTGGATCGGTTACTTAAGAAAGATGGTATGTACGAGGAATACGAAGAAGCACTGCCTGATTCGGACTCCCTGCGGGCTGCGGAAATAAAAACAAAAGTATTTCCGGAGTACGATCAGTTGGGGTCGCTTGTTGCCGACATTCGGGCAGTACTTTTATACCCCGACCACGAACAGGAGTGAGAACCTTAATTAACAGCAGAACGCCCCGGAGCGAACCCCGGCAGGCGTTTTGTTTTTTTAGTCCAACTAAACGCCGCGAGTCTTTTTCATTACCTGCTCATACTTCGTTAATAAGCTCAATTTCCGCTCAATAAATTGTTTGTCCAGCGCGGTCATATTTATGCTAATATTTTTTTAAGATAGAGATGGCGCGCCTCAAAAATTCGCTTGTTGTCATGGTATGTGTGTTCAGCATACACCTCAACTGGCGCCAAGGAATACCCCAGCTTTACGTACAACGCCTTGTAATCTTTCATGATCAAATACTTCAATAATGGATCAGCCCGCCGAAAGTTGCATATATCCACTTTATCAGAATGAAAAAATGTTATTAAGTCAGTAATCAGATACGTTTCAGTAGTAAAATCCAAAGATTTGTCAGCTATGTAACAAACGTCAAAATCGCTCTCTTGATGGAGAGGCTCGTTCTTTTCCCGAGACCCAAACAGCAACAAGGCATTCACGTTATATTTTTTTCCTATGGCTTTAATATCCATGGTATTAGTATAGTTTACTTGATGATAATTTCAAGCAAGCTGAAAAGCAAACTGCTTAAAAAGGGCGGGTGAGTGGCAAAACTATTTTCATCGAAATGGCGACTTAAGCGAATCGATTACGCTGCTTTCAACTCTATATTTTTGTTTGAACTTCATTCATGCTACACTGATGAAATGTCATATATTTTTCTCGACGAATCGGGTGATTTAGGATTCCGGTTTGACAAGGGGTCGTCACGTCATTTTTTGATTACCATAGTTTTTGCAAAGCAAAAACGACCGCTTGAAAAAGTCGCAAAAAAAGTCCATGTTTCACTTCGGAAAAAATACAAAAAAGTGGGAGTCCTCCATACATACCATGATGAACCGGCTACAAGGAAGCGATTACTAAAACTCACCGAACAGCAAGCGTGCAGCATCCTCGCTATCGTGCTAGATAAAAAGAAAGTGTACACCAATCTAAGTACTGAGAAGTCAGTGTTGTACAATTATGTAACCAATATCTTGCTTGATCGTCTGTTTACGAGGAAACCAATACCACTAATGCAGCCGATTCATTTAATCGCAGCACGGCGGGAAACAAATAAGTTTTTGAATACAAATTTCAAATATTACCTCCAGCAACAAGCAAAAAGGAATCACGGCCTCAAGCTTCAAGTTGCAATTGCAACTCCGTCACAAGAAAAGGCGTTGCAGATAGTTGATTTTGTATCATGGGCAATTTTCCGACGATACGAACACGGGGATAGGTCGTATTACAAATTGATACAATCAAAAATCATTGAAGAAAAGTCCCTCTTTGAATAAAAAAACAAAGCCCCGACACCTTGATGAGACGCCCTGCGGTATCCCAGCGACGAGGTCTTACTTGCTATAGTGTCAGTATATAACCAAATTACATCCTGTCAATGGGTAAATATTTGACCCAACCCCACTATCTTGAAATCCCAAAACTCAATGCTATACTGAATTCATTCATATAATGATTGTTGAGATACTAACGCTATGAAAGTTATTCTGACACAACAAGTGCCGCATGTCGGCGAAGCATTCGAAATCAAAGATGTTGCTGATGGTTTTGGACGAAACTTTTTATTGGCTCGTGGAGTTGCCGTACTTGCAACGCCCGAGGAACTCACCAAACTTGAGGCGCGAAAAGCACAATTAGCCGCAAAAAGTGAGTTAGATAAGCAGACTGCGCAAGAATTGAAGACAAAGTTTGCCGGATTTAAGCTCGCCATGCAGGCAGATGCCAATGACAAGGGCACGTTATTTGCCGCACTTACTACCAAAGACATCGTGAAAGCGCTTACCGCGGAACACGGCATTAAAATCAAGGCGTCATCGCTCACCATCAAAAAACCAATCAAAGAAGTCGGCCCACACGAAATTGCGTATGATTTAGGTTTCGGCATTACCGGTACCTTTCAGTTAGATATTACATCCCGCGCAAGCTGAAAGCTTGCAGCTAATCACGTTTCATAACGCACACCAAGGGGCGTGACCCGATATATCTTTATTTTTGGAGGAGTGATGTCGGGCATTGGCAAGGGAACCACCACCGCTTCAATCGCTCGGCTCTTGAAAGACCGAGGGTTTCGGGTTACTGCGATGAAAGCGGATCCCTATATCAACGTCGATGCCGGCACGATGAACCCCATAGAGCATGGGGAAGTTTTTGTGACGCATGATGGGCTCGAAACAGATCAAGATCTGGGCAACTACGAGCGATTCCTCGACCAAAATATTTTGGCCTACAATTATATGACCACCGGCTCGGTATACAAAGCCGTTATTGAGCGTGAAAGAAATCTCGAATACGGCGGGCGTTGTGTCGAAGTGGTTCCACATGTGCCTGAAGAAATAATCCGACGTATCCACGAAGCGGGAAAGCGGGCCCGCGCTGATTTTGTGCTGATTGAAATTGGCGGCACCGTGGGAGAATACCAAAACATGCTGTTTGTTGAAGCAGCTCGTATGATGCATCTTTCTGACCCCGAGCGCATTCTATTTATACTGGTCAGTTATTTGCCGATTCCGGACAATATCGGCGAGATGAAGACTAAGCCGACGCAAACCGCGTCGCGCATGCTCAATACCGCTGGTATTCAAGCTGATTTCATAGTCGCACGGGCAAAACAGACGCTTGACGCTTCGCGACGACATAAGTTATCGGTATTTTGCAACGTTCAGCCCGACCATATTATTGCTGCTCCTGACCAATCCTCAATATATGAAGTGCCGCAGCTGTTTCGAGCTCAAGGGTTTGATGACAATATTATGCGACATTTCAAAATGAACCGTGCCCCAAGGAAACATCGGGAATGGGATATCATGGTCAATCGCATGAAAGCCGCTAAGAAACCAGCTACTATAGCGATTGTAGGCAAGTATTTTAAGACCGGGGACTACGAATTGGGCGATTCATACATATCAGTTTTGGAAGCAATACGACATGCTTCGTGGGTACAGGGGATTAAGCCTGAAATAGTCTGGATAAATTCAGAAGAGTACGAAGAAAATCCGAAGGCAGTCAACGAATTATCCCAGTATGACGGGGTTATTATACCGCAAGGGTGGGGAAGTCGCGGTGCGGAAGGTAAAATTCGAGCGATTCAGTACGTGCGCGAGCACAACATCCCATTTTTGGGGCTTTGTTACGGCATGCAAATGGCTAGCATTGAATTTGCACGTCATGTCCTCAAAATACCCATGGCAACCAGCCAAGAAATTGACCAGAAGGCCAAAGACCACGTGATCCACTTTATCCCGGAGCAGTGTAAGCGTATTCAACACAAGGATTATGGCGGTTCGTCTCGGCTGGGGGCGTATGCGTGCAAGGTCCGTAGCGGCACCATAAGCCACTCGTTATATGGAAAATCGCTCGTTCATGAGCGACACAGACACCGATATGAGTTCAACAACAACTATCGAAAACGATTTGAGAAACACGGTATGGTCTTTGCAGGCATCCATCGGAAGCTAAACCTTGTCGAAATCATGGAGCTTCCCAGCCATCCGTTCTTTATTGGAGTTCAGTTCCACCCGGAATACATCAGTCGGCCACTTTCGCCGCACCCTTTGTTCGTGGGCTTTTTGCGGGCTGCTTCGGCGCACCGGAAACAGCGGCCTGCCTTAAAGCCTTCTTTGCAACAGCGGGTTTCGCCGAAGTCATAGGCATCACATTGACGATTCGTACCGTTCGCAAGGCTCCCGTAAATGAAGGTACGCTTTTGGCCTTAAAAGAAACAACGCCTGGTGCGATCGCAAACAGCGTATCATCGGAACCGCGCTTCACATTTATACCTTCCACAAACCGACTGCCGCGCTGACGAATGATAATACTGCCGATCTGTGCTTTCTGACCAGCGAATAATTTAACACCAAGACGCTTTGCTATTGAATCGCGTCCTAAACGAGTTGTCGTTTTTCCACCGTGATGTGCCATAGAGAAGAGGGGTCAAAGGAAGTACATTGATGTTCTATTTGTGTATTGTACTAGGTTACATCTACCATGTCAACAAAAACCACACACATTCTTATATCTCTTGTCCTCTGGGGAATTGTGCTGTTCTTGGGCGGCTTTGCTCTCGGCACACGCCAAGTAAAACACCCATTCACATTCGAAGGACTCAACGCCGATCCCGACCACATCCTCGACGAAGCATTCTTCGCTCAAGCAGATGCGTTTTTTGCTGCGAAAGATAAAGAGCGCTCATTGCGTGAGGAGGCAGGTGAGCGGAGTGGGGGACGCTTCCTAGCTAGTAAAAACGGCTCAACATACTACCTCCCCGAATGTTCTGGCGCTCGGAGAATAGGTGAAGCAAATAAAGTATGGTTCGATACCGAGCAGCAAGCACGAAATTCCGGCTACAGGCCTGCAAAAAACTGCGATGGGTTGATGGCAGAGTAATGGGTTTGAATATTATGCGACGTATTGAAAATTTCAATCCCTCGCTGGAATGACTCGCGGGTGGAATATGCTCCATTCCACCCGCACAACAATCTTTCCTATGACGCTCTCTTACTCAACGATTGCCGCATCAAAATCATCAGCGAGCTTGCGAAGAACGCTAGCGATTCTGCCTACAGTCGCTTCCGCCGATTCAAGGATGTCAAACCCAACAAATAACATATCATCGCCGTCTGGCGATTGATATCGAATTTCTGACCCGTGTTGAAAAAAATACACCCCTGAAACTGGGTGCAAGAGGAGCAATGCACTCTCCGAAAAAACCCATTCCTTTTGCATTTTTACCATCCCTTTCTTTCCGCTAGATTTAAATTGAGTATAGTGCCTCAATATTCAGTTTGTCAACAAAAATTTTCCCACGATCGGGGAGAGGACTAGTTTTTAGAAGACCTAGCACTGATGTCGCACAATAGTATTTATGCGTCATTCATAGCGCCTCCTTAGGGATTTTCAGATGGTATAGACGTAGTAGTTGCTATGCAATTTTTCCGCTCTAGGACGCAAAAAATCGACCTGTTGGAGAATTGGGATTTTGTGGAATAATTATTAAAAAATTTCTCTGCGCTTCCCTATTGGATAAAATATTTTTTTTAGAAAGGAAAATGGGGGAAAAAACCTCTCGGTCGCAAAAATTGTAATTAAGGAAAAAGGGGAGGGTTATTTCTATTTAATGTCGCATAATATTTATTACATCCATCCTATCCCTATAATGAGGCCGTATCATAAATAAAGGAGAACCCACCTGCACGCAAGTGGGTTCAACTCTTTTCTCGCTTCAGAGTGAACACCCTTTCTTCAACTGGTTTCAGCTGATAAAAAAGGGTTGTGATACAAAGCAATCTCCATTCTGACTGGTATTCCGCCGATGTTGATTGCTCCAATAACTCCGTCCTTTAGTAGCTCGCCTATTGTCAACATCCGCACATGTTTGCGCCCGAGACATGTCGCCACTTCACGAAGAAGCGCCTTAACACTGAAAGACTGCGGATCGATCGTCCGGACGTTGGCCACTTTAGCAATTCCGATATCAAGATGAAATGTGGCTCTCCCAGACACTTTGAATGTTCCGTCTTCGCATAACAGCTCGAGTAATGGCAGGCTAATACGTTCCTCGTGGCTAAAAAGCCGTCTCTCATAAACATTCCATGGCCACATGCGATACGCTTCACCTGGATAAAGCAATGAACCCTTCCCGAATACAACCAAGCGACCCCCTGGTACCACCCATTTAGGAGCCACAATCAACAGGTACGCAAGCAGGCAAATTGTGGCAGTGACTCCTACATTCGAGATGATGTTAGCGCGCATTATAAGGTCTGGGTCGCCAATTGCTTCCGCAAATGGCAATGACACTGTAGCCACGAGGGCATAAAGAAACGCTGCCATGGCAGCAAGGGTCATTAGAACGTTCAGTGTCTTTCGCCAAAACGGCTCTGTGCTCACATACGAATCATAGAGTTCCGATCTCGATACATAATACATGACTCCGATTGAAAATGCACAGAGGGCTAAACCACCCCAAATGGGTGACGGCTGTAAGGCTGAAGGTAGCTCTCCCGTGTAAAACCAACGAAGGCCATATGGCACTGCGGCCATTACGCCAACAAATATCCATTTAATGACGCTGGCTCCTAGGTTCATGATCGATTTCCCCTTTCTTTACCTATTTTCAGATTTCAGAGAATTGATTTATAAGGAACTACTCCAATCGTATCTCCGTTATGACAACGGTACTAAATTTAGATATTACTGTCAAGTCAATTAGCTGTATTGTAACATAGGTCGCATAATATTATATTTTGTATTTCCCCAGTCCTTCGAGGGGTGGATGACGGAATTAGAAAAACATATAGATCACAAATAATCCAACGGATTCAGCACCCCCTCGCTATAGTTAAAATAAATCTCCCCATTTTTATCAAAGGTAAAAAACTTCGAGTACACGCTAAAATGCAAATGCGATCCTGTTGAATAACCGGTGGAGCCTTCATAGCCAATGGTATCCCCTGCCCTGACCGGCGCGCCAACTGCAACATGGGTGGGGCGAATCATGTGTGCATATAGCGTCACGAGACCTCCCAAGTGCTGCACCGTCACCCAGTTCCCCCACCCTTTATTGGTCCCTGATGCAAAAATAATGCCGTCCTGCGCTGCCTTTATACGACTTCCGCGACCCGCTGACATGTCGATGCCGTTATGTATAGATCCACCATATGCGCCCGATAATGCAAAACTCGTCATTCCGTATCGTTGAGTCAAGACCGGATCGTCTTCAGGCCAGAAAAATATCTTTGTTCCCGGCCGAGGGACTTCGTTTGATTCAGAAATCTTGATGTAGTTTTTCTGAATTGAAACCTGTTTCTCCAGCTCTTGAACCGCTTTAAATAGCGCTGCCTCCTCCTTCTGGGCATCAGTTAGTAATCGCTGGTATTCCCGCTCTTCACCGCGCGTTGTTTGCAACAATACGCCTTGGCGGTATCGTTCCTCTGCAACTGCCTGTTGCTGTACCGATAAATCCGCTTGCTGCGACTCAAGCTGCGCTCGCTTACCCTCTTGGGTAACGCGTTGCAATACTAATGAATCTCGATACGTCTTTAGTGTATCGAGCGTAATCTTCATGCTGTCTTGGACGCTTTGCACATTCGCGCTTTCGCGTAAAAAGTCAGAAAGCGTATCATAGCCGAGTATCACCTCGATCAAAGTCTTCCGGTCAAATTCATGCACTCTACTCAATAACGCTGCAAGGTTTTCCTTGTTCTGGTCGATATTTCCCTCGGTTTCATTCGTTTTCAGACGCAGCTGTTCGATCTCCAGTTCCGTTACCTGAATGTTGTTTTGTGTCTCCTGAATTTGTAGCTCGAGAGTATCGATCTGGCGTGCAATCTGCGCCAGTCGATTCTGCAACGTACTAATTTCACTTCGTGTTTCTTTGAGTTCTTGGCTGTATTGATTAACCTGTTGGTGGATGCGCTGTGAGGACGCATTCAATTCTTCGATTTTCTTTTGTAACTCCTCCACTGTTGCTGCGGAAGCGATGTACGAACCGCTAGTCAAGTTAAGCTGAGACAAACCAAGGAACATAAAAACAGCCGTACATAAGCACAGAACAATTGTCCCCGCACATTGTTTTTTCATGGTTCTCTCTCCGTAGCAATTACGTGCGCAGACGCGCAAGCGCCCCTTCAATACGATCACAGCTCTCGTCTTTCCCAAGTACCCATACAAGTTCGAATGGGCTCGGGCTCTTTTCTTTATTCGATAATGCAACGCGTAATGGCCAGAGTAACGCACCCCGATCACCCTGTTTATACTCTCCCGCCTTTTGCAACAACGAGGCCTGGAGCTCAGCGAGCTCTTCATCGCCCCGTAATCCGGCAATCAATGACTTGCTATGCTGTAGGCTCGCAATTGTTTCTTCTGTTGTCATTATTTTCCAATGCAGCATCGCCGGATCGCACGGCTGCGATTCATCTCGGTAGCTTGCCACTGCGGTTACCAAATCAGACAGTAATTCTGCACGCGATTGCTCGACTTGTACGGCACGGCGAAACCGCTCATGCAATGGATGATTCGTCGCTCCTGCTATTTCGGCAACGTGTGGTTGCTGCTCATAATATGGTTCTAGTCGTTTCAATAAATCATCAAGTGGTAGTGCTTTAATATAGTGACTGTTAAAATACCGCAACTTCGCCATATCAAATACTGAATTGCTCTTTCGCACGCGATCCATGCTAAAAACTTTCACCAGTTCATCAAGCGTGAAAAATTCTTGGTCAGCTGCAGAAGCCCTGCCCGTTTCAGAGGATGCCCCCAGATGCCAGCCAAGCAAAGCTAAATAATTGACCATTGCTTCGGGTAAAAATCCCTGCGTCACGAAATCTTTCATTGATGTTGTTCCTTTTCGCTTGGACAGTTTTGATCGATCAGTGGCCAATAATAGTGGTAAGTGCCCAAATCGCGGGGGCGTATGGCCAAGCGCCTTATAGAGGAGCATCTGTTTAGGGGTATTCGAAATATGGTCTTCGCCGCGGATAACATCAGTAATACCCAGGTCAATATCATCTACCGTTACCACGAAATTATATAGTGGTTCATCAAGCCCCTTGGCGATTGAAAAGTCCTCAATATCATCGGTATTAAAATGTATCGGTCCGCGCACCATATCATCACATACAACTTCTTCGTGATCTGGTGTCATAAACCGCACTACTCCCCCTTGCTTTCCCGTTTGAAACTCAAACACGGCATTTTTACGAAATGCGCGCGTATCAGCTGGCCGACGATCGCCTTCAACGTGTGGCTCGTCATAGCTGATATATACTTTCTTCTCGGAAAGAAGCTGTAAAAGCGCCTTGCGGTATAATTCATATCGTTCTGATTGGCGATATTCTTCGTCCCATGTTAATCCTAACCATTTCAAATGTCGCATAATGTCATTTTCGTATTCCTTCTTTGACCGAACTTTGTCCGTATCTTCAATGCGTAATATAAATATTCCACCCTTTTGACGGGCCAATAACCAATTATACAACGCAGCACGCGCAGTGCCTACGTGTAAATACCCCGTTGGCGACGGAGCGATGCGCAGTCGCAAGGTCTCATTTTTTCTTGGCGATTTTCCAGAAGCGCTTTTCGTTTTTTGTGGTAGTTTGATGCTGGTCTTCATGGTGTTCCGATGATGATTCCCCTGTAAGCCATGGCGGCACTATCTGCTTCTTAATCGCAAGCTCAACAAGATTGGTGGCGATTATGAGCGAAGCGTCCGGCTTGGCAATTTCTTTCGCCCGTACCGACATTTGCTTTGCCAATAGCGGGTTCTTCAGTATATGATGTATTTCGTTGAGAAGCAAATGCGGCGTGAGGTTGTGCTGCTGTAATACGACTGACGCGCCGCGCCGCGCAAAATGATAGGCGTTCCTCGTCTGATGTTCAGATGCAGCGTGCGGGAGTGGAATTAATATACTCGGCTTCCCCAGTGCAGCTATTTCGAAAATCGTTCCGGCTCCTGCCCTACTAATAAACAGATCAACGACGCTGTATGCCATTGCCTGCTCGTGCTCTTCTAAATACCCACGCACATGATAATAGGGATTCTTTTCTGGGTCTATCCCGTGCACATCGCGCAATTCCGTTACAAATTCGTCATAATTCGTAGCGCCGCATTGGTGAATAAGTTCGTATGAAGGAAGTAAATCGTGCAATGATTCGGCTATGAGTGTATTTAATCGTTGAGCTCCCTGCGAACCACCCATCACCATGATAATAGGCCTACCCTCTTCTCCGCTCAAGGTGAAATATGAACGAGCTTCATTAGGATCACCCTCAAATAGCGATCTTCGAATGGGATTGCCAACAAGCGCAGTTTTTTGTGGCGGAAAATAGCGCAGCGCCTGTTCAAAGCAGACGCCGATTTCTGTTGCAAAGATCGATAGAAATCGATTCGAAAGGCCAGGAATCGTATCTGATTCATGGATAATTAATGGTATGCGGTATAGCCAGGCAACAAATCCAATACTTAAGCTGCCGAATCCGCCTTTTGCCCAGACAATATCAGGCATAACCTTATACAGTTGCCATAGCGCCTGCAAAAAACCAATCGGTAATTTAACAATATCAACAAGATTCGAAAGACTAATATACCGTCGAAGTTTAGCGCCTAAGATATACTCAATCTGAACGCCCTCGTCGAGCAATGCTTTCTCCTCAAAAGCACCTTTTGGCCCCATAAAAAAGAGCTCGAGCGGGCTTATATGTTCGTGCGGATATATGCGCTTCAATTCGCGCACCACAGAAACCACTGGTGTAATGTGTCCTCCTGTCCCCCCTCCCGTAAATACGATGCGCATAGGTGCTAATTGCTATGATTCAATTTTCCGAGCCACGTTCGTCAGTAATCCGGCTGCTGCTAAAAATGTGATTAACGAGCTCGACCCATAACTGATAAATGGCAGTGTAATCCCCGTAAACGGGATGCTCGCGGTCACCACGCCGATATTCACAAATGCCTGGATCAACAACAGCGCGACAATACCAAACGCCATCAATCGGTTGAATGTATCCTTTGTATGTCGTATAATCTGATACCCGATATACCCTATTCCCAGATAAACTACTATAAGCAATGTCGCTCCAACAAACCCCAGCTCCTCTGCCATGATAGCATAAATTGAGTCACCCATGGGCTCCGGCAAGTAACTATATTTCTGTTGGCTGTCTCCGTACCCTTTCCCACCGATTCCTCCGGCCCCAATGGCAATGAGCGACTGACGCACCTGGTAGCCCGAATCTTGTACATCTGCCGTTGGAGTCAAAAATGTCGTAACACGTTGGATTCGATGCTCATCAAGCGCAACATAGCTTCCAATCACCAGTAATGCCACAACGCCGAAAAGCGCTAGGTGCGTAATCCTACCACCGGCAAAAAAGAAGACGAGTGTACTCGCAGCTGTAATCACGAACAACGTCCCGATATCAGGCTGAAGTAATATTAAAAATCCGATAACGGCAACGATGACCGTAAACGGCATAAACCCATCACGCAAACGGTGTAGCTCTTTTTGGTGCTGCGACAACCATGCTGCTAGATAGACCAAAATCGCCAACTTCGCAGGTTCTGATGGTTGCAGTGAAAACGGACCGATAGTAATCCAACGATTCGCGCCGCCATAGGTATAGCCAAGGCCTGGTAATAATACGAGTGCCAGCAAAATAATGGCAGCGCCCAACAAAATAGGCGCGATGCGCTTCAACCACTCAAGCGATAGCTTCATGCCGACAATATACGCGACGACGCCAACCGCAAAACCATACATAAGCTGGTGGCGTACGAAATAAAAGCTTTCGTTGTATCGTTCCTGGCTTAACACAACAGACGCCGACGCCAACACGATTAAGCCAAAAACGCTGATCACAAAAACAGCTATGGTGAGTATCCGCGCCAGGTTCCTATTCGTATGCATCATTGCGTGATT
This sequence comes from Parcubacteria group bacterium RIFCSPHIGHO2_01_FULL_47_10b, assembly GCA_001824325.1. Lineage (GTDB taxonomy): Bacteria > Patescibacteriota > Minisyncoccia > 2-01-FULL-47-10 > 2-01-FULL-47-10 > 2-01-FULL-47-10. The sequence goes on from MHXC01000035.1 coordinate 14,253, forward strand.
ATGGGGACCAATTGATAACTCATAATGCCAAGAGATAGTCCGATGATTGCGCACACTGCGGCGATAATCCAAAACCGCATGGTGATCTTTGTTTCCGGCCAGCCGATGGCTTCGAAATGATGATGGATCGGCGTGGAAATAAAAATCTTTCGCTTGAAAATTTTTTTTGAAATCGTTTGCAAAATCACTGATCCCGACTCAAGCACTAAAATAAAACCGATAAACGGCAGCAACAGTGCGGAATTCGTAAGCATCGCAATAACACCAAGCGTAACACCCAACGACATGGAGCCGGTGTCACCCATAAAAAACCGCGCAGGATGGACATTGAACCACAAAAATGCAAGCAGTGCTCCGATAATAACCGAGCAAAATGCTGCCAGATTATATCGTCCCTGTAATAACGCAATGCCAGTCAAAGCGCTAAACGCAACAAGCAATACGCCGCCGGCGAGGCCGTCAAGCCCGTCAGTTTCGTTTGTAGAAAACGACGTTGCCACAATGACAAAAATAAATACCGGTATATACCACACGCCGATATTGAACGCACCGACAAACGGAACATAGAATAAGTCCCAGTCGAGTTTTGCATAAAACCACCACGCTCCCCCGATCGCAATCAGCGCATACAGTAATAATTTGATCTTTATCTCAATCCCATCGCCGCGGGGTCCAAGTTTTAACACTCCCATCAGGTCGTCAGCGAGCCCGACTATCGCAGAAAATACAAGTACACCAAGCGGAAGGAGTGTTTCCGACCGCGTCAAAAAATTTAAATTATTGAAAAAATCGTTCGAATCAAATAAAGATGCCAGTCCCCAAAAAACCAGTGAAACGATGAGGGTTGTTCCCCAAATAAGCACTCCCCCCATAGTAGGAGTGCCGCTTTTTTTCTGGTGAAGTTTCTGAAATACGGGCGCATCTTTTTGAATTTGCTTACCCAGTTTGTATCGATATAATAAATTCGTCACAAAAGGCGTCAGGAGCATCGCAACAATAAAACTTACGGCGCCGAGTGAGAGTATTTTGACTATATAAAAAATAGTTTCGGGCATAGAGTTGAGCTTATTTTAACAGATCATTGCGGGTTCGACCACTGATAGGCCTTCGAAACCCAGTCGGCCAACGCGATTGCATCAGCAAAGCGATTCTTAGAACCAAGAATCACCATGATAAGCGTGTCGTTGTTCGGCGATGCGATCAACGCAGCATAATTCTCCAGCGACTGCGTGGTGAAACCAGTTTTGGCGGCAATAATTTCGGGACGTTGCAAAATTTTATTCGTTGTCGTTAATACGTGCGCACGATGAGCATCGAGCGAGTACACCGTCGCATCTGGTTTTTGTAATATCTCCCAAATAAGCGACCGATTTTGGATTGCCTTGATAAAACGAGCAAGATCCCACGCCGTTGAAACATTACCCTTATCAAGACCACTCGGCTCTACAAAGGTTGTTTCTATCATGCCGAATTGGGACGCTTTGCGATTCATAAGTACCACAAATTCGTCTATGCCAAGCGACTCGCCAAACGCAATGGCTGCATCATTGCTGGATGGTATAAGCAGCGCGTGAAGTAGATCAACGACTGATAGTCGCTCCCCGCTCACCAAATCACCTGCGTCCCCCGTTGTGGCAACTGCAGCGTCGCTCATAGTTACGTCACTCTCAAGATCAAAAGAATCGAGCACGACTACCGCCGACATCAATTTTGCCAAGCTCGCTATGGGCCAACGCAACGCCGCGTTGTGCTCGTATAATACTTTCTGGTGTACGGGGTCATATACGAGCGCTGCCTCGGCAGTGATACCTCCGTTTAAATCAAGGATTTCATTGTTTCGCTGGGGAAATCCGCTTTCAGTAACTGCGAACACTGGGGTACTTGCATCCGCGATCAATGGCAGTTGCGGGACGTGTGGAGTAATCACGACACCGCTTCTATCTGCAATTGCAGTTGTTGCGCTATATTCATATGCCTCGCTCAACGGCGCACTTGTTGCGTTATACACGACATACACAAACGCTGCCAATGCTCCACATAAAAGAATCCCGGCACCAATGCCGAGGTAGAAAAATGAATGATTTTCGCTCTTGGTACTAGGAGCGCTTTGTGGGCTTTTTTTTGGAGCTACGCTTTTTTTCATGGACAATCGAAAGTTTGAGTTCTTTGAGCTGTTGGGGATCGATTGGTGACGGGGCATCCATAATCGCTGTCTTTCCCGATCCACCGGTAGGTAACGCAATCACTTCGCGAATACTGGGCTCATTCATCAACATGGCAACAAGGCGATCAAATCCCCACGCAATACCGCCGTGAGGAGGCGGACCATACGTGAATGCCTCGAGCATGTGCCCGAATTGCTCCTGGATACGATCCTTTTTGAAACCCATAATTTCGAACACCGTGTGGAGCGTGTGTGGTTCGTGTGCTCGAATACTGCCCCCGCCGATTTCAGAACCGTTCAACACGATGTCGTATTGTGTCGTCAAAATATGTTCGATATTCTTTTTTGCTAATAGGTCTTTCTTATGCTCCGGCAGTGGCTCTGAAAATGGGTTATGCGTGAACGTCCACCCACCCTCGTCAGTTTTTTCAAAAAATGGAAAATTTACGACCCAGCAAAACGCAAGAAGGTTCGGATCGTTTTTATCTTTACGAATGTCAGGGCGGTCGGTTTTATACAGCTTCATTGCGTCAGCGTAATCAATACAAGGAAATGGAAGTTCCTGGATATGTTTCTGTGGGAATAGCGTCTTCACCAGATGTATCAGTAGGGCCTCGTTGAGTGCCATCACTTCCTCGCGTGTAGTGAAACTCATCTCGAGGTCTAGCTGCGTAAACTCAAGCACCCGATCGGCACGAAGGTCCTCATCGCGTAAGCAGCGCGCAAACTGAAAATATCGTTCAAACCCTGCAACCATCAATAGTTGCTTATACTGCTGGGGACTTTGGGGTAATGCGTAAAATGTCCCTGGCTGCAAACGACTGGGCACCACAAAGTCCCGCGCGCCCTCTGGCGTCGATTTCGTAAGAAGCGGTGTCTCAATTTCATAAAATCGCTGCGCGCGAAGCGATTCACGTACAATGTCCTGCATCTGTTGGCGGGTTTTGAGATTTCGCTGGATTCGTTCGCGGCGCAAATCAAGATAGCGATAGCGCAAACGTAGATCCTCGGTTATTTCATATCCTTCGCTATCAATCGGCAGCGGTAACGGTTGTGCAACTGACAACACCTCAATTGCCTGCGCCTGCACTTCTATCGACCCCGTGGGCATTGCGGGATTTCGCAACTTTTCCGGGCGCTCGGTAATCTGCCCTGTAAGCGCCACCGTAGACCATTCAGAGAGCAATGGGTATTGTGCTCGCAACGCCTTAGTTACCACCACCTGCACTATCCCCGTAGCATCGCGCATCGTAAAAAAACTCACACCACCGTGGTCCCGTATTGAAACAAGCCATCCTTTGAGGAGGACCATCGTTCCGATATGCTGCGGTGTTTCACTAATAAGCGTGCGCTCCATACACATCTTTATAACGCAAAAAGGGCGCGGGGGCAAGAGTTGCACCTGCCCTCGCTCCCTAATCCTCCCCTCGTATACTATCCGCCTCATCTTCCTCACTTAAATGCTTTTCTCTTGCAGTCATTTTGTGTTTTACCGGTAGCTCAACGATGAATTGCGACCCTCTGCCCTTGCCCTCTGACTCTGCGACGATAGTGCCTTGGTGGGCATCAACAATGCTCCTCGCGAAATACAGACCAAGTCCCACACCCTCGTTGTAAAGCGCGCTCACCCGATTGCCGCGGACAAACCGGCGGAATATGGAGCCCATCTCGTCACGGGTCATACCTATGCCTGTGTCTCGGATCATCACGCGAATCTTGTTCTTCCCCGCCTTGGTCACAAACGCGCCAACGCTTCCAACTTCCGTGTATTTAACGGAATTATCGATCAAGTTCAAAAATACTTGGCGCAGTTTCGAAAAATCAGCAGTGATCTTCGGAATCCGCTCGTCGGGCTCCTTGAAGGCAAGTATTAATTTCTTGGTCTTCGCTTTAGGCGCCAGTTCGCCGACAATTTCACGCACCATTTTCACCACATCCACTTGGATATATTCGTACCCAAGACGTCCTTGTTCAAGCCGTGAAATATTCAATAAATCCTCAACAAGATTGATCAAACGGTTTACCGACGTATAGACTGTCTCAAATACCTTTTTTTGCTTTATATTGGCCATCTTCCCGAAATCTCCTTCAAGCGCCATCGAAGTATATCCTTTAATAATCGAGAGGGGGGTACGCAATTGGTGAGAGGCGATCGAGATAAACTCGTTCTTTATTCGAGCAACGCGCTTCAGTTTATCGTTAGCTTCTGAAAGTTGGGCAGCAAGTGATTGCATGTTCTCGCGCAGCTGTATTTCCCGTAACGAACCTCGTACTAAGATCACGCCGAAGATTGCCCCAAATATGAGCACGCTCGACTGGAACAGAAATTCCTGGACACTCGTTGAGATTAAGACTTGCGCACAGAATACTATCAAGATGAAACCGGTGAAAATTTCATTACCGATCACGCGCATATTTAACAAGTGGTGCTTAAATATTGCATAGGTAATCGAGACAACCATTACCAAGGTAAAGTATGGACCAAGCCAAATGAGTTGATAATTTCCAATAAGGGGAAATATCAAATTAAACAAGGAGCCAAAAACAAACGCGATAAATGTGCCGACTGTTACATACAACAGTTGGACCTTTTCAAGTTGGTTTGCCCGCTTAAATTTTCCAATCAAATTGATGAATCCCCAGCTAACTATGGTGATGAAAAAAGCGCTGTAAAAGCTATAGGCAGGGCCGAGTATAATATTTTTTCCCCACTCTTCGAGCCCGATCGATGCAATATGGAAATCCGTGAACAATAAAAAATAGATAACCAAAAGGAATGGTAGCGATAGAAATCCGAGTCGTTTCAAATCTAATCGTTTTACTTTTTTGTCCAAAAAGTAAAACGAAAAATCAAAAAAGAAAATCGCAATTAATAGTGCGGCAATATAATAAATTCTCGCCCATTCGACTGCTAGAAATAAATCTGGAACGTGTCGAAATGCTGCGAGTCCGAAAGTCCAGATTGATGTAAAAAATACGGCAAAACCATAAGCCTTGCTTGCGATATTGTCTTTTGCTTTCAATACAAGGATTCCCGCAATGCCGAGATCGACAAGGCCGACAAGGATGAGAATCAGGTTGATAAGCTCAATGCGCATGGTTTGTTACACGCTATGCCTTAAATCCATCACCCTGGCCATAACTCCTTTTGCAACAATAGCGAGGTCCTTCTTGGTTCTCAATTTTTTCGATGTAATTTCCCGAATAGTAAAGGGTTTGCCGTATCTTATTGTAACATGTCTGCGTCGGCGTACTACATCTGACAGACTTAATTGAAAAAGACCCTTGATATACACGGGAACAATAGGACAATCGCACCGGCTTGCCAAATAGGCAACGCCTCGCTTCGGAACCGCTGGTCTTCCTATCGTACTTTTCTTACCTCGGGGGAAGATTACAATATGGCCTCCTCCATCCAGGATCTTCGCGAATTTTTTTGTTGCATGATTTAGGCCAATCCCCTTGATAATTGGCCGCGCGCCAAGAATAAAAATGGGGAGCGCTATATGGGGTCGAAAAAATAGTCTTCGCTCCGCGACAAACCAAAACGGATAATATTTCAATCCAAAGGGGTATGCATCAGCAATGAGAAAAGGATCCACATATGAATCATGGTTACTTGCAATGATATATGGTCCTTTCAGATCCCTGATATATTCCTGTCCAAGAATCTTTAGACGAAAAAACCATCGAAATATGACTCGGCAAGGCACGAATATGAGGGCTTGCGATATTTTTGCTATTATTCTTGCGATATAAAACATACATCCCCTTGTCTATTATTACTGGATTACAGGATTACTGTTTTCTACAACTCAAAATAAGCGCCTGTTTTGCAAAACTTGTCTGCGCTGCAACGCTCTGAAATCCAGTTTTTTTCAGTATCTCCACGTGCTTCTCTGCTTCAAAAAATGAATAGTCGCCGCGCTTTCCCTTGTGTGCAATTTCTAACGCATAACGCATAATTGCCGGACCATAGAATAAGTTTTCAATCTGATCCTTTCGAAGAATGTCGTTGCGTGAAGCCCAAAAGACTTTCCAAAAATTCACGTTCGGCACAGGAGTTGTCCACACGAATCGGCCACCTGGTTTCAAAATGCGATACATTTCTGATAGTACGCCCTTGAGCGCGCCCTCCCCTTCTGTGCCTTCGAATCGTTGCACATAGGTAAGCACCAAGTTCGCAACAATCCCATCAAATGTCTCGCTTGGAAATGGGGTCCGCTCGCTTAAGTCAACGCGCAACAACTCAACAGATTGTTCTTTGTGCATTTTCTCATGCGCATGCGTAAGCATAGTCTCATCAAAATCAATACCAACGAGTTTGGCTAGGATGCCGTTTGATCGCTTAATAATAACTTGCATGACGGTTCCTGGCCCGCATCCCACATCCAGCCATTGCTCGCCTTTTTTCGGTTTAATCATCCCGCCGATATCGCGGAGCAATTCTTGATACGGCGTTGAACGCTCAATATACGGATAAATTTTCCCATATGATGACCAAAATTTTCTTTCGTGTGCTTCGTTCATAGTATTGCTCGGTTGTTCGACTGATAATTTCGGGTAATCACATTTTTTCCGGCACCGGTATGCCGAGAATGGTTAATCCATTATGTAGGACCTGTGCTACTGCTGCAGTTATGGTGACACGAATTTTTTGCTGCTCCCCAGTGTCCGCTTGTAATACCCGATTCCGCGCATAAAAACCATTAAACTGTTGTGCAACATCATACAAAAATGAACAGAGTAGATGGGGTGTGTGTTTTTCAGCAGCTTCTGCCACTATTTCCGGGGATCGGTATACAATTCGCAGCACTGATAATTCATCTGGGTTAAGGGTAGGGGTTGCTTGCTGGAAATATGATGTATCGAAACCAGTTCCTCGTTCGTCTACTTGCCTACCAATGCTTCGGGCCCGCGCATACGTATATTGTAAGTACGGCCCTGAATTCCCTTCGAAACTAATCGATTGATTGAAATCAAACACAATATCGCTCCCGATGTTCGATTTCAGTAACGCATATTTTATCGCGCCGATAGTTATGTGTTCCGCCACCGCAGGCCGCTCATCTACTGAAAGCTTAAACTGCTCGCCCGATGACATTACACCAAGTACGCGCTCTTTCACATCGGCCAACAGCGATTCCGCCGCTATCACCGTTCCGGTTCGACTACTCATTTTTCCTTCGGGAAGTCGAATAAATCCGTGCGACAAATGAGACGTTTTCTCACCAAGCTCGGGGTTAATAGCTCGCAATGCGCTTAGTACAACCCGAAAGTAGTCTTTTTGTTCGTTGCCGGTAATAATCAGCGACTTGTCATAGGCAAAATCGCGTTGCTTTAATAATGGAAGCCCGAGGTCTTTTGCCTCATACGTCGGCAGTCCGATACTATTAATAAAGACGCGTTTATGTAATCCGCTGCCGGATGCATCAAACACAATTGCTCCCCTATCGCCGACCTCGAATACGCCTTTCGCCAAGAACTGCTTCACAACTACATACCCCTCCTGCGCGCTCTCGCTCTCAAAATAATAGTGCGCGAATGTAGTACCAAGGCGTTGATATATAGTTTCAAAATATGCTAAACTCCATTCGCGTCCTTTCAGCCATAATTGATACACATCATCAGGTTTCCATGGACTTTCGGGAGTTCTGGGATTACTCGCTTTCTTTAATGTCGCATAATCTATCTTCATTTCCTTTCCACTCTCTCTTAAAAACCGCTCACTTACTTCATATATAAGGCCGTTGAGAGACTCAATTTCGGTCTTTGCGGCTTCATCTGTCTCATATGCCTCTGCGCCTGCAGCATAAACTTTGCCCATCCATGTCGCGCGCTCGGGCAAAGATAATTTTTCAACAGACGCAAGCGACCGACCCGTATTTTTCTCATCCTGTAGCATTCCCCAAATCGCTTTGGCCACATGCATACCAACATCTCCCTGGTAACAGACACGCGCGACTCGCCACCCCTGCGACTCATATAATCGAGACAGACACTCCCCTACTGTATTGCTATACAGATGTCCGAGATGAAACACTTTGAATGGATTCGGGTCGGTGAATTCAATGACAATAAGTGGTGCCTTTGGATCGGTTGTGGCGACATTGCTCGTCTGGTACGCCTGATGTATCTCGGATATTCCTCGGACAAGCGCAATTACTGATAGATGGATATTGATAAAGCCTGGAGGAACAACCTCGACTCGTTCGACAAGCGGACTTTTCTCTAACTTTTGCACAATCTCCTGTACGACTTCCATGGGTGGCCGCTTCTGTTTTTTGCCCAGTGCCAAGGCAATGGCGGACGCATAATCGCCATGTGTCGGATCTTTCGGGTGCTCAATCGTCACGATCACAGATTCGTCACCAGTGATCGACGTCACGCCGCGCAAAAACCATGCATGTATCTCCTCTCGAATCATACGAATAATGGAAAATCAGTTATGCGTTATGCGCGCTTTGTACGGATCACATCAGTACCGACATACGGCTGCAATATTTTTGGTACGCGTACCGATCCATCTGCTTGCTGGAAGTTATCGAGGATAGCTGCTAATGGACGTGTGTTCGTTAGCGCAGTCGAGCTCAACGTATGCACATAACGGGTATCTCCGCCGCCTATGGGTCGATATCGAATGTTCAAGCGACGCGCGTGATACTCGTGTAAGTCAGAGTTACTCATGACTTCCATGTACGTTTGCTGGCTCGAGAGCCACACTTCTACGTCCCATTTACGGTACGTCGGCATTCCTACGTCGCCGCTACACATCTCAAGAACATGGTACGGCAATTCAAGATCTTGCAAAATTTCTTCTTCGATTGCCAAAATTTCTTTCATGCAGTCTTGGCTCGTTTCAGGCGTTGTAAAATATATCATTTCCAATTTTTCAAACTGATGCACGCGTTTAATGCCGCGCACATCCTTGCCATGCGATCCTGCTTCACGGCGAAAACATACCGAGTGGCCTAAATATTTTTTCGGTAATTCACTCTCCTTCAAAATATCGCTGTCATGGTATGAGACAATCGCCTGTTCTGAAGTCCCAACTAAATATTCATCGGTACCTTTCTCTGCAGGATTCCCAATTTTGTAAATCT
>MHXC01000035.1:23545-26394 GCA_001824325.1 Parcubacteria group bacterium RIFCSPHIGHO2_01_FULL_47_10b
GTGCCGTAGAGTGCGCGTTCTCGTATAATCACAGGTGGAAGCATCAAAATAAATCCACGCTTTACTAATTTCTGGAACACGTGTTGAAACATCCCAAACTGCATAAGCACCAATTCGTTTTTCAAAAAATAGAAACGGGAGCCGGATATCCGAGCAGATGCCTCAACATCGATCAAGTCGAGTGCAGTGCCGATATCGAGATGATCCTTCGCTGTGAAATCGTGCTTCGGCTTACCACCCCATGTCTTAATCTCAACATTTCCGGTTTCATCTTTTCCCGTGGGCATTGCAGGATGGGTTCGATTTGGTAAACGAATTTGTAAGCCGTGCATCTGTTGTTCAATTGTCCCGAGCTCATCCTCGAAAGTCTTAAGTTGCGTCTTCAATTCTTTCACTCCCAGTACTGCTTCAGCACGCTTCGATGCGGAAAGATCTTGAATTGTTTTCGAGACTGCATTGCGCTTGGCTCGTAACTGATCAATGTCTCGCAACAATAATTTCCTTCGATCTGATAATGCCAATAAATGATCAAGCTGAAAATCAGCAGGGTTGAGCTGCCTGTTTTTTATTGATTGCTCGTATTCTGCACGATGCTCGCGGATGTATTCGAGGTTGATCATGGCGTATATATTAGGTATGTCATTTCACTCATATTTGCTATAAGAAACGCGTTCGTACTGGCTTGTGGATGTCCCCCACGCCGAATGATTCAAGCTTTTCAAGATATTCAATGATTGTCAATACAAACGTGGAGTGCGACCAGATGAGTGGCGCCACAGAAACTGGCGTACCACGCTGCGGGTGGATTTGTTCCGACATAATCCCAGAACTCATTGCATACCGCACGCACCATTCAATAATCTCTTTGACGGGATCGAGTTCCTCTGGTTTCGTTGCAGTACGAATATGGTATTGCGCCACCCACAGTGTGGTGATAAACCACGGGTTTCCCTGGACCGTTTGATCGTCCTTAAAATACGCGTCATTGGTACGTCTCGCCAGTCCGCCTGATTTGGTCCGACAAAACAGTGTGTCAATCGTCAGTTTCATTGCCGATGTTACACGTGGGTCATCCGGAGGCAACACATCGAAATAGAACATGCCGAAGACCGAGCTTGCATCAATTGTGTTATCGGCAATCCACTTCCCATTTTCTCGATATAAGCGCTTGATAAAATATCCCTTTTCGCTGTCATATAGTCGCTCTAATAAGCCCTTCTTTAATCGCTTGGCCATCTGAATATACTTTGACACCATGCGCTGCTTTCCTAAAATGTCCGAAAAATTCGCAGCAGCAATCAGCGCTGCATACACCGTTGCAACCGTAAAAGTATGGATGCCGAGCTTCTCCTCCCATAAATCATAACTCGCTCGTGGCAAATCGAGCTCTTCCTCGATAAATGCACACATGAAATCAGCAGTTTTTTTGATAAACGCATTATAAATGGATTCGACAAATTCAAGATCTCGCTCGACTTCATAATGCCGCCACAGTGCTAGTAGGGTCAGCGCCGTTTCATCCTCTTGCAACGGAACCTCATAGTGCCCCTCATTGATCCATGAATGCCAGGAGCTTCCAAGCGCCCCATTGGGATGATATTTGTGCATGAGATAGCCGCTCTCTCGTAGACACCCCGTGCAGAATTCGAAAAACTTTTTTGAGATTTCTTTATACCCCGCCTTATCAAGCGACATAGCAATCAACGCAGCGTCTCGGGGCCAGACGTAATTATATGAATCAAATCCTCCTTGCAATATATCAGAGTCCGACGACGCAATGATACCTCCGCGATTATCTGCATGGGTCCTGATAATCAAAAGCGACTTATAATATAAATCAGCTGCCTTTTCTGACAACCCGTAAAAATTGTATTCTCGTTTCCGCGCCCATGCGTTCCAAAAATTAATGGTGCTGGTAATTAAGTGCTGTGGTGTTAACGTCGTAACATACGTATGGAGCTGATAGGTCTCCTCGAGCGACTTCCCGACTGCAACCCAATAATACAGCGTGCGGTACGAACGAGCTTTCACGTTTAACGTAAACCCGATAGTTGAATCCACGGAACCGTGATCCACGGGATTCTTTTCCAATTTTCCATCCTCTGCATCGCGCCATGTGCCTTCCATGCCCTTTGAATGCGCAGCCCCGGTCGTATAGTCATCGAAAAATGCCTCGCCGGTCATACCGGAAACCAAAAATACTCGCTGCCCCTTGTAATGAAATAGTGCATGGCGCTTCACATCCATAAATGTCGTATTGCCGAGCGGGCTTCCATATCCCTGAAACTCCTGGCTGAGAAAAACCTTTACCACTCGATCTTCGTGGCGGTTATTGTACACTTGAAGCTTTCGTATAAAAATATTTTTTTCGTTATACACCACATCGTCGAACTGAATGCGGATGCCAAATGACGAATGTCGCGCCTGGGTTCGTCCTGCCATTGTATCTTTCTTGTAATCCATGGTGATATCCCAACTTCCATCGTTCAGCCAAGTGAAATTCCCATCGACAAAGATCCCCACTCGGTGCGGATTATTATGATCAACATGGTTCTCAACCCCCACATACGGAAAATAAAAGTCCTTCACTTGCGCGAATTGGTCGAAATTGATGAGGATATTGCCGTTTCCAAGGACTAAGGTGCGTGGCATGGTGTGAATAATATATTATTGTGCCTGATACAATTGTTCTTCGAGCGACAATTGTCCTGCGATATCGTCCAAAAGCTGCTCGAGATATGCAATGCGTGCTTCGAGTCGTCGAATTAATTCCTTACGATCGTGCGCAGTCATCTCTACGGCCGTTGCCAGATCGTGATCGCCAATAGTATGCCGAATCCAAATCGCGA
>MHXC01000035.1:26468-28840 GCA_001824325.1 Parcubacteria group bacterium RIFCSPHIGHO2_01_FULL_47_10b
TCATTTGGGCCTTTCGCACTTCATCTGGAATCGATGTGGCAAGCATGATATATCGGTTTTATTAGTTATCGCGCCTCGAGCGCTCCGGTCTTCATCATTGCAGCTAATTGGGCCGAAGCCTTAAGGGCATATTGGTGTTGTGAATCATGATATGAATCAACTCGGATCTTCAAGTCGTGGTACGCGTTCATAAAATTGATAAATGCTTCATAGGGCGACTCGTACGGATTAAAATATTTATGAACATCACCATCTTCAAACCATTTCGTACACATATAATAAAAGTGGTCAGATGTTTGTAGTCGACGCCAATCATCGATCAATTGCTCATCTTTTGTCGCCAGAACGTCTTGTTCTAGTTTATACACGTAGTCAAAGGATTGCTTTTGCATGGCGTTTTCCTGCCACGCGGATAAATCACGCTCTGTATCTGCCCAGGTAATGTAATCAGGTACGTCAAGAACATCGCGCGGTGAGAATTGCGCTACTGATTCTGATGGCAAGGTAAATCGATTGTCGGGGTGCTCGAGTAATTTGCCCGGCAAATGACGCAAAAATGCAAAGATTCCGGAATCCTCCCATTGGTGCTCGCCAAATGTTTCATAGTCCATACAAAGATTCACCACTTCCCCGCTCCCATTAATCCGGTTTATCCAACTGACATATGTATCGACAGTCAGCGGATATTCTTTCCACTTTTTTTCCGAAAATCGAAATGCTACGTCATCAGATAGTTTGTAATTTTTTAACAAAATAGTCATACGGCGTGAGGGCGATTGATAGACATGATTTGGCGTTCGGCCATGAAGCACGCGGTCTGCTCCCTCGGTAATAATGCCTTTATAACCCAAACTCGACACCAAATCGCCCACATAGTTGTTGTATGCAGCTTCTGTGTTCGAAAATATAGTCGGCTTTACGCCGAATGTGCGCTGTAATACGCGTTCTTGCATCTTTACCTGCGTCCGGAATTCATCAGGCGAACGCAAGAATGCCAAAGAGTGATAATAGGTCTCGCCCAACAACTCAACCCGCCCCGTTTTTACCAGCTTCTTAAAACTAGTAAGGACTTCGGGCGTATACGCACGCAACTGCTCGATAAATAACCCGGACAACGACATGCTGATCTTAAAATCCTTATGCTGTTGTAGAAGATTAAGTAGCACATTATTCGTTGGGAGATATGACTTCCGAGCCACCTTCTTCAGAATGCTCGCATTTGTCTCATCATACGACGTACACACTCCCTCGAAATAGGGTAGTCCAGTTCCAATATCAAACACGCTCATCTTTCGCAAGCGATATGGTTGGTGAACTTTGAGATAGAGGGTTATAGCTGGCATAAATGGAATGTCTGAGACTTTATTTACGATGAGAAACGATGATATAAGGCTGCGACTTGGGTTGCTGCCTGATCCCATGTAAATTGTTGCGCTTCTTTGAATCCGTTAGCTGCAAGAGTTTCGTGAAGTGGGGCATATCGAAACGCTGCAAGGATTTTTGATGCGAGTTCATGGGTATCCCAAAAATCTACTTTCAACACATGCCGCGTTGCTTCAGCGATGCCTGATTGCTTTGTTACGATTACCGGTGTGCCATAGTGCATAGCTTCAAGCGCTGCGATTCCGAATGGTTCGGACACCGATGGCATTACATAGACGGACGAAAATGAATACAGCTGTGCGAGCAAGTCTCCACGAACAAATCCAGCAAATAAAACCCTATCTGCGATTCCCAGCTCTGCCACGAGCTCAACAAGGCGATATTTCATTTCTCCGGTACCCGCGACTATAAACAGCGAGTCGGGCTCTTTCTCAAGAACTAATTTCGCTGCTTGCAAAAACCAATCAGGCCCTTTATGCATGCTCAACCGACCTACAAATAACGCAATCTTTTTGCTCTTTAACGAATCGCTCAAAAATGCCCGCGGAGTTCCATGTGAATCAAAGATTGACGACTCGAACCCGTTATACACCACACTCACTCGGTCAGCAGGAATGCCGTATTGCTTGACAATTTTTTCCTTGGTGAAAATGCTATTGGCAATGACATGATCGGCGCCTTGCAATCCTTCTCGTTCGATTTCGAATACGTCAGGATTGGGATTGCCGCCGGAACGATCCCACTCTGTCGCGTGGATATGGGCAATAAACGATTTTCCTATTGCTTTTTTGACTGCAAGTGCGGCAAGTAGGCTTAACCAGTCGTGCGCGTGAATTACGTCAAACTGCTCTCCCTGCACGAGCTTAACTGCCTGCTGTGCGTACCGTAGTACCTCTTCTATAAGTGATGGGGCGTATACGCCGCCGGTATCTCGCTTTGTGATTCGCTGATACGCCGCCGCGCTGATATATGCAGTCAATGGCGAATAA
>MHXC01000035.1:28936-31638 GCA_001824325.1 Parcubacteria group bacterium RIFCSPHIGHO2_01_FULL_47_10b
GTGCCCTGGTGAACCAGTGCCTTCGTGAGACCGAGACATGCCGTTCCTAACCCTCCGCTATTATCAGGGGGGAACTCCCAACCGAACATCAACACACGCATAGTAGTTCAAGTATATCACAGACAAAAATACCCTGCAAAAAAGTACCTACTCGAATGATGAAATGGCGTCAGTACGGGCGGAATTCGGAATCACATTCGTGTAAAAAACTACTGTCATCGAATCGCAAAACAAAACGGGCTAGTTATACACAGGCCCGTTTTGTCTCGAATCATTCATTACCGTCTCGCAATGGACTGATCCGTTATTTCTTACACGTGCAGGTCTCGCAACTTGCATCGCACTTGCAGCAAAAGCGACACAAATCGCCCTCGCTACATGCACAAATATCCTCTTTCTTCTCCAACAACATGTCGCACTCTTTGCACTTCTTCATGGTGGGTGGGGTTAGGTAATTATTAACTAAGCGAGAGACGGGAATCGAACCCGCGTTCCTTGCTTGGGAAGCAAGAGTACTGCCGCTGTACTACTCTCGCGCTTGTTATGTGTTATCTACTGTCACCCACTTTTAATGTTTTGACCGCTCCTCGCGTAATTTGTGTTCGACTTCTTCAAATCGCTTCTCTGCTTTGCGTAATTCCTGCTGTTTCTGTTCGAGATCTTGTTGCTTCCGCTCCAATGCCATACGCAACTCTCGCACTTTTCGATCTGCTGCTTCGTGTTTTTGTCGAAGCTCCTGGACTTCGCGCTGCGTCGAAGCTTCAAGACTTTGTAATGCCTGATCTTTTGTCCGAATTTCATTGTCGATCATTTCCAACTCGACATGCTCAATGCGGCCCAAATCCCGCTCGAGATTAGATGTATCATGGCTCAACGCCGCACAATCTCGCTTCAATGAATCGAGATCTCGTCGCACTTCGTCGACTTCTTGCTGTAGTTGTACGTCGTCGAAACCCATATAATTATATTACAGTGACTGTTGGGGCGCGCTGGCAAATAGTTACATTGCCGGTCCTGGCGGTATTTCGGGTGCCAATTGCGAAATTGGCTTTAGGGTCTCACTGGGTTCCTGAACGCCCCATGTTGCACCATTGCTGTCCTGTTGGGCTTGCGTTAATGGCGCGCGGTTGGGACGCGTTGGCAGCTCCTCGGGCGCGTCAGACGTCGTTCCAGTAGGTTCTTCGATCGGTGTGTTCGCACCACTCCCCTGCACTGTTTCAGCTGGATCATTCGAAATTCGAATCTCGTTGCTCGAGTTACTCTTGAACAGAAATACAAGCGCCGCAAGCACAACAACCACCGCAATAATGATATATATGATTCGCTTGTTCATAATCGTATGATGCGAGGTTTTTTACCAGTTAGGTCGATAACATGGGACACTGGTTTGTCAGGCAGTGCTCCCCAATCCCATAATAGGTCAGGCGTCCCCAGCGCTTGAGCGCTCTCTGCACCCTGAAACAATGCTACGATATCTGCCATATCATGTAACGACTCTCCGCCGCTCCGATTCACTGATGTTGCTGTCACTGGCTCGCCAACCGTGGCTAACACCTGTAACAGCTCAGCATGATTAGGTACTCTAATACCGAGGGTTGCACCCTGTAATGCCAATGTACCCACTCGTTCCGGTTTCATTGGTAACACGAACGTATAATCGCCAGGCCAGTGCTGTTGAATAAACGAACGATGCTCATCCGGAATTACCACCCAGCTCTCGATCAGCTGCATATCATTGGGCATCAGCACGGCAAGGGGTTTATCGGGTGATTTCGGTCGCTGCTTGATAGCATATATCCGTTCAACTGCTGCTTGATTTCGGGCTAGTGCCGCAATTCCATACACCGTGTCAGTTGGAATCACAACGACTAAACCCTTCTGCAATGCCTGTGCAATGGTTGATGGATCAGTCTGTCGTGGAACAATGTTCATGGACTACAAGATATTACTCTGACCGCTTGGATGGGAATGCGACCTCGTCGTCTGATCGCTTGTAGGTGAAAATATCTTCGGGTGACATCCAGTAGTCAAGTTCATGGGTCGCTTCTTCAATAGTTTCCGATGCATGGATCAAATTGTAAATGGCTCGGTGGTCGCGGTTCGCCGAAGCTGCCGAATCGACTGAATAATCGCCACGGATCGTACCCATTTCTGCAAATGCCGGTATGGTATTGCCCGCAAGCTTTCTCACCATATCAATAGCATGAATTCCCTGCACAACAATCTTCACCATCGGGCCCGATGTCATAAAATCAACTAACCACCCGCGTACCATTACGCCAATTTTCTTCGGATCGTTTGTGCCCAATTCTGCCTTGGCATCCATATTGTATTTTTCATATGTCGAAAGGGTCTTCTCCCCTACCCGTGTCAGCCATGCGTCTGAAATCGGGTAATGTGCATCAATCTGTTCCCGTGACGCGTGAATCATTTTCAATCCGATAATTTTCAAACCCCGTCGTTCAAAACGATCGACAATTTCGCCAACAAGTCCGCGTTGCACCGCATCTGGTTTTAATAATACGAACGTTCGCTCTTCTTTTATGTTCGCCTGCTGGATATTAATCTGTAGTTTTGCACCCGCTTGCTGTTTCGTCATAATAACAAATTACATGAATTACATGTTGCTCGAATTACTCATAGCCCCATCATAGCAAATAGATACGGAAAATCAATTCATTCGAAGGGAGTACCGGATGATT
>MHXC01000035.1:31671-31828 GCA_001824325.1 Parcubacteria group bacterium RIFCSPHIGHO2_01_FULL_47_10b
TTACTACGCTTATTGTCCCCTCGGAATCATTGCGAAACACAGTAACGCCATCGTCATGATACCGAGTTATAACCTCTGGGGATGGGTGCCCATAGCTGTTATGCGCTGCGACTTGTATGATAGCTACACCGGGACTTACCGCGTCTATAAACGCTTC
>MHXC01000036.1:0-1279 GCA_001824325.1 Parcubacteria group bacterium RIFCSPHIGHO2_01_FULL_47_10b
TGACAGCGTATACCCAAAAATTGTGTCAAGCATCCAAGAAGCAAAAGCGCGACACAGCCCTATAATTGCAATTACTACCGAGGGCAATAAGGAGCTCGCTGATATTGCTGACGACTGCATGTATATCCCGAAGTCAATCGACATGTTGTATCCGATTTTAGCCGTTGTTCCAACGCATTTATTTGCCTATTATGTCGCACTTGAACTCGGCCGCGACGTGGACAAACCACGAAACTTGGCAAAGAGTGTGACGGTGGAGTAATTTCCAAATATATTGACAACGTGTAGCTATTGTATATACTGACAGTATTATGAAGAGCGCCATCATAAACGTAAAGACTGATTCCAAAACGAAACAAGCGGCCCAAAAACTCGCCGAAGAAATTGGGCTCTCTTTAAGTGCCGTTATTAACGGCCAGCTAAAACAGTTTGTACGCGATCAAGCAATTGCTTTTTCCAAGCCTTATCAGATGAGCTCCGTGCTCGAAAAGCGTCTCAAATTGATTGACGATGATATTAACAATGGCCGCAATCTCTATGGGCCAGTCAAAACAAAGAAAGAACTCGATCACTATTTTGATACCGTATGGAAATAGCCTTTCATCGGTCATTTCACAAACATACATACATCTATGCGAACACAACCATCACAATTTATCATCAAAGGCGGAAAGGCGCTTAGCGGCTCTATTGCGGTTCTTGGATCAAAAAACGCTGCGTTACCCATCTTGGCAGCAACCCTGCTTACAGAAGCGCCATGTACTATTAGAAATGTCCCTCGCATCGAGGACATATTTCGTATGATTGAACTTATCGAGGGTATTGGCGCTAAGGTTGTATGGAAAAACGAACGCACCGTAGAGATTACGGCAAAACACATCGATCCATCAAAGCTCGACGACGTTGCGATTAGCCGCTTACGCGCGTCTGTGCTGTTAGTAGGACCGCTATTAGCACGGCAAAAAAAGTTAAGCTTCAACCAACCAGGTGGTTGCAATATCGGTGCGCGCTCACTTACCACGCATTTCACGGGCTTTGAAGCACTGGGCGTAACAATTTCACTCCGCCATGGTGTTCACACTGCATCGGGCCGAGTACGCGATTTCTATGAACTCGAAGCTACAAAGCTAGCACCCACCATAGTCACGTTCCAAGAATTTTCCGTTACCGCGACCGAAAACCTCATACTCACTGCAGCGCTTATCCCAGGGACCACAACGATCAAAATCGCCGCAGCAGAACCGCACGTACAGCAACTATGCCAGGTCGTTGAGCAGAT
>MHXC01000036.1:1438-1627 GCA_001824325.1 Parcubacteria group bacterium RIFCSPHIGHO2_01_FULL_47_10b
TGCGGTCAATGACCTTGATCTTTTTCTTGAGAAACTCCGCTATATCAACGTAAGCTTTGACATCCACCGCGGTTCAAAGTCAGGCACCGACACCATTGAAGTACGCCCATCGACGCACTATAAAGCATTTAAAATTGATACCCACCCGTACCCGGGATTCCCTACAGACTTACAAGCCCCAATGAGTAT
>MHXC01000036.1:1640-6300 GCA_001824325.1 Parcubacteria group bacterium RIFCSPHIGHO2_01_FULL_47_10b
GCCGAAGGCACCTCGCTCATCCATGACACACTGTACGAAGGCCGCATGAAACACGTTGAAGAACTCAATAAAATGGGCGCAAACACCATTATCGCCGACCCCCACCGCGCACTCATCACCGGCCCCACGCCATTATTCGGCCAAGACATCACCAGCTTCGACATCCGCGCCGGTGCAACCCTTATCATCGCAGCCCTCGTCGCCCAAGGCACCTCAACCATCCAAAACGCCTACCAAGTTGACCGCGGCTATGAGCAGCTCGACATGCGGTTAAAGGCGCTAGGGGCGGATATTGAAAGAGTGTAGGAACGTGCTAAAAAATTCAGTTCGCTTTATAGCTTTCAATAAGAGCTTTTTGATCTCTATTGGCTCCTTTTAAGGCTTTTCTCAACACTTGTTTTTTTTCGCGCGCTGAAAAATCTCTAAATAAAATAGAGAACTTTGAGGTTTCAAGACCTCGCGTTTGTTTTAATTTAAGGGTTGTTTTCCTCATCGCAACATAGCCTTTAATGTTTCTCCAGTATACCGACGATGAATGTGTGAGTCAACGTCATTGACGCTCAGTATTACATCCTCTGACTCATTTTCATAGTTTTTTGTCAACAACATCAAGACAACCCTCTGGCCGAATTGCCCTTTCAATATTGGACTTCGCTTTCTGGTATTTTAGTGAAAAAGTACCATCAAGAATAAAATTCTGCCTATTCCTCAAGGTATGGTCCAATAATTTATCCACACCGATAAAACTTGCTTTTTGGACATCGTCGGTGTTCTTCCCATTATATTGCGGCAAAAATTTCCTAATATCATCGGCGTCTATTCGAATAACTTTTTCTTTGATCACACGAATCAAGTTTTTTGAAACTTCAGTCTTCCCGGCACCAGGACAACCAGCCATAAAAACGGACACTGGCCGCCTGGCAGGCGGGTATTCTTCAATGCTTGCGAATCGACGAATCAGTCCAGCCTTATTTTCCTTAATAAATCGTATCGACTCGGCCTCAATTTTCGCATTGATGGTGGACATGGAATTTGCTAATTCTACCACATCGCTTACCAAGTCTACTGCGACCATCTCTGAGTAATGACCAAAGCGCCCCTGAATTACAAGGCGATGCGGGACCGTCAGAGCATGATGTAGAAAACAAAATACAAGAGCTTACAACATCGATCGAAAACATACCATTACTTAGAGAAGGATTTGTCAGATTGGTTCATATAACCAAGGATTTAAACTCTGTCCGTAGCATTCTTACGAACGGTCTTGATTATTCACAGCAGGGCATGCTCATGTCGACCGCACGCGCTTTCGCTGACAATAAAGATGTCCGATATTATTCTGATGATCCACGTTATTCAGGCAAAGGTGCGACCGCTGTAATCATGGATATTCTGCAAGTCGACCTTCGGCTTCATAATGATCCAACTCGCTCGCCTGGCGTTGTACCTGAACGCTATGTTGTAGCCGTGGTAGATGTCTCCACTGCACATTGATAAGGCGGACAGATCCGAACTGGAAACTGCCCGCCTATCGATTTTCACTTTGCCCGCCAGAGCTCCTCGTAAGCACCAGGTACAAAATAAAAAAACCTGGTGAGTTTATAGATTTGTACGACTTGTTGTCCATCTCTGATGATCATTCCTAGACCCCAATCTAGTATAGTGTACGTCCGCACGACTTCGATAAATCTGGTGTCCTCCCCTATAACTGAAAGAACTTTCTCGAATCCCTTCTCGGAATCTACGCAGGTGAATCGCACTTTGACTTCTGTGTAGGATTCGACGACATCGAGGTAACTCTTATTGGGACAAAATACATTTTCCCCGTTGAGTAGCTCAACACTGCAAGCAGTAAGGAACAAAACCGACAGCAGACAAATCAGGTGCTTTATCATCCGAGACTCCTTCCAATGTGCAAATTAAGATTGAGGCAATCATAGATTTTTTAATATTATTGTCAACCCATTGCGCTTTCATACCCCTGTTCTACAATGAACCAGCGCATCAATCGCATCAAGTAGATGTGCGCATTTAGTAGTTATCGGAGGCACGGATCGTAATACGCTTCGGGACTCCACCGCCTTCAGGGGCGAAACATGGCTTTTCGAGAATCGTAACAGATTCGAGAAAAAAACATGTTAAGCCCTGGCAAGCGTGGAAGTCCAGAAACATCCTATGTCCTTCTTCCGCCCCAAACTCGGCATCGACCTCGGCACTGCAAACACCCTAGTGTTCGCCGAAAAGCGCGGCATCATCATCAATGAGCCGTCGGTTGTTGCTATTTCCGAAGCAGATAATCGGGTTCTGGCAGTCGGAGAAGAAGCTAAACAAATGATCGGCCGAACGCCCGAGTCAATTACTGCGTATAAGCCTCTGAAAAACGGAGTTATCGCCGATTATCGCAGCACCGAGGCAATGCTACGCTATTTTATTAACAAGGCAGGCGCAAGCAAATTCATCCGCCCTGAAGTGCTCATTTCCGTGCCATCAGGCGTCACGAGCGCAGAGCGACGCGCTGTAATTAAAGCGGCTCATGCCGCTGGAGCACGCGCCGTATATATCATCAAAGAGCCAGTACTCGCAGCCTTAGGCGCCGGTATCCCCATCAACGAATCCTCGGGTAATATGATCATTAACGTCGGCGGTGGCACATCGGAAATCGCGGTTATTTCTCTGGGCGGCATTGTATCCTCAACATCTGTCCGAACTGCAGGCAATAAAATCGACCAAGCTATTGCTGATTTTATTAAGCACAAGCATAATCTTGCCATCGGCGAACGAACCGCCGAAGAAATTAAAATCCTCATCGGCTCCGCCTTAAGCCAAGAAGACGAAGAGGTGTTAGAAATTCGCGGCCGCGATCTATTTGAAGGACTGCCGCGTAATATTGAAATTTCGACAAACGAAATTACCGAGGCGATCACGCCGGTACTTATGGAAATTATCGACGGGGTGCGAGATGTGTTGGCGCAGACACCGCCAGAACTCTCTGCCGACGTTATGAACAAAGGCATGGTTATCACCGGCGGGAGCGCACTACTCAAGAACTTCGACAAGCTCATCGAAAATGTCACCAAGGTGCCGTGCTTTATGTCGGACGAACCGTTGTTATGCGTTGCAAAAGGTACGGGAATCGCACTGGAAAATCTCGATTTGTATAAGCGAAGCATTCTTACAAAAGCATAATTCTCACACCAAATGTAACGTTGATCCACCAAGCGCCACACGATGAAAGTCGGCATTTCCGCAAAACCAGCTTTTTCCTCACAACGCACCGGCGTCGATGAATACGCGTATCACTTGATTCGTTCATTGACTGATCCAGCCCTAGGCCCAGTAGGTCCCGGCAAACGCCGAGCAAAAACCCACACCGACGAAATAATTTTATATACCGATCGCGTGCCTCCCGTGATCGAAGAAGATTTCTGGGGACATCAACTGCCGGAGAATGTCCATGTTCGGCTCATTAAATCACCATTTCTGTGGAGCCAGGGACGCCTTGCGCTCGAACTTCTAAAAGACAAGGTAGATTCGTTTTTCAATCCAGTCCATATACTGCCTTTCTCGGCGCCAAAAAATCGTTCAACTATCACTATCCATGACTTGTCATTTGAATATTATCCCCAAGATCATGCGCCTGGGCATGTGCATTATTTGCGCTCAATAACTCGCCATGCGGTGCGCGCTGCATCGAAAATAATTGCCGTATCAGAGAACACAAAACGCGATCTAGTTGATATGTATAATATATCGCCACAAAAAGTAATAGTCATCCATCACGGCATTCGTACCCAAGGCCCTGCTGCAACCACCAGCGAGCAACCCGCATCAGTGACCCAAGACCAGCTTTCGCTGTATCCATTTCTCAAAGACCCCTATTTTTTGTTTGTCGGTCGGCTCGATTACAAAAAAAACATTGAGGGCATTATTTCATCCTTCACGCTTCTAAAACAGCAGTATCACGTTCCTCATAAATTGATTATTATGGGCCCTGCAGATTTCGGGGCAGGGGATATCGTCCGGCTTGCACAAGTGCACAAAGACATTGTTGTCACGGGATTCGTGCCGGAGTCTATTAAGCAATTGGCGCTGCGACGCGCTACAGCATTGTTGCTACTGTCGTTCTATGAAGGTTTTGGGTTTCCCATCCTTGAAGCGCAAAGTGCTGGGGTGCCCGTAATCGCGTCGAATGTTGCAAGTTTGCCCGAAGTCGCTGGAGACGCTGCATTACTGATCAATCCGCGTGATCACGCTGAAATTGCCCGGGCAATGCACGAACTCATTACGCATCCAAAACTGGCAACAACGTTAATCCGCCGTGGATTTGAAAATACAAAACGTTTTAGTTGGGACCGATGCGCCGCAGAAACTTGGAGGGTTATTACAAGCCCCCCGTTATGAAAGCATTGACTGATGGATTTCACGCCCTTATTCCCGCCACGAAACCTAGGCCACATATAGCGCTGGCGTGCGATTTTTTGCTTGCCTATGGCGGAGCTGAGCGCGTCTTGCAAACACTGGTGAAGCTGTTTCCTGGGGCGCCTATATATACGCTCTTAGCAAACGACGAGATCGCGAAGCGCTACTTTCCACATACCCGGGTCATTCAATCGCACTTGAAAAATCTACCGCGATTTTTGCGTTCTCGGCATCGACTGCT
>MHXC01000037.1:0-4229 GCA_001824325.1 Parcubacteria group bacterium RIFCSPHIGHO2_01_FULL_47_10b
GATTTCGAAAACTGTTTCTAAAAAATTTATAAATTGCGCTATCAAACCCGGATCTGTATTGCCGAGGCGAACAGAGCCACTATCTTTCTTCGTCCCTTCCTCCCAATATAATCCAATCCCAAGTCCCAACAAAAAAAATTCCTCTGCGATGAGCATTGGCTTTACTCGAAAAGGATCGCCATGCGGATTTCGTTTCTTGTAGATTGCATCGCTTCGCGTACGTCTTAAGATGCCATACTTCTTCATCCAGTATACAACCTCTCCTTGCTTTCGTTTTTGATCGTCGGCTATCTCTTTCATAGAAAACCCCCTTCGAATATATAGTTCCTCAAGCGTCTTTCTAGGTATCACATAATTATGTTAAAATGGGCGGTGAGGGACTCGAACCCCCGGAGACTTGCGTCGCGTGGGCTACAACCACGAGCAATTGCCGCTATGCGAACCGCCCCTATTGTAGTGCCTACTATAACAGTTTCGCGTGTAGTTGCAAGCTATTGTGCACTTGCAGCTACAAACGCTTTCACCTTCTTTTCGATCTCGCTCTTCATCTCGTGCCACTCAACTTTTGCGATCATATTCGGCATTGGACTCTTTTGGGCATCATCAAAAAACACTAAACTTTTTAGTAAATGCGTCGTATTATACTCCAAACCGCTATACTTTTCTCTCATAAATCCAAATAGTTCCGCAAAGTCATAGTGTTGCAGTAGGAAATACAAGTCAACAAAGTCTTTCCGGCTTCCGCGAGTCGCAACAGCATCGAGTTTCATGCATGCGATATCTCGTTCGCTCGCTAAATAAATGTTCTTCGCGTAACGTTTTTTCGGAGCAATGAGTGCATATGGATATCGAAAAAAACTTATTTCAACGCCACCCAATGTTCCGTGGAACGTGTCAGTTGAGGTCGAATGAATAACCAGCTTACCGATGTCGAGAAGTTGTTGCCGAAATGTATCGGTAATACGAACATCCTCGCCAAACCAGTCAAGGTCAACAGAAAAACGATGCCCAAAACAGAGTGCGAGTGCCGAACCGCCTGCAAGATATACTTCTTTTGTTAGGCCACTTTCTCCGAGCGCAGTGAGAATGCGCTGGGTTGCTGGCGTGAGCGCTTCCGAATGCATGATAGTTGACGCTTGGGGATGTTAAGAATGATGCTCCAAAAATGAATACTTCGCTCTGAAAAAAACGGGTGGTGGCGTGCGGCTGATCGAATTAGTTGTATGTCATACAACTGCTTCAATGTTTGAAAATCCCTCACTTCGCCAAAATCGAGGACGCGACCAACAATAAAATAGGCTTGCTTCTTAAAATCTGCCTTTTTGATATCAATATCCCAAAACAAATTGTCGCGAAACTTTGGCGTTTTCATAGAGGTTTACTGACTTCCCTATTACTATTCTACCAAAAAAATAGAACTGGAGCAAGTAACGGTCTTGCATAGTTGCTTCAATGTGATACAATTACGTAATATATATGATACATTACTCAACCCGAAAACACAAAGTCCTTACCTATATTCAGCTAAACCCCGCCGATGCCAGCACTCAAAACATCCTTGGGTTTCTTGCTACTGACGGCGAGCGCGTTTCTCGTATTACTATCATACGCGATCTCAATGAGTTGCGAGCAAAAAAACTCATCAAGCGTAGCGGAAAAGGCCGCAGTGCACACTACGAAGAATTGCTGACCAATCCCCTACTCCGTTATATCGATCCCGAACACTACTTTTCCATTCCGACTGATGAACGACCACATAGCTTTCACTCGCATTCGTCTTTTCAGGCAAGCGTTTTCCGAAATGTCACCGACTCCCTTTTTACGAAACAAGAAAAACTACGATTGCAGACGCTCCATATAAAATATCAAACGAATATAGCACAACTTTCGCACACTATTCGCAACAAAGAATTGGAACGGCTCATGATCGAACTAA
Source organism: Parcubacteria group bacterium RIFCSPHIGHO2_01_FULL_47_10b (assembly GCA_001824325.1). Classification (GTDB taxonomy): domain Bacteria; phylum Patescibacteriota; class Minisyncoccia; order 2-01-FULL-47-10; family 2-01-FULL-47-10; genus 2-01-FULL-47-10. The sequence goes on from MHXC01000037.1 coordinate 1,937, forward strand.
GTTGGAAATCATCCCGGATTGAAGGAAACACCTACTCACTCATTGATACCGAAACGCTCCTCAAAACGAATAAGCTCTCGGCAGGCCACAGCGACTTCGAAGCGGCCATGATCCGTAATCATGCACATGCATTCGAATATATCGTCCACCACAAAACAACATTTCAAAAACTAACAATCCGCTCGATCGAAACCATTCACGATCTCATTGCGCACAACCTAGGAATCCACCTTGGGCTGCGATCCAAACCCGTGGGTATTGTTGGCACTGCGTATCGCCCCATAGACAATCGTCCCCAAATCGAGGACGCACTGAAAATGTTGACGCACACACTCAATAACCTCGAAAACCCCTTTGCAAAGGCATTTTTTGCGCTACTGCTTGTCTCATATATACAACCATTCGAGGACGGCAATAAACGCACCGCGCGCATGCTCTGCAACGCTATACTAGTTGCGCACGACACCTGTCCGCTTTCGTATCTCAGCATTGACGAATCATTATACAAAAAGGCAACAATTCTGTTTTACGAACAACATAGCGCGCGGCTTCTCAAAGAGTTATTCATTGAGCAATATCGCTCGGCAGTGCAAGAATATTTTCAAGCGTAACAATATGCTACAATACAACCAATGAAAGACACACTCATCTCTCTCGGCCTTACAGAAAACGAAGCAGATATGTATCTGCACTTGCTTGCTATTAGCGGCGGTACTGCGTATGACGTTATTAAAAAAAGCGGTATGCACCGCAACAGCGTGTATACCGGCTTACAAAGCTTGGTAAAGAAAAAGCTTGTCACCCAGGTTGAGAAGAATAAAAAGCAGTTTTTTCAGCCCACTGATCCGCAGCGAATTTTAATGTTAGAAGAAGCGCATCTCGATCGAATCCGAGACCTTGTAGGAAACTTACAAAAACTGTACCAAGCTCGACCTACGGAAATTATTGTGCATGAGGGGCTCCGAGAATACCGAGAATTTTGGAAACAGATTGCAAAAACATCGCCCAAGGGTACGGTAAATTACGTGATGCCATCCATGAGCAGACAGTGGTGGGATCTGATGGGCAGCGATGCAAAAAAATTCTTAAAGTATCTAGCGGAAAACGAGATTCGATTAAAAATGATTGTGTTTAGCAAGGCGCCAGAGGAGATGGATGTATTAAGACGCTATCCAAAACTGAACGAATTTCGTCTGATAGAGCGGAACTATGATCCTGCGGGCAACCTGGGCATCTGGGGTAATGTGTGTCTTATCCAATCAGTGGAAAACATCCCCGTACTTATTGAAATTCGAAACGACGCGCTATTAAAAGTATTCCAGCAGCATTTTGAGCTGTTGTGGGAGGTGGGGAAAGAGTTAGAGGTTTGACCGGCTAGAAATGCAATCCGCCGCTACACACTCTCCGGCCAGTCGCTATTGATATATTCCCAATTCTTAATATCTTTTGCATATAAACTCTGGAGCTTCATATACTCTTTCTTCGAGATGACCCGCAGAGGGATATTCGGATATAGCGCACGAAACTTTGTGTCTCGCTCCAACGAATACGCATTCCAGTAGTTTTTGACTTCAACATATACACCGCGGTCAGGAAGGAAAAAATCAGGAGTATACGTATGGGATCCCAATGAAAATCGTTGCGGTTGGTGCACCCATGCGATCCGCTCAAAATTGAATACGCGGGCAATATTTGCTTCCCAGCGGCTGTAGAAGCATGTCTCGTCGTCAATGTCTTTGCGGATACCGGATACGCCTCGCGCGGCCTTCGGCGAAGTCGCCTTTCCGCCGATCACGGCCATTGCACATCTATTGCTGCAGTATTTTCGCCTCCGTTGGCAACGAGGAAATTGGAAACTTTTCCCACAGACGGGATTTGCACACAAAGCATTGATCCGTGGAACTCGAATTACACCCTTTAGATGTCCACGCGTACCCTTTAAAGATGCTGCAATTTTCGCTCGAACTACAATCGAATGAGGCCCGCGTCTTACATTATTAACCTTCGCAGCACAACTCCTACTGCAATACTTTTTCGGATCACTTCGTTTCTGCACGTTAAATAACTTGGTGCAACCGCCCCTACAACAGTGGCGAGTTTCATCTTTGTTTCTTGGTTCTTCGAGACGTTTTCTTTGCCAATATGCCTTCATTAACTTACTCTGCAGGACTCTATATTCTATTGAATTGTAGTCAGTATGCCTCATGCTGCTTTCAGTATATACCAAACAAAGTCCATACGCAAATTTCTCACAAATAAAAAATCGTACTTGACAAAATATGATTTTCGTAGC
>MHXC01000037.1:4238-6532 GCA_001824325.1 Parcubacteria group bacterium RIFCSPHIGHO2_01_FULL_47_10b
GGGATGAACTCGCAATGGTCTTTCGACACCCCCCAGTTTACAAAACTGGTGCTCTGCCAATTGAGCTACTCCGGCGTGTTATAACCTTACTTCTTCAACTCAACTTTACCCCGCCACATGCACATGCGCAAGCGCTTTTCGTACTTCCGGATCCTGACTCCCCCGCCGCAATGCCTCTTTGAAGCATCGCTGCGCATCTTGTTCGGCGCCTAATTCTTGATACACAACTCCCAACCGCTTATACAGCCGTATATCGCGTGGCGTGCGCATGATCGCCTCGAGTAATGCACGTTCCTCGCGTTTCAACAAGGCCAGAGTCCGATCGGCGTTCTCAACTTCCTCGCGTGTTTGTAAAGGAAATTGCCGCTCTTTTCGTCGTGCGATAATGCCTGCGTGGCGTCTCTCTTGTTCACTGCTTGATATAGCACTACTTTCAGCATAACCCGATTTCATAGCAGGTGCATCCATATCATCACTTCCCCCATCCACATCGCCAATCGCACTTACGCGAATTTTAACCATCTGATCACGAAGTGTCTTTTTGCTCTGAAATGGTGAGCGAAGCCGCGGGCGTGGCGCTTCAATCGGTTTTTCGGCAATCGTTTCTGGCTCAACAAGCTCCTTCTCGCTTTTTACATTTACTACAACGCTTTCAGTCTCACCACCATCGTCCTTGCCCATACTCGACAATAACGACGTGAAATAGCTGCGTTTTTCATGTGCTACCTGTGGTGCGATGAGCTCGCTGCGCTGCTGCGGGCTCAATTGCGACTTTTCGCGTGTTTCTTGTTCAGCCTTGCGCAATGCCGCCCGTTCCGACCGTGTTGCCTGCCATTGCTTCTGCCGTTGTTCGATCTTACCCTTCAACGTCTCTAGTGCGCTCATAATACCCGCGTGAATGCGGTCTGCGCGCTTCATGACCGCTTCCTTGGTCTTTGGCCATGCCTGCTGTATCTTCAAGCTTTGTATAATGCGCTGCAGCGACCCTTGTAATTGTTCATTCGCGCCTTGCTGTGGGTTCCTATTCTTCCATAAACGCCATAAAACCCTACCACCGACGGTGACGATGCCTAAAAAACTTACTCCGAGAACAATTTTGGTAAGTAAAAGTAGCATAGATTACATTGCGAATCGAGCGAATCGCTTCACTTGGATCTTCTCCCCTATTTTCGCTGTTGCCTCTTCGATAACTTGCTGTACTATTTTGTCGCCATCCTTTACGAATGGTTGTTGGAGCAATACAATCTCGGCTGCAAATGCTTGGAATTTTCCATCAATAATTTTTTCTTGCACCTTGGCTGGTTTACCTTTAACGTCCTTACTATCAGCAATAACTGCCCGCTTATTGGCTACAACATCTGCAGGAATATCAGCAGCACTCACATACGACGGATTCAACGCCGCAATGTGCATCGCAAGATCATGTGCAAGTGCCTTAAAGTCAGCATTTCGCGCTACGAAGTCAGTTTCGCACGCCAATTCGAGCAATACACCCACCTTACCAGTGCCATGGATATACGCCGTTACAATCCCCTCGGACGCTGATCGCTCTGACTTTTTCGCTGCAATTTTTTTGCCCTGCTTCTCCAGGTATTCGAGCGCCTTTTGCTTATCGTCGTTTGACTCGGCAAGCGCTGCATTAATATCTTTTACAGAAGCGCCTGTTTCCAGGCGAATCTCCTTAACGAGAGAAATGTCTGACATAATGTCCCACTTATGTTGTTAGTGCCTTTGCAATTTCTCCGGACAAAAATTGTAGCGATGAAATGGAGTCGTCGTTGGCCGGAATGGGATAATCGATTGGTTTAGGGTCTGTATTCGTATCAACGATCGCAACGACCGGAATCTTAGCCTCCTTGGCTTCGTTGATAATGGCTTGCTTTTCAGTTGAATCTAAGAGTAATAGCGCGTCGGGTAATTTACTCATGTGCTTAATGCCACCCCATTTTCTTTCCAATGTAACAATTTCTTTATCAAACATCACGCGCTCGCGCTTGGTATATTTTGCTAACTCGCCTTGCTCACGTTTTTTTTCGAGATCAAGAAAATACTTTATTCGCTTTGAGATTTCGGGAAAATTCGTCAAGGTGCCGCCCACCCACCGACTTGCAACGAATGGCATACTCACCTTTTTCCCGAGCTCGCGAACAATATCCACTGATTGCGTCTTGAGACCAATAATGAGAACTGTCTTCCCTTCTTTCTTTAGCTGCGCAAGATAATCAAGCGCTGCATTGAACATATCAAATGTTTTGTTCAATGCAGCGCTTGATTATCTTTCGCAGCTAAAGAAA
>MHXC01000038.1:0-6401 GCA_001824325.1 Parcubacteria group bacterium RIFCSPHIGHO2_01_FULL_47_10b
GCTGTCATTCGGTGCTATCACGACTGTCGGTAGTGACTTGTCGAGCAACGCTATTGGTCCGTGCTTCATCTCCCCTGCCGGATATGCCTCGGCATGAATGTATGAAATTTCTTTGAGTTTGATAGCGCCCTCGTATGCCGTAGCCACATTGTATTTCCGGCCGATATAGAAAAAGTTTCGAAATTTTGAATAATTTTGTGCACGTTTCTGAATGGCACCTTTCTGCCTTAATATTTTCTCTATCTGCCGCGGTAGTGCTTCGATATGCTTCATTATCGTCGCATAATCATGCTGTTTTCCACGTAATTGGGCAATGTACAATGCTATCAGCGTCAATATCGTTAATTGTGATACGTACGCCTTTGTCGAGGCAACTGCAATCTCGGGTCCCACATGGTTATACACTCCTGCGTCAGTTTCGCGCGCGATAGTGCTGCCCACAACATTGACAATCCCTAGTGTTAGAAGCCCTGCTCGCTTGGCGCGGCGCACCGCTTCGAGCGTGTCTATGGTCTCGCCAGACTGGCTGATGGCCAGCACAGCAGTACCTTTTTCAAATACCGCTTCACGCGTACGTAATTCTGATCCAATATGAAGTTCAACCGGAATTCCTGCAATTTCTTCGATTACATAAGAGCCGAAAAGTCCGGCGTATGAGGCGGTACCGCAGGCAGTAATGATCAGCCGTTTAATAGATGCAAGCTGATCTGCAACGTTCGCTAACCCGCCGAGAACCACTCGATTATGCTCGAGATCAAGTCGGCCACGCAACGAATCTGCAACAGCTCGCCCCTCCTCCATGATTTCTTTTAGCATGAAATGTTCAAAGCCCTCTTTTTGGGCTTCCTCAATATCCCAGTCGATTTCATGCACCTGCTTGCGGACCGATCGTGGTTTCTTTGAATTTTCGAAATCCGCAATGGTATACACCGTGTAATCGTTTTGCCTCACTACTGCCATTTCACCGTCTTCAAGATACACAATGCGCTTGGTATGTTTAATAAGGGCGCTTGCATCTGAAGCAACAATCATCTCTTTTTTGCCAATGCCGATAAGTAATGGACTGGAAAGCCGCGCCAGAACAATTTTATCGGGTTCTTGCTCGCTAATAACCACGACTGCGTAGGCTCCACGCGCTTTATTAAGCGCCTTTGCAACAGCGTTTTCGAGAGCTACGCCCTCAGTATAGAAATGGTCAATCAAGTGAGCTAAAACTTCTGTATCCGTTTCTGAACGAAATACGCTGCCTTGTTTGGCTAAAAATGCCTTAATCTGTGCATAGTTTTCGATAATCCCGTTATGCACAAGCGTAACACGTGTGGTCTTTCCCCAATGGGGGTGGGCATTGGTGTCGGTAACTTTGCCATGCGTTGCCCAGCGGGAGTTGTTTGATAGTAGGCCGTTTGCAATAAAGTTATGATGATTTTCGACCTCGAGGTCATATACGAAGCCTTCATTGTTGTTCTGGGAGGCACCGTTAATCTCGATTATTTGTTGAAATGCAATATGCCCATTAAGGTAAGACTCCACTTTCTTTACGAGCTCACAGTCATGAAATCCATTCCCCAGTGTATCTTCGAGGTTGGCTAACATCTTTTCAATTATCGGCCGTGACGCAAAACCGCTTCCTCTTGGTAACTGACCCTTTATTAAACTTTGATCAGCAGTTTCCACATACTTTTTAAGGAATGATTTTGTCACAGGGAGGACCTTGGTACTAAAATGTGCCTTTCGACTCTCTAGCGCTGTTATTAATTGTTGCAATTTCGCCGTCTTTTGAGCACTCAAAAGACCTATATTTTTCGAAAAAGCCTGGACTCCTTCATAGTTACTAATAGTCAGGCACCATGCATCTTTCCATCCGTATTGTTTTTTTTGTTGCCGCTGTATTGAGGCGACGATCCCGAAACGGAGCAACCATCCATGTACACTACGAATTAATCGTTCATCTGTCATGCCGATGCAGAGTTGTTTTGATTTCAGGGCGACGCACCCTTCTGCATCATAGACTCCGCCGATAAACGATGCTAATTCGTCGTGAGGCAATGTCCCTACGTCTCGAATAAAGTCATTAAATCGACTTTTTACGTTTACCATGTACCAGCGATAGAAAACTCTTGAGCATATTTCAAACATTAATGCCCGCGTATCATTCTGCGTTCTGATTACTCCCCTGAGTCCAAATATTTGTTCGAATAATGACTGAAATTTTTCGAGGTAGGGCCAGTCAAGGTCTTTGACCCGCGTTGTCTGCAAGCGAATAGACCCGTCCCCGACGAGAATGCCGAGTATCCGCATAAGATTCGGGGAGCTTTCAGTGGGAATGTTGATAAAGTTCCCATGGACACTATGCTCTGGAATCATATAGTTCGAATGAAACGAAGGACCAAAGTAGTGCTGCAATTTATAGAGCTGATCCTCTCTGATCCGACGATCATTGCGCACAATGTGATCAGCGTAGCTCGTGCTCGAAAGCTTAGCATAGGAGGAAAACGTAGGTATTGATAGTACCTTTTGTTTCAAATGGTTAAGAATGAATTGATGTCCAGCTGATGTCAGACGGTAATAGCGTTTTATTCTGACTGGCATAAATTGCATTTTTTTGCCAATTATCGCAGGAATCCGCTTTGCCACTACCAACAGATCGCCTTTTTTTAATTCAGCTGCTCGCCTTTTTACAAAATTGAAATTATCAGCAATGATTAGTTGATGATTTTGCGTAACACTAATATGACCAGAGGGAGTGCGAATGGTTATGAGTGGATAAGTATTCTTATGTCTTAGTATCTGAGCACGCCTTGGTTCGAGTTTTTTTGATTCTTGATTCAAGGCGAGTACCAGGGTCCCATCTTCCAGTTCTGATACGGGCGTAAGCTGTCCATCTGCACAATAGATCATTGTATCGGGTGCTAAGCAGTGGCCAATGCCGACAGTAGCATTGCGTTTCATTGGCAGGCTAGCTCTTGTTAGGTTCGCCACTTTGCCCGCTTTTTTTACAATATGCGCTTTCCCGTTGACTAAAACCGCAATACCCGCGCTGTCGTAACCGCGGTATTCAAGTGCCTTGAGACCCTCCAGTAGTACAGGCACGACTTTTTTATTTCCAATGTAGCCGATAATGCCGCACATACTGAATAGCTAATAATATGATAATGCTCGGGATAGAACAAGGTTGCACCGATTTAGCGCTTGCTCCACTGTGCTGCGCGGCGTGCCTTCTTGAGTCCTGGTTTTTTTCGTTCAACCATGCGTGGGTCGCGTGTGAGAAGGCCAAACACCTTCAGTTCATTGCGAAGCTCTGGTTGTAATTTCAGCATGGCGCGGGCCAATCCAAGACGTGTTGCTTCCGCCTGCCCGCGAATACCACCCCCATATACATGTACACTCACTGAAAAGCCTGCTTCTCGCTTTGTTTTAGTAAACGGCTCAAATGCAATATTGCTAAATTCCTCAACAGGAAAATATGTTTTTAAAGGCTTTGTATTGACCGTAAATTCGATTGTTTCCTTCTTTGCATCTTGCGTCAATCGTACCCGCGCGATCGCGGTCTTCCGTCGGCCTATGGCTTCAATGTATGGACCGCTAATTGCCACAGGTGCGTTTGCAACAGCTTCAGGAGCAACAACCTTCGCTACGGGCTTTTTCACTGCCTTAGCGCTTTTTTTCACAGGCTTTTTTGTTTTGACAGCTTTCGCCGTTTTTGTTGTCGTTGCTGTGGGCTTTTTCACTTTTTTTGTCGTTTTTGTTGCCATACGTGTGAACGTTTAGGAATTTTGCAGTGTTATGCTATCGGCATCGCGCTTTTATGAATAATAAGCTGTTTGAGCATCAGTTTGCGTAGTTTATTTGGCGCTAACATGCCATAGACGGCCCGGCGTAATACATCGCTTGAATCCTTTTCAAATAATGTTTTGAGCAATGCTGTTCGAATGCCCCCGGGATATCCTGTGTAGTGATGATATAGTTTTGTGACTGCTTTCGTGCCCGTCAGCACCATTGCATCAGTATTAGTAATCACGATTGTTCGTGAGGGTATTTTATTCGGTGCAAATGTGGCCAAGTCTTTGCCGCGCAATAGACTCGCTACTTCGCTTGCGATTCGCCCTAGCGACTGCCCTGTGGCGTCTAACGTGATCAGTGCGATCGGTTCTGCAGTTCGGAGATTCTTGACAGTCGCCACCTTTTTCTTTGGCGCCCGGCGCTTTTTTGTAATTGTAGTTGTTATTGCTTGTGCCATAGTACTGCAATACTGTTATTTTATCAATTCAATCACTGCCATGGGAGATGCATCGCCTTGTCGAATGCGTGTGCGTACAACCCGCGTATATCCGCCCTTACGTGCCTTGTAATGAGGGCCCAATTCGTCGACAAGCCGTTTCACCACGTCGTCTCGGTAGCTTGTGGCGAGTTTTCGCCGAGCAGCCAATGTCCCCTTTTTCGCAGTTGTTATTGATTTTTCGACTAGGCGTGATGCCTCTTTTGCCCGTGCAAACGTGGTTTCTATGCGTCCATGAAGCACCGTTGCCTCAACAAGGCCGTTCAGGAGCGCGTTACGCTTTCGTGCGGGGAGTCCGAATTGTCGTCCTTTTATTCGCTTTTTCATGGTAGTAATTCAGATGCGACTATTTGTTCAAAATTAACCCGAGTCGTCCGATTTTGCGGCGGATTTCTTTAATCGCTTTTTCACCTAAGCCGGGCAACCCAGTCAATGCTTCTTCGCCCCGCGCCAATAACCCATCAACGGTTCGAATGCCGTGATCTGCCAGCACATTTACAATCCGTGAAGATAATTTCAAATCAGCAAGATCTTGTTTTGATGCTACCGCCTTCTTTTCCGTTGCTTTCTTGCCGCGCTTTTTCGCGGGAGCTACAGAGGCGTCGTCGTTTGCCATTTCCACAGAATCAACATCAATTGCTCGTGCTGCACTATCAGCTGCATCGTGTTTGAACACCTTGAATTGCTCGACAAGAATGGATGATGCTTGATGGAATGCGTTCTCGGGTGTTATCGTACCGTCAGTTTTAACAGTCACAAACAATCGATTGTAATCAGTTCGGGCGCCGACGCGCATGTTTTCGACGCGATAATTTACTTGTACCACTGGTGTATAAAAAGTATCAAGCACCAACATGCTGGTTTCGGTGTCGCCGTGTTCCTTGTGTACCTCGCGTGGCACGTATCCAATGCCATGATCAACCACAACTTCCATCTCCAATTTTGCGTCTTTGTGCGTTAATGTGGCGATTAACAAATCAGGGCTTACCACCTCTACATCTGATGGAAATTCGAAGTCATTCGCTTTTACCACTTTTTTACCCGTAACTTTCAATGTTCCGCGGATCGATTCTGCCGTGGCTTTGGTAAAGCGTACTTGTTTGAGATTCAATAAAATTTCGACCACGTCTTCTTTTACATGGTCAATAGTTGAAAATTCATGATCAACGCCCATAATTCGAACTGCCTTGATAGCAGATCCAGCCAACGATGAAAGCAATACACGGCGCAATGCATTGCCAAGCGTCATGCCATAGCCGGGATAGCAGTCTTCGATTTCGAATAATGCCTCATTATCGGCAACGGGAGTGATCTTTGGTGGCTTGGGAAGTGAGATCATGTCCTAATGGTTATGTTTATTAACGTGAATAAAACTCAACAACTAATGAAATATTGATAGGGTCTTGAACATCCTGTGATGATGGGATTCGCACTACTGTTCCTGATAGTGCATCTGCATCGAGTTTCATCCATGCAGGAGGTGTATGCTTTTTGATTGTTGTTTTGATTGGCTGAAAAACTCCTTTGTTTTGGCTTTGAGTGCGAATCATCACGACATCCCCAGGCTGTACCCTGTGTGCCGGTATATTGATCCGACGGCCATTTACGAAAATATGACCGTGATTCACAACCTGTCGTGCTTGCGATCGTGTCGAAGCAAAACCAAGTCGGTACACCACATTGTCGAGCCGGCGTTCGAGTAAGCCGCGAAATGCCTGTACCACGTCGCCACCTTCTCGGGATGCTGCAGCGAAGTAATTTTTCATCACTTTTTCGCGAATACCGTAAACGAATCGCAATCGCTGTTTTTCGAGTAATTGCGTCCCAAAACCGGACATACGGCGATTGCCGCCCCGTCGATCCCCGAAGCGTTGCTGCTGTTTTTTTTCAAATTTTCGATTCGGTCCTTTATACATAGCAATTCGTTAATTCGCGATTCATTAATTCGATCAATTGCGTCGTGGGCGTGGCGCCCGCGGACCGTTGTGTGGAATGGGTGTTATATCTTTGATGAATGTCACGTCGAGGCCTTCGTTTGCAAGCGCTCGGATAACTGCTTCCCGGCCCGCACCGATGCCTTTCACGTATACCTCGATCTCTTTCACGCCTGATGCGCTGACTTTGT
>MHXC01000038.1:6434-11147 GCA_001824325.1 Parcubacteria group bacterium RIFCSPHIGHO2_01_FULL_47_10b
ACTGGATCGCCGGTTGGCGTGGTCATGGTCACGATCGTATTGTTATACGTTGATTGCACATAAACGCGAGCATTCGTGAGTTTGCGGCCGCGAATTTTACGTTTTACAAAATCGGACTCACCCGATCCCTTTGCCTTGGTTCCTTCAGTTATAACTCGTTTCTTTCCCATAATTATCTGATGATCTGTTACGTGAATGTTACGTCGAAATAGTTTATGTTGCGGCTGGCGCGCTCTTCTTACTTGACGTGCCGGATGCAGTCATGCGGACATTCCCACGGATAGTGCGCGAATTCGTTTTTGTATTTTGTCCGCGTACCGGTAACCGCTTTTCGTGGCGAATGCCTCGATATGATTTTGTATCCTTGAGACGCTTAATATTTGATCGGATCTGGTGTCGCAGTTCGCCTTCCACCTTATACTCCTTCTCGATTATGGTTCGAAGCTTACCAGCGTCCTCTTCGGTCAACTTAGCAGTCCTGATATTTGGGTTGAGCGCTGCCTTCCTGAGAATTGCATGGCTGCGCGTTCGCCCAATGCCGTAAATCGCGGTCAACGCGATCGCGATTGGTTTTGCATCTGGTAATGTTACGTTGGCGATACGAATCATATGGCTTGGTCCGGTTTACTCGATTTATCCTTGTCGTTGCTTATGCTTTGGATTTTCGCAAATAACATACAAACGGCCTTTCCGCCGCACAACCTTACACTTTATGCATAATTTCTTGATCGATGCCCGTACTTTCATGGTTATTTATATCGAAACACAATCCTGCCCTTCGAAAGGTCGTAGGGACTAACTTCAATATCGACTGAATCCCCGGGTAAAACTTTGATATAAAATTTTCTCATCTTGCCCGACACGTGGGCAAGAATCACCTTCCCATCCTCGGTTTCAACACGAAAATTTGTATTTGGAAGCGCCTCTCGTACTGTTGCCCGTAACTTCAATGCTTTTTCCTTCGCCATTTTGCCATTTTCAACTAATAAAAAAAATCATAAAGAAAAAGTAACCCATACTTTTTGAAGGCTGTATGGTATTTCTATCATACCGAACGTGCTGCGTCAAGGGTTTCATACCATTACTCAATCGTCAGCGTTATGCGATTTGTGCTTTTCGGCACTGATTGAACCCAGAACGGCCAAAGGCGCATTTGTGCTTCCTGTACCCGATCCATTTGGCTGAATAGAGTGCGCACTTCCTCGCCTGACTTACCTGCTAATTGCCGTATCAATGTCTGCTCATCAAATTTCCAACCCACTTCCTCGCGCGCATTGACGCTTAATTCCATAGTCCCCTGCTCAATATCTACGCGCGTAGTGTTCACTTTGGTGATAATGGTATCTTCGTGCGCCACTTTTTGGTCCCCAACTTCGGCTTTTACCGTTTCGTGAATAATTGCCTTTAAGTCGCTGGGGCTAATAAGCATGCCGCGGGCAGTTGCTGTGGCGCTTGCAGTAATCTCATTCGTTGGATCTTTCAGCTTATGGGACAGCTTAATATCTGATAACTCGGTTTGGACGCTTTCCTCAACCAGCTCGAAGTTACTAGGTACTTTTTCGCGCAATTCTTTGAGCGCCTGATCCTTGATTTCAGTCGAAAGTCCTGCGCGTGCGTCGTCGATATCTTTCTGTGTTACGGTCTTACTCACTCCAACGAGGCCGCCGACAAAATGTTCCACGCCAGTTCCGTAAACTTGGTCGAATTTTACCGTGCCTTTCCATGCCGGGACAGTGAATGCGCATGGCGCTTCTTTCGAACACGAGACGTTGTATGCTTCTCCTGCTTTGTCTGCTAATACTTCAACGGCGAGTGATCCCGGGGTTATTTGGTCGCCGCTTTGCTTTGCTGCAGGAATGGTTATGCTCTTCTGGCTCCAGAAAATTTTACCGTCAGAAAATTCAAAGCGCGACGGTATCATTGATTGAGCGGCGAATTGCTTATTATACACGGTAATCATCGCATGCGCTTTACTATTCACCGTCTCTTCACCCGTGGTTGGAACTGCATGTTCCGTTGTTTTTTCAACGAAAATAATTTGGCCGGGAATTTTGCGATCTGGTATTGCAACTTTTGAAATATTCTTGTCAGCGATAACGTTCAAATCGAACTCGACTTCTTGCCGCTTTGAAAACACTTTCACTGTGGCCTTTGGCAGGTACCAGTAGCCCCAGCCAACAACACCAAGAATCAAAACTACAATAGCTATTTTTACGATTTGACCCCCATGTCCTACAGGCTGATTTGCAGCCTTTATCGATTGCGCGGTTGGTTTTGTATGTAAAAAGACATCCAATTCACGCTCTTTAGAGATCCGAGATCGGTCGGTTGGTTCTTCTGTATATGGGCGCGGCGCTTCTGTTTTCTTGGATCGTCCGAAGCCGAAATGCCATTTTGATCCCGGCGCCTTTCTCGTGCCGATTTCGTCGTCTTCGTCGATTGCTGACGCAACTGATTTTCGAGCAATGGAAGTAAGTTCTGACTTGATATCTTCAGGGGTTTGCTCTGTTGGTTGTGCGGTAGGGGCGGTATACAGCGGCATACGGCGAGCTTTGGTTTTGCGAATGTCGATACCACGCTCTGGGGCTGCTTCCCGTTTGGATTTCGGCGATTCACTTAGTTCGTCGGGTTCGTTCGCGGGTCCCGTGATCGGTATTATCGGCGCTTCAAGATCGGTGATTGCATATTTTGCCAGGGCTTCATTCGGTGCATCCGCATCAGTTTGCGTTTCGCTGTTATCTTCCGAGCCATCTCCTTCTTGCGCGTCTATTCCTAAATAGCGGGCCATTTCAAGGCCTTGCGTGTCATTGGTAATGATACGAATGGTTTTACCAGCTTTACTCGCAAATGTTTTGAGTAAATCCAGGTTTACTGATTCGCTAAATAATCGCGCGCCTTCAGGCACGACAAACTCAAGCGCTCCCAACTCGCTTTGTTCCAAATGCATAATAACTGCACTAGGGCTGTCTTCAGCACTAATCTGTATCCGCTTGTACGTGCTCATATAACTAGTCCTTATTATATACAACTATCGCGTTGGATGCAAATACCAATATATTAGGTGCATATTCGAGCTATGTTAGCACTGCTTCGATGCGTCGAGTGTCGGCGCCGATAGACGATTCTTTGGTAATTTTGAACGCGCCTTTGATTTCGCCAGTGTGAGAAACGTGCGGCCCAGCGCATAATTCTTGAGATATGAGAGCTTTGCTCGCTGCGGTACGTTTGCTATCGTTGTCAGTAGCACCGATCGTGTACACAGTTACTTCTTTCGGGTATCGCTCCGGTCCGAACACAGCAATCGCCCCGTTATCCACAGCTTCTTTATAAGTACGTGCTTGATGTGAAACGGGGAGGTCGGCCTGGATCCATCCGTTTACGAGCTTTTCTGTGTCGGTCCGCTGTCCGTCAGTGAGTTTACCTACCGGATGGGCAAAGTCGAATCGCAGGCGCTGTGGCGTAATATCAGATCCTTTTTGGCGCACATGATCGCCAAGGGTGCGTCGAAGCGCTGCCTGGAGTAGATGTGTGGCTGTATGGAGTTGGGTGACAAGAGCGACTTCCTCGGGCGAATTTGCATGGAGTTCACTGGTATTCAGCCCATGCCCACCTTTCTTTGCCTCTCCCCCGCGGGCTCGCGACACATCCCGATGTCGCGCGAATTCTTGTGTAAATGCCGCTTCGTCAACGGTGAGTGAGCGTTCGCGTGCAAGCTCGATGGTGAGTTCGATCGGGAATCCGTAACTCTCATAGAGCAAGAAGGCATTAGCGCCTGTTATGATATTGTCGTTTTTTTCAGTTGCTTTGCTTACCTGCGCTGCGATCTGCTCAAACCGCTTCAATCCCCTGCCAAGCACTCCGCCAAATCGTCGGTGTTCTTCAAGGAAAGTTTGTACGATGCGTTCGTGCGCTTGTTCAAGCTCGGGATAGAATGCTTTGTATTGGGTGATGACTGTCTCGATGAGGGATTTGTATAGTTGTTCCGTATCAATATTGAGAAGTTTTGCGTATCGCATTAAACGTCGCATAATACGACGGAGAACATATCCTTGTTTTACATTGCTTGGCGTAACACCGTCAACTGTTAGGAATACTGTGCCACGGATATGATCGGCGATAATACGAGCGGCACGCGCGAGGTCGGGCTTGTCGTTTGTTGCAATGCCTGTTTTTCCAGTAGCGTCAAACACGAGCTTGATAAGCGGCGCAAACAAATCAGTCTCAAAAATGGTACGCTTCTTTTGCAACGCCATGGCAAGGCGTTCAAGGCCAATGCCAACGTCAACACCTTTTTGCTTCAGCGGCATGAGTTTTTTGTCAGTGCTATGACCGGAGTCTCCTGCCGACTTGGCGTAATATTCATTAAACACAAGGTTCCCAACTTCGATGCCGTCGATATAAAACTCGGTGGTGGGGCCACAGGGTCCTTCGTCGCCCGTCGGTCCCCAGAAATTATCTGCGCGGCCACGTCGTTGAATCTCCTGCTCGGCAAATCCGAGCGATTGCCAGATAGTGTATGATTCTTGGTCAAAGGGGACATCTGGCATTTCTGGATCTCCACCAAACACCGTTACCGTCACACGACTACGCTCTATTTTGAGTACATTGATGAGCCAGTCGTACGCCCAGCTGATCGTTTCCTTTTTGAAATAATCACCGAATGAAAAATAGCCAAGCATTTCGAAAAAGGTGTTGTGTGTTTCGTCCCCGACA
>MHXC01000039.1:0-5430 GCA_001824325.1 Parcubacteria group bacterium RIFCSPHIGHO2_01_FULL_47_10b
TTTCAGTTATAACTTTTGACAAACCATATACATTGTCTATAATATTGATATGATGAAATACGTCGACTGGGACGAAACCAAGAATAAACTGCTAAAGCGTGACCGGGATGTCTGTTTTGAGGACGTCATGATTGCGATTGACGAAGGGGGGGCACTCGATCTCATTCCGCATCCAAATCAAAAGAAATATCCCCAACAACAAATTATCGTTGTAAATATAAACGGCTATGCATACCTAGTACCTTTTGTCGAAAATAATGAAGCAATGTTTTTTAAAACAATAATCCCTAGTAGAAAAGCAACAAAAAAATACCTAATACAGAAATCATGAAATATTTTGAACTTGACAAGGAGGAGCGCCAGATAGTAAAAAGCTTTGAAGCAGGCAAGCTAAAAAGTATTCCTGGTGCCAAGAAAAAACTGGCTCTCTATCAGAAGTATGTGCGTTCTTCCTTGCGAAAAGATCGCAATATTAACATTCGGTTATCCGAAAAAGATCTACAAAAAATCAAGACAGTTGCGGCACAACAAGGTATCCCGTACCAAACACTAATTAGTTCACTCCTGCATCAATACTCAAGTGGAAAAGTAAGAGTATCGTAATATATGCCCGCCTACAACCCCAAACTCATCGAGCAAAAATGGCAACGACTGTGGGAAAAGTCTGGCTTGTATACGACCGATATCGCCAACGCCACGAAGCCGTTCTATAACCTGATGATGTTCCCGTATCCGAGCGGTGAAGGTTTACACGTCGGTCATGCATACGCGTTTTCAGGCGCGGACGTATACGGCCGTTTTCAAAAAATGCTCGGCAATGAGGTCTTTGAACCCATGGGGTTTGACGCCTTTGGCATTCACTCGGAGAACTATGCGATCAAGGTAGGGAAGCACCCCGCAGAGCTTATTGAGCACACAACCGCGCACTACGAGGAGCAGCTTCGAAAGCTTGGCAATATGTACGATTGGTCGCATAAACTCTCAACCACCGACCCAAACTATTACAAATGGACCCAGTGGCTGTTTTTGCAGTTGTATAAGCACGGTCTTGCGGAGCGCAAAGAGGCAGATGTGAACTGGTGTCCGTCGTGTAAGACAGTGCTTGCAGACGAACAAGTTATCACAGGCCGCTGCGAACGCTGCGACACAGAAACAACGCGCAAAAAACTGAAGCAGTGGTTTTTGAAAATCACAAAGTATCAAGAACGCTTGTTGGCAAATCTCGACCATATTGACTGGTCAGAGAAAGTGAAGGCAGCACAGCGAAATTGGATCGGCAAGAGCGAGGGAGCCACGATTCATTTTGCGGTGAATATGCCCGGCGCTGGTAACGCTGAAGCTCAAAAACCAACAACAATTTCCGTATTCACCACCCGACCCGATACGCTATTCGGCGTTACCTATCTGGTGCTTGCACCCGAACACCCACTCGCTCAACAGATTGCTCAATCAAATGCAGATGTCGCGGCTTACATCACGAAAGCGTTGAAAAAGACGGAGCAGCAGCGAATCGCTGAAGTCGGCGCTAAAACTGGTATCGATACTGGCGTAACAGCAACCCATCCAGCGACGAATAAGCTAATTCCGATCTGGGTTTCCGACTATGTGCTGTCTGGCTATGGCGCTGGCGCGATAATGGCCGTACCAGCGCACGATGAACGAGATTTGGCATTTGCACAGACGTGCAAGCTGCCCGTTGTCGAGGTCATCACAGCCAATGACACGCTCGTCAACTCTGGCCAATTCGACGGCTTGTCAACGCGCGAAGCGCAGAAAAAAATCATCTCTTGGCTTGAACAGAACAACCACGGCACTGCAACTACCACCTACCGTCTGCGTGACTGGCTCATTTCCCGCCAACGATACTGGGGTCCGCCCATCCCTATGATCTATTGTGATTCCTGCGGCGAAGTACCGGTGCCGAAGCATGAGTTGCCTGTGCTTTTGCCGCGACTGGATGATTTCCAGCCCAAAGGCAAAGGGCTCTCACCGCTCGCTACCGTCGACTCATTTGTACACGTGTCATGCCCGAAGTGCGGCGCTGATGCGCTGCGCGAGACAGATGTATCTGACACATTCCTTGATAGCGCGTGGTATTTCCTGCGATATCCATCGAGCGATTGTGTAGACAAGGCATTCGACCCAAAAATCACCAAGCGCTGGCTTCCCGTACATATGTATATCGGGGGGGCCGAACATTCGGTGCTGCATTTACTGTATTCACGATTCATCACCATGGCACTCAAAGACATGGGGCATATTACATTCGACGAACCATTCACCACATTCCGCGCCCATGGCCTATTGATAAAAGATGGCTCCAAGATGAGCAAATCAAAAGGCAACGTAGTCAATCCTGATGAATATATTGACACCATCGGCGCCGACTCATTCCGCATATATCTACAATTCTTGGGTCCCTTTGAACAAGGCGGCGATTTCCGTGATGATGGCGTTCAGGGGGCGATTCGATTCTTGAATCGTTTGTGGAATATAGTTCATAAGACGCATAGGGCTGCGAAAATGAAGGATAGCCCTGATGTTCAGGCAGTACTCCACCGTGCCATAAAAAAAGTGACAGAAGATATCGGGACCTTGAAATATAATACTGCCATAGCGACCATTATGGGATTCGTCAATTCGCTCGATGCAGACAAGGGAGGCGATGCCATACTTAGCATCGACCAAGCACGACTAACCGTCCAGCTCATCGCGCCATTCGCTCCTCACATAACCGAGGAACTCTGGGCATTACTCCACGACTACGATGGCCGTTCATGGAAAAAAGAACAAAGCATTTTCAATGCCCGCTGGCCACAATACAATCCGGAATTCATCGTCGAAACTACCCACACGCTTGTCGTGCAAATAAATGGCAAAGTCCGCGACACAATCGAGGTCACAACAGGACTATCAAATGACGAGCTACAAAAACGCGCGTTTGCTTCTCTAAAGATTCAAACTTGTCTACAAGGCAAACTGACGAAAAAAGTGATCGTTGTACAAGGAAAGCTCGTGAATATTGTGGTCTAAGAAAGCCCCCGAATTACTGCGTTGGCACAGTATTCGTTGTTGTTGCTGTTGTTGTCGTATTATCATCGTCCTGATCTTCGTCCTCTATTTCCTTATCGACATCATCCTTTTGCCCCTGCTGCATCGACGCCCGCTCATTCTGAATATTCCCCGCGATCTCCTTTACTTCCGCGATTATTTCATTTAATATCCGGTGCGCTTCACGCAATTGCTGGTGCGCTTCACGTAGCGCCGACATCGCATCCCGATAGGTAGTTGCTGCATTTTCGCTCGTTCCAAGCGACCCAAACAGCGTCAACGCGCGATCCAGCGACTTTTGCGCTGCATCAAGTGCATTTTTCATCAAACCATGCAGCTCCGTTATTGTAGCCGTATCAATACCATCCGCTTTCATTGCCGTTATTTTCGCCCCTACGCGATTGTATGCGCCATCGAGTTTATCAAGGAAATCCTCTAGCCTACTTGCTAAAAACCGTCCACTTAGTCGTTGCGTCAGCAAGAATGCCTTACGCCATTTCTCCTTAACTTCCTTGGTTAGCGTCCGAATCTCCTCAATTGTCGTCAAATTTGGGACACGATTCAGCGCCTCTTGGATCCACACTTTCTCTGCGGCGATATTACCCAAAATCTGAGTCTTTACGCCCTCATTCAAATTTTCTGCGCTGCTCACCCGACCCTCAAGTCCCTCAAGGTGCCGTAGCATTGAGTTCAATAATCGAGTCAAAAATGTGCGCGCCTGTTCGAGTGCCCGCTCTTTTACTTCTTCTGTTTGCTTTGTTCGAAATTCGTCACGCGCCGCCTTAAATGTATCGCGCACCTCACCTATCCGCTCCAATGCTTCAGCACGGACCTCTTTCCGCTCGATCAATTGCTCACGAGCTGCCTCGTGCCGCCTCATCATTTCCTTGTATTCCTCGCGCACCTGTACCTTTGTTGTCGTGGCGCCGTCAGTAATCACAGCTGTCTGCTGTCGCTGCTGCGCCTGCCCCTTTTCCTGAATACGGGTTATCACTGGTGGTACATCGCCTGTAACCGGCAGGGTTCTTCGCTCAATCTGTAGTTTTGATGAACTCGTCGCATTCACTTCGGATCGCGTTTGAATCCGCACATTTGATTGTGCTCCTACGACGGCAGGTAAACCAGCTACAATCAATAGGGATCCAATGATTACGAGGAGTAGTGTTGTATGTTTTTTCATGATTATCCGCTAGTTGTGATTATTATAACGAGCCAAGGTCGTCGAGCCCGCCGGATATATCGTTCAACGCCGGGTCGTTCACAAAAGCGTCCAGATCACCTAAATCAGTTGAGAGTTCGTCTGTTGCGTCGTCAACAATAATGTCATCAGTAATGAGAGCCGCGTCAGTAGCGATATCAGTAGACGAGGATGGGACGCTCTCCGAAATACCGCTTTCAGACAGAGAATCTATAGGTTCGTCAATGAATCCCGGCTCGAACATAATAATACTATTTTCATCTGCTGCATTCCGCGCCATAACAAACCACACAATCACACCTACAAGAACTACGACAATCACGCCGATAACTGCCCAAATGATCGTAGGCTGATTTGATGAATCGCGTGGTGCGGCTGACGGCGTGGGGTTCGTTTCTTGGTTATTTTTTTCCATAGTTAGAAATAATAATTAGCGCATTACCTTCATTCAACGTCTAACTTCTGGCCACTATTCAGGTTATTCGACTGCCCTTGATACCAAGGTAAACTGGTGTCATTTTGTTGCGTGGGGGAATCGGTGTCATTTTGTGGAACTGGCGTGGGGAAAACTGTTCGCACATCTACAATATCGAATACCCCAGAGCCACCACTAATTCCCCGAACATCCCCTATGACGACCATAGATACTCTATATTTCCCATCGGCTATAAACAGCATATTGTTCCCACCATACCCATACCCATAATACCCCCCATACATATACGTAGCATACCCAGGATTATACGTAGCATACCCAGGATCGTCAGACGTCGATTGCTTACTGATAAAGCCATCCTGGGTGATTGGTAGACTAAACAATTTCCTTGAGGCATCGAAGTTCTGCGCGATTTTAATTGGCGGTATCAAGGCCGAATAACAGGGCACTGATGTATCATCCACACAAGCATGTGCTTTCGAGAGAGGTTGCAAGAAAATATCAAGATACCGGATGTCTGGCGTTGCAGTCCAACCAATGTTCAGAGTTTGCCCATAATATATACGATCTCCACCGACCGGAGTTGTAACATGAAGTTCACTTGGACGTACAGGGGTTGGCATAATTGCATTGATCGGCACAACGATGTGGTTGTTTGTTTCATTTGACTCTTTAATGAGATTGCCCTTATCAATATAAATGGTGGTTGAACGTCCCATTAGCTTGCTATAGGAACCCAACTGAA
>MHXC01000039.1:5445-11830 GCA_001824325.1 Parcubacteria group bacterium RIFCSPHIGHO2_01_FULL_47_10b
GGAAGAAGCGAATCCGCAAAACATGACTCAATTCGTATTGGCTGTGTGTTAAGCACCGCCAAGTTGCCAATATTTTTTATTGTTACCACAATTCGCAGAGGTTCACCGGGACGAACTTCAGCGGGAATAATTTTCGCTGAATCTATAATCAAATCCGGATTCTTTATGAGAGGATCGGCGATAGAAAATACATTTTTTGTTTGATCGAAGACATTTGGATTTGAAACATCTTCGACAACAAATTTATATGAATTGCTAATAGGCGCGTTTACAGTCCACGAAAACGATCTCCCTGAAATCTTTTTCGCTAACAGGATTGATCGTCCGCTGGTTTCAGGCAACGATACATTGATCAGCTTAACATTCACAAATTGCACCCTACTTGCTATCCATGCAAATCTTACTTTCGTGCCGACGACAAACTGCTTTCCACCAACTGGAGTTGAAATTCTAATTGAGGGATTTCGAAAAACCGTATACCCTGCCGCACTCAAAGAGTCTGATTGATATTGATGTACACTTATCGCTCCAAAGCTCAAAATACCGAGGATCACGAGACCACCGGCGACAAACACAAAGGGGGATAGCTTCATGGTTAAAGTTAGCTTATTATCAAAAATAATTATACCACATTATCGCCTGTATAAAAACGGCAACACAAGGAGTTATGCAATAGCTCGACCCACTCGCTTTAATACCACCCGATACCCCTCCCCACTACTATCAAGCGCCTTTTTTACGCTCGATATTTTTCCCATCCCCACATGCAGCTCTTTGTGAATTGCCTCATATGTCCAACCTGCTTCTAAAAGCGTTGCAACTTGGAGACGCCGCTGATACATCATCATTTCCTCCGGCGTCATGATATCACGCAAAAACGCCCGAACTTCTTCTTTGTTCTTGAGCGTTCCGGCGACATCGAGAAATCCCTCTGAGTTCTTAATCTTCTCCATTTGCTGATAAAAATTAGACATCATAGTACTACCACTATATCATACTGCCTACAGTAGCACCACCGATTAGTCCACAGTCTTCGAAAATTTTTCCTTCATACGAATAATATTCATTTCGGCTGTTTGTAAATAATTTTTGAGCTCTCCGGCCAGCTTCAATCCGCGCTCGAATTGCTTGAAGCTTTTTTCTAGATCAATATCGCCTTGTTCAAAAGCTTTTGTTATCTCCTCAAGTTCAGCAAATTTTTTGCCAAATTGAAATCTTTGCTTGGCTGGCATTGTGATAATTCGCGCACACTGCCTACAATATGTTATTTAATCTCGTAGACAATAGTGACGTTTGAAGTAATTTCAGTTTGCCCTGGCTCAATTATTGGCGCAGAATCAAATGAAGCAGATTTCATCATTTCCGCTCGGGCATACATTGGCTCAGGGTAGTACGGCCCGCTATTTTCAGAGAAGCTGCTAATGCGTACCAGGTCTACTCCCAGCTGCTTAGCCAGCTCTTTTGCCTTATCCCTTGCCTGCTCAATAGCTTCTCCGCGTGCCTGTGCTTGTAACTCTTCCTTCTCATCGATATCAAATCTTAAGTCCGGCACCCCGTTTGCACCTTTTGCCACGACCTGATCAAGTATCGTGCCAATCTTTGAGAAGTCTCGGAGTTTAATCTTGATTTGCTGGTCAACTAAATATCCGAGAAATCGACTGGCGCCATCCGGATAATCATAGGCAGGTCGAGTGGTATAGCTAGTTGTTTGAATATCGCCATCAGCGATGCCCTGCTCTTTTATATAGCTAATGACTGCGTTCATTTTTCGGGTATTCTCATCCTGAACGCTATCTATTCGTACACCCTTTGAAAGCACATCGATTACCAGTAGCGCAATATCCGGCTTCGCTTCAACGCGCCCCTCGCCACTGACCACAATCGTATTCACGCGATCAAACTCTTGGCCTATAAACTCGCCTCGTTTGATCTCATTAAATAACTTTATTACTCCAAATGCCGCGAACACTACAAGGAAAATCGCTGCGGTTGTTACGATAATCTTTGGTGGTTGAATATGTAGGTCATTGCTCATATTCGGTAGAATAATAGTTATCGGCACGCTCAAAACCTTGAGCAAATGCGCTTTTTATCATAGTATAACGATATGCAACGAAACGCAATGACGCAAACGTGCCTCATATGAACAAAAACGCTTTTTTTATTACCACTCCCATCTATTACGTGAATGCCCCGTGCGTACACGTTGGCCACGGCATTACTACCATTCTCGCTGATGTGCGAGCTCGTTTTGAGCGTCTTCGCGGCCGCGACGTTTTTTTATCCACAGGCACTGATGAGCATGGCTCTGCAGTTGCAAAGGCAGCTGAAAAAGCGGGGGTAACGCCTCAATTATTTGCTGACCAAAATGCCACCAATTTTCTCGCAACGTGGAAACAGTTCAATATCAGTTTCGACGATTTTATTCGCACCACCGAGCAACGACACCTACAGGGCGTGGATACATTTCTAAACGCACTACACGCAAGCGGATATATATACCAAGGCACCTACAAAGGCCACTACTGCACTGGATGCGAAGCATTCAAAGAGCCAGAGGATCTCGTCGATGGTAATTGCCCCATTCATAAAACAAAAGCTGACTATCTTGAGGAAAAAAACTGGTTTTTTAAACTGTCTGAACTGGCGCCGAAAGTCAAAGCGCTTATTGAGAACAATACGATTCGGATTATGCCAGAAGGCCGCCGCAATGAAGTGCTCGGCTTCCTGAACGGCGAGGTCAAGGACGTTTCTATCTCGCGCGAAACCGTGAGCTGGGGCATTCCACTGCCATTCGATGAAAAACAAACAACCTATGTCTGGATCGAGGCGCTGCTCAATTACATTACGGTGATTGGATTCGATCGCAATATGGAGCACTATAAGCGGTATTGGGAACAGGCCGAACGCGTCCATACACTCGGCAAAGATATCATTCGATTCCATTGCGTGATCTGGCCGGCTATGCTGTTAGCAGTCGGATTCCCTCTCCCGCATACTTTGTTTGTGCACGCATTCCTCAAATCAGAGGGTCACAAAATGAGCAAATCACTCGGAAACGTTGTGTACCCCGACGAACTAGCGGCAAAATTCGGCGTTGATGGCGCGCGCTATGTGCTGTTTGCTGAAACGCCCGTCAACGACGACGGGGACATCAAGCAATCATCCCTCGGGGAACGCTACAACGCAGAGCTGAAAAACAACCTCGGCAATCTATTTTCTCGCCTCACCGTGCTCGCGCAAAAAGCTAAGATCGTCGAACTGCGTCCTGATACACAAAGTAAGGAAAGTAAGGCATTCGCGAAACTTGTATCGACTGCATGGAAAAATGCCAGCTCGGCCATCGAGCAATTCGATACGCGCGCCTACCTCGCAGTAGCCCAACAGCCACTCGAAGCGGCAAATAAATATATTGATACAACGAAGCCCTGGCAGATCAAGGAGTCGGGCGAGCTTGCGCCTGTGCTCGCAACGGCATTTGAACTGTTGCGCCATGGCGCGCTGCTTTTGTCCCCGATCATCCCCGCCACATTCGATACCATAGGGCAATCCTTGCACTTACAACACAGCCTGCCTTTCGCGAAAAAAATCACGTGGGGCGCCCAACCAATTGCAATCCCAACGAATCATATTCATTTATTTCATGGTGTCAATACAAAAAAATAGCGCAATGAAACACGCAACAAAGCACGCCAAGACGTCTGGCGTTACCCATCTGGGCATTATCATGGACGGTAATCGCCGTTGGGCTCGGGCACAAGGACTTCCTCCTTTCAAAGGCCACGAACAAGGCGCGAAAACACTCAAAGTCATCGCGCGCGCTTGTCAGGATCGCGGCATTACCATCTTTACCGTGTATGCCCTCTCAACAGAAAATCTCACCCAACGCGCACACAAAGAGCTCGAGTTTCTGTTCGGTCTGATGAAGCACGCATTTACGAAAGAGCTTGACGAATTCGTCGCCCAAGGTGCGCGCATTAAAGTGCTTGGCCGTCGCGAAGGATTGCCGTCATCCCTTATCGATGTCATACGGCACGCGGAAGACGCAACTGCCGACTGTACCAAGGGAACTATTCAATTTTGTATCAATTACGGGGGTCGGGCAGAGATTGTTGATGCAGTAAAAGCCATTGGCCGCGAAATTGCCAACAACAAACGAGACCCTAATCATATCGACGAGAGCATCATCGCTGCGCACTTGTACAACCCAGACGCACCCGACCCAGACCTCATCATTCGCACATCGGGCGAACAACGCGTCAGTGGCTTCCTCACCTGGCAATCAGTCTATAGTGAGTTATATTTTACCCCAACGCCATGGCCGGCTTTCACGACAGAAGAGCTGGATAAAGCGCTCGATGAATACAAAAAGCGTAGCCGAAGATTCGGAGGGAGCTAAAAATGCAAAGAGTCCTTATTTTTTGTTATCCCTATTGGTTTCTCTATTTGCGTGCAATCCTAACCATATTCCAATCAACGACATAAGGAAAAAACCGGTAAATAATATAAGGAGGTTTGTATTATTGATTTCCATAGAGTTGTTTCATTTTAACAATGATTACTGCTGCTGTATATAGCGACAATCCAGTAAAAAATCCGAAGAAGAGGGTTAGTGGATCAAAACTGCTGCTATTCATAAACTGGGGGATAACAAGTGCTCCGAAAACACCCGTAGCCATCGTAAAGAAAATTTTTCCCAACATCTTCTGCTGTGATTTATCTAATTGAATCGTTTTCGCCCGTGTCGAGTACATATCACTACGGTAACACATCACACATGAACTCAACCGAACGTTTTCATTAACCCAAGATAACACACAGCCCCGCATAAAACAGGGCTGTGTTGCTATCATATAATTACGGGTGACAAAACTCACTTTACGTCACATTCGCACCAGTTCGGAAAGCATTAAATTCAACGCTATTGATAACAACTACATCATCCCAATTGAATCCGCGTCGATTAAATGCATCTGCGCTCACAATCCAACGCTTAGTATCGCCTTCGAGTAAATAGATCCGAGTATCGCCAATTTTTCGAACAAGGTTGCTTGTTGGGTATCGATCGAGTTCGCTACGAGAAATCACACGAACGTTTTCCCAGCGATTACCGTATGACTCGAATACTGCCTCATTGATAATGTGGCGCTTTTGATTTTTGCTGTTGATATAATAGACCTTTGGATCACCGGCGACACGCACCAGTTTACCGTTTGAAGTGCCGGTTGCTGATTCGCTTGACGAAGAGCTTGACGAACTTGAACTGCTGCTCGAAGATCCACCATCGTTCGCCAAAACAGCGACTGAGCCCTTTTTGCGAATATTAATTGTCTTGTTGACCGTGCTCTCAAGCCCTTTGCTGTCCTCGACATCCAGTGTCACCGTATAGGTGCCGGGTGTCGTAAACACGTGCGTCGGATTCGTAACTGTAGTAACGCGACTGCCGTCGCCAAATCGCCAGCGTCGGAACTCAATACCAGTCCGTCCATCTGGATCAGTTGATGTATCCGTAAACTGCACACGCTCATCCTCAATTGGATTCGAAGGGCTCCAGATAAAATCAGCGTTTGGCGCCAGGTTCTCAAAATCATCTTTGACCTGTACCTCCATCACGTCGTGTACTTCATGCCCACTGGTATCGCGAATACGCAGCGTCACATAGAACACGCCGCTGTCGAAGTAAAAATGTCGCTTGGTCACTGTATTACAACTCATAATCCAGTCTGTGTTATTGCTATCACCATAATCAATCTTTGCGAATAGCTGATCCCGCTCGGGGTCACAGGCGCTGATACGGAAATCAACTGCCTCACCAAGAAACGTCTCATTGAATTTATATTGTGTGTCAAATCGTTGAATTTCTGGCGGCTTATTCGTGTCAGTCGGCTTATCAACGACTGTAATACGCACAGTAGCGCTTGCTTCAAGCCTCTCGGAGTCAATAACAGTAACCTTTGGAGAATAGGTATTTGCAGTTGTATAGCTGTGGGTCACAATAGGAAAATCGCTATCGACAAATTGACCATCACCGAAATTAAAGCGATATTTTAATGGCAAGCGATCAGGGTCGCTCGATCCTGAAGCGTCGAATGAAACAACGTAGTCCTCTTCAACGCGGTCGGGTGATACGGTAAGCCGTGCAGTGGGTCCCGTGCTTTCAATATATACCGTGAGATTCACAACCTGTTCGTCGCCGCGGCTGTCGCGAACCGCAAAGGCGGCGGTATAGGTGCCTGGCTTTTGGTAGATATGTTCTCGGGTTTGTGGTTGCCCGCAGATTAAACTGATACTTTTCCCGTTGCCATCGCCAAATGCCATATAGCCAGAGATTGCATTCCCGTCAATTGGATCACACCCTTCGCCGATAAACTGAATTGATTGGTTT
>MHXC01000039.1:11838-12509 GCA_001824325.1 Parcubacteria group bacterium RIFCSPHIGHO2_01_FULL_47_10b
GTAATTGAAATTGCGTAACAACCGGAGCATGGTTGCCGGGTTGAAGCGCATGGGCTGTCGGGACACCGAGCGCCGCAAACAAACCCAAGCTCATGAGGGCGCCACCCCCGATTGTGAGCAAAAACTTTGTGAGTGTTTTCATAAACATGAATTATTGATAATTATACATGAAATCTATGGCTATTTCTAGGATTGAATATCCTACCATACAATATAAAAAAGTCAAGAAAAAACCACTTGATAATCGTTTTTTATCTCGATTGGAATAGTACTATATGAAAAACTACCGTTTTCAATCGTTACTACCAAAATCATACTATGGGCAGTAGCAGTTGACCAGTGTTGATCGAACACAAAATTGCCCAAACTATAGGCAATCAAGCCTCCG
This sequence comes from Parcubacteria group bacterium RIFCSPHIGHO2_01_FULL_47_10b, assembly GCA_001824325.1. Classification (GTDB taxonomy): domain Bacteria; phylum Patescibacteriota; class Minisyncoccia; order 2-01-FULL-47-10; family 2-01-FULL-47-10; genus 2-01-FULL-47-10. The sequence goes on from MHXC01000039.1 coordinate 12,227, forward strand.
TGATACAGTTCAATTTCTTGTGTTACATGGGGATGGTGGCCGATTACAAAATCGGCTCCGGCATCGATAGTATAATGCGCCAACTCCTGTTGGGTTGCATTGGATTGAGTCTGATATTCTTCACCAAAATGATAGCTTACAACAATGTAGTCTGTTTGCGCTTCAAGTGTCTGGATCGCCGCTACAATGCGGTCCCGATCTATCCGTGCTACGCCAGCCTGATTCCCCTGTGCTGCAAATGATAAGGGGATCAGGTCCGTATAAGCAAGAAACCCCACGCGCA
>MHXC01000039.1:12517-14734 GCA_001824325.1 Parcubacteria group bacterium RIFCSPHIGHO2_01_FULL_47_10b
TAATAACGCCGTTATATGCCTCGCCCTCGGTGAGTCCGCCGCCAACTGCTGCAATATCGGCCGCCCGTAGCCGAACTATGCTATCCGCGAATGCCTCACGGGTCCAATCAGCAGCGTGGTTATTCGCGACCGACACAACATCAAATCCTGCGTACTGCAAGCCCTCAATCGCCCGCGGATCAGCGCGAAATGAATAGACGCTGCCCACATTTTGTCCTTTATCAGAGATTACGCTTTCAAGGTTCCCAAATAGCACGTCTGCGCTAGAAAGCGTTTCTACTAGAGCACGAAAAGGCCAAAGATAATCGTTATCTCGCGCCATCTTGGCTCCGACTGAACGCGACAGCATGATATCGCCAACAAACAGTAATGTGTGTGATTGTTTTTCGCTCATTGCCGGCAACTGCCCAGGCTCAATGCTGAGATCAATTGGTGCTACGCCTGGAACTGCCACCCCCATGATCAAAATTCCGCAAAAACTGACAAGCAGCACGCATAGCCCGAGGATATACCACAGTAATGGTTTTCGCATGTGCAATGTTTTTGCTTTCATAGCGGGCTATTACGATCGGTGGATCACCAATTTCATGCCTCTTTCTGCAATGTTATAGACCTCTTCGGCCACGCCTTCATCCAAGCGGATGCATCCGCCAGAGTATCGTGTCGTCACCAACGTACCATTTGGATAATACGGGACTTCGTGGATAAAATAATCACCATGAAAATGCAAGCTCCACGGCATCCACACATGGCTCAAAGAAGAAAAGTGGTTGGGACTTTTTGATTGAATGGCAAATTCTCCTGATGGCGTCGGGTGATAGGGCGGACCTTGTGCGCTCACCTCAAACATATTCCGCACTTGGCCATCGGTAAAAACAGTTAAAATTTCACGCGTAAGATCTATGTCGATATAGGTGCCTTCTGTGTACCGAGGTTGTGACGCATCAACGCGCTCCCCGTGTAGCACATAGGCATCTTCACTTGAGGGCAGTCCGCCAGGCTTAGTATCAACAAAAATACTCGGTAATGAGCCAATGCCCACCTCTGCACGCGTACTACCTAAATGAACAATGGCGCTTGCTTGTGCAACAAGCGGCGGCACCCAGAGCGGCCGAACCTCACCGATGGTAATGCGATATGACGCTTCCGACAAAAGCCCACCTGCCGGCAATAAATCCAACCTCCGACTTTCATCATCCCACATCGTCTGAAAGCTGAACTCGGGTTCAATGCGTAGCGACGCCAATACAGCAGTTCGATCAACTGGCTGATTAAAAGAAATGTGAATGATTTCACCGAGAACCGTCGAATCACTTCGCTGTATGACAACCCGCGGCTGCAACGCTGGTTTAAACAAAACAACAACCGCAACAATGATTGCGGTGTTCAGCCACAATAGCACAACCCATCCAAATTTGTGCACAGTTCGCCTCTTTTGCATGTGTGATACACTACGGGTATGCTACAAAATAGCAGGTCTACGCTCATTTCATTGGCGATCTACGCCCTTTCGAATATCCTCATTATACTGCAACTTCCGCCAATGCTCTATGTGCCATATGGTATATACGCCAGCGTACTGGCCATTATCTATGTTCGCGAGGCAGGTTCGCGGGGATTTCATAGTAAGCATGATATAAGTAAATCGAACTTGAAAATCGGCCGCCTTGCGCTCATAAGTATTATCGCCGCATGCGTGCTGATCATTATCACCCATGCTATCCCTTATATTCGTTTTGGTCACATCGGCTTTGGCTATGATATTGGCTATTACAAGCGCTACATCGACATCCCGTTTACGTCACTGATAGGGCAGTATAGCTATTTACTAGGCAACGAGTCAGTTGGCGCTCGCATTATTATTAATGTGCTAAAAGCGCTGCATATTCCGGGATCGTTTACGCTGTTCGGCATGAGTACTGCACTTGGGATTGCCGCCGGACTCGGCCTATTTTACTTGGTTCGCCGGTTGGCTGGCACGCCCGTGGCAAGTCTAACGCTCGTATTATACGCCCTTTCGCTTGTACAGTTCGAGTCATTTCAACTCATGCTCTGGAAACAACAGCTTGGTATGGCGCTCTTTATCGGCACCCTTATTGCATATGAGATGCGACCACTACTCGGAATTCCGCTACTTGGGCTACTCGCCATTTCGCACCGCACCAGTTTTTTTATTGCGTCGCTTAGAGCCTATCCACTATCTTTTAATGTCTCCTC
>MHXC01000040.1 GCA_001824325.1 Parcubacteria group bacterium RIFCSPHIGHO2_01_FULL_47_10b
AACGCGCATGCGCACTGCCAGGGCCTTATATTGCAAAGCTCGGTTACGCTTATCATAGAGCGCGGCAAGCTGGTTAAGGGCCGATGGCAGGAAATCATGCTTATCGAGCTGGACCATGACCGCGAGCGCACTATAACGATGGTGGCACAAGGTGTACGCGCCTAATTGCGTCGCACGAGAATGCCCGTATCAGCGATCTGCAAGCATCAACACGCCATTATCCTCACGAACAAGCCCATCCCGAACAAGCGACGCGACAACCCGATCGCGTTGTTTTTTGTTGGTTGACTTGGGTGTGTTGGGTGTGCGTAGGTCCCTTTTCGCTATGATTCGCGGAAGCGAGTTTACGTCAAGCTGTAGACGTTTGAGCAGTGCTGATATAATGGCGCCGCGCAGTTGTCGATCAGAGCCAACAAATGAGGACTGTTTGGCGTAGTACTTGCTTTGTCGACTCGCATTTCCAAGCGTTTTTTTTACCATGGCGCCATAATCCATCAGTGCATAGTACCATTCCCGAGGCTGCGCTCGGTCGAGCACCTGTTCTAGTATGCGTGCAATATCTGTATCGCGAATGCCGCTTTGCTGGTCGTCGAAAAAGTGTGCAATCACTGCAGTGCGAATGTTTGTTTCAATAAAAACGAGCGGCTTGTTGTATGCAAAACACGTAATGGCAGCCGCAGTATAAGGGCCAATTCCCGGTAGGACATCGAGCTCGCTCACATCTCGCGGCACCACGCCGTTATATTCCGACATTATGCGACGTGTAGCCAGGAGCAAAAATCGCGCCCGCCGATTATACCCAAGCCCCTGCCACACAGCCAAAATCTCCGGCAGCCGCGCATTCGCAAGCAACTTGACTGTCGGAAACGCAGCTAAAAAGTCCTCATATTTCGATAGAACGCGCAGAATCTGAGTCTGTTGCAGCATAAACTCCGACACCAGAATCGCATACGGATCTCGTGTCAAGCGCCACGGCAAATCATGCCGACCGTGCGCGTGATAATACGAATAGACGCTCTGAATAAACGCCTCAATTTGAGGCTTTGTTGGCGCTTTCATTGGCAGCTGCAATCAACGCTGCGATTTGATCGTGAAGTCCCTGTGGCCCTTTTGTCGGGTCAAATAACTGGCCGTTGACGACAAATGTCGGTGTTGAGCTATAACCCAAGGAATTGGCTCGAGCCAGATGGGTGCCGATTTTGTCCTTGATAGTGCTGTCGTTAAAGTCAGTCTCGAACTTTACTGCGTCCAGATTTAATTCCACTGCGAGATCCTTGAACTGTTTGAATGGATTTTGCTGCGTTGACCACACGCTCTGTCGCTGATATAACAAATCACTCATCTCCCAGAACTTTCCCTGCCGTCCAGCAGCTTCAGCAGCCTGCATCGCAGTAATTGCATTTTTGTGACCCGGGATTAAGGGGAGATGGCGATATACATGCCGCAGCTCCTCACCAAATTCAGTCACAAAGCCATCAATAATCGGCGCATAGGTTGCGCATGCAGGGCATTGGTAATCCGCGTATTCAACAAGCGTTACTGTTGCGGCTTCGCTGCCACCCCTGACCCAGTCATCTGCCACAACTGTATTCAAATCCTTCTGTGGCTGATAGCCAAATTTGCTATCTCGTTCGCCGCCATTGTCGCGTACGAAAATCTGATAGCCAAACAACGCTACGATGACGATCACCCCGATCCAAAACAGCTGTTTGCCGCGTGTCGCCGATGGACCGGTGCTATGCGCCGTTGTCTGGCCTCGCGCTTCCATGCGTTCTTTCTTTTTCAGATCGTAAAGCTCCTTGGGGGATAGTTGTTTTACTGGTTCGCTTGGCGTTTCCGGCGATTCTGTTGGTGTTTGTAATTGGTCGTTCATATATAGCTGAAATATCAAAAATTATGCGACGATGCCTTATGCATATCACGTAAATGTATACTATCACACACTAGGAGCTCTGCAAGGGTGTGTGGCTAAGTCGACTGCAACTGTTCGCGTCCCCAGCGGAGGGAGCGCGCTAAAAAGACAACGTCGTCGAGGAGACGATTTACTGATTTTGTATATCGTTCGACCTCGCCTGCGGTCATGGCGCCGGTGGCGAAGAGCGTGTCGGCATTTGAAAAATACACTGTGTAGCCCGATACAGCCAATCCGAAAATACGCATGACAGGTAACAAACCCTCAATAACCCGCGCCCCGCCCATCGGGCCATCTGAAACGCCCATCAGCCCCACTGCCTTGTGATCATACTCGTCCAAGAGCATGTCTAGAGCCATCTTCAGCGATCCGGGATACCCACGATTGTATTCAGGTGTAACGATCAACAGTCCATCAGCCCGCAGCATCGCATCGCGCCACTGCGGGTTTTTATTCTTCATCGACCGTCCCTCGCTACCGCCAAAATCAAAATCGCGCACGTCAAAAAATTCTGCTGTAAGGTCGTTACGCTTAGATATTACTTCCAAGACAAATTTCGCCGCACATTCGCTGAGACGCCCCTCGCGCGTGGTACCGAGAAGTAGCGGAATGAATACAGGTTGTTTCGGAACGCCGCCCTTTATACGCATTGTCGTGAAAATATTTAGGAATGTGCCTCGAGCGCTGTAACTCGGACGCCGAGTGCGCGCATATCCCGCGAATCAGCTTTTTGGTTAAAACCATGGCGGATGTCGACAATGTCTGACGTAATAACGCGCAGCATCTGGCTGTGCTGATCCAGTATCGTCGAATGCACAGCCAGTATCGTTGAATGCTCCTGCAGTATAGTAGAATGTTCATCCAGTTTTGTCTTTATATCGCCATACTGTTCGGCAACAACCTGAACCTCGGAGCGAACTCCCTCAATAAGAACACCAAGATGCCCGACCTCTGTTTTCACACCGGCCATCTCGGTTTTCACAGCAGCTATCTCTGTTTTCACACCAAATATCTCTGTTTTTAGACCAACCACCTCCGTTTTGGTTTCGCGTAGCTCTCTTTTGATGTCCTGCACATCACTTTTGATACCCAAGATATCTTCCTTTGTGGCTGGCAATTGTTTTTCTTTGTCTGACATAATCATGATCTTAGTTCATTATAGCGGCCAAAAACCCAGCGTCAAATTTTTTGCCGCGTGCTTGTTCCCTCAACAAAACCTTGCATTTCGTATGCAAACACGTACAATGGAGTATAATTATTAATGCGTGTAACCGTAAAAAGTTGCAGCATTCGTAATTACACATATTCCGGGGTAGCTCAACGGTGGAGCGCTCGGCTGTTAACCGAAGGGTTGTGGGTTCGAGTCCCACCCCCGGAGTAGAGACTCCAGAAAACCGCTATGAGTGGCGGTTTTTCTGAATCGACAAATAGTGAACTTGCGTCACGTGATGATTTGTGCTTCACTGTCTTTACCTATCGAAAGGAGTGATATTCGTGAAAGAGAAAAAGCGTATGGTCGGAATTTTCGTTGAGCAAGTGATTGATGGGGTTTTGAGCAATCTTCAGGCAAAATACCGAGGCAAGGTTGTGAAACTTCAGCAACCCGCTCATGCGGAGGTTGCGGACAGCAGTGACTATGACAGGGTTGCAAAAGGCTTTATGGAGTATGAAAGCGTCACAGTGCTTCGAATTGGAGACAGCAATATCACATGGGTGATTGCCAAGGGGAAGGCATCAGGAACGTATGCGGTACGCCCTTTATATTGTATCCTTACGGCGATTCCCTTCGATGATCCCTCTCTTGCCAAGAACAACGCGCTGATCAGGCAAGCATTTATGGCAGCCACTTATTTCAAAAACTCCCTCGGCGTTGGGCTCGACGATGGCTCCTTTCAAACTCATCGAAAATCGCAGTTCGCTGTTCAGATGACGAAGCTGATGCAGAAGCAACTTCCGGACTATATCGCACAAGGAGTCGAGTATGACGATAAGGTGATTGACTGGACAAAACCGTTGGTAAGCAAGTCCATGCTGTTTAAGCCCACGTTTACCGCCTTTGTAACCGAGGCTGTTCAAAAAGTCCTCGAAACAAACAGCTAGTGCCAATGCCGCCACTCAAGAGATGATCGTTTGATTTTTTGAGAATATGAAAAGCAAAGGAGGACAGTGATGGTCAAACAAGCACAGGGCTTTACACGGAAACACCTCGAATCTCTGATGGGAGTCAAGCTTTTTCCGCAGAATCGTCTCTCACCTACGGAGCTACGCGTGATAAACACTATGACATGGCTTGAGGTCAGAGGAGAGGATAACCCATACGTTCTTGTATTGGTCTATCGTACAATCGAGAGGATCGCATCATGGATGGAGGTGAAGTCATCGCCACTTGCAGAGGTATCCGTTTTTGAAAAAAGGTGCAAAAAGGGGATGCTCAACAGCGTTGAGATCGAAATTAGTTGGATGGCGGACCGTCTCGAAGTTGCTGCGTATTTCGAGCTTGGACTTGACATGGATTCGCAAAGAATTGCTGATTCCTACCCCCACGACAAAAAGAGGATTGAGGCGGCACGACGGCTGATTTCAATCTCGGTGCCAATCTGTGCCGGCTAGTCCATACATAAGTTAGGGAAAGGAGCAAACGTACCCCATATTTCGGACAAGAAGTCTCTGTCTGTAAACTGTTCATCAACTATAAGGAGGAGCCGATGAAGTCCACTGTAGCCAAGCAGGCAGAAACTAAAGCAGTTTGGGTAATGAGTATTTGTGAAATGCCAACAAGTGAGGGCTACTCATACCCAGTTTTCCAGTGGTCATACGTTACTACTCTTTTAGGCCTCTGTGGTGGCGAACTTCTTGCCTGGTTATCTGCTGGTGGTGTACTTGTGTTTAAAGACCGCCGGGGGAATGAGCCACATATCTGCAAGACTGTGGAATGTGCTCTGAGTATTATCAGCCAGTATGGCTGGGTCGAGCCACCTCACATCAGAGAAGTTTTTCAAGATCTCAAAGAGATGCAACCAAAGTTCATTCCAGAAAACTTGAAGAATACTGAGGAGATTCTTCAGCAACTCAGAGAAAGATGGGGGCGCTTGATTTGCACTAATTGAATTTCAGTAAGGAGTAAACGAAGGCCACGCGAAAAGAGAGCTCGCAGTCTCATCGCGTGGTCTCTTTTCGTTTACCTGTAGTACATAAACAGGTTCTAACATCGTCCAGTGCCCGGAGTAGCTTTTTAGAAAACCCCCTATGCATGGCGGTTTTTGTGGATTATTATATGAAAAAAACTTTTTCAATTGCTTGGTACTTTTCACGCTGGCGGGATGTATGTTAATATAGCAGTATGCCTCTGTTTCAAAAATTTGTTCAAAATATAGCACCATGGTTTTTTGATCATGGCATAAAAATTGTCGCAATCGTTATTGCCGGCTATCTTATCCGTAAATTTATCGTAGTTTTTATTGAAAAGATCATAAGAAAAATTATTGTTTCCAACCATTTTTTGACTAAAGAAGCGGAGAGAAAGCGAGAAGACACTCTTATCCGTATTTTCACCGTTTCGCTTGGAATACTTATTTGGCTCCTGGCTCTTTTGATGATTCTTCAAGAGGTGGGTATCGCCATAGGTCCGCTTCTGGCGGCCGCAGGAATCGCTGGCCTTGCTTTCGGTTTCGGCGGACAGTATCTCATTCGCGATCTTATCAGCGGCCTTTTTATTATTATGGAAAATCAGTACCGTATTGGAGATGTGGTGTGTTTTGACGGAACGTGCGGGCTGGTTGAAGACATCAGCATGCGAATGACAACCCTGCGAGATCTTGACGGCATCGTGCATCATGTTCCCCACGGAGAGATCAAAAAGGTGTCGAATCTTTCAAAACAATTTGCAAGAGTTAATCTGAATATCGGTCTTTCTTAAAATATAATTAGATGGTATTCTATGAAAGTTATGAAATACAATCCTTTTATGTCACGATTATTTCGTTTGAATTTAACTATGTTGACGTTTTTAGGCGTATGTATAGGAGGGGTGGCATACGCTTCCGGAGGTTCCGATAGCCTGCAACACGGTGCATTAGCCACACTTCTGTCTATAGCAGTAATTCTTTTGTTCGCAAAGTTTTCGAGCTTAGTGGAAAAAATTGGCCAGCCATCGGTACTTGGCGAACTCGTAATTGGCATTCTGCTTGGGAATGCTGCGCTAGTCGGTATTAATGTATTTGAACCTATCAAGTCAGATATATTTATACCATTTTTGGCCGAGCTTGGTGTAATTATCTTATTATTCCAAGTGGGTTTGGAG
>MHXC01000041.1 GCA_001824325.1 Parcubacteria group bacterium RIFCSPHIGHO2_01_FULL_47_10b
TTGTTGAAATTGAGCACGAAATAGCGAAAAAAATTACTCTCAAACGGATCGTCGCAGTTGCAATACACCACCTTGCCACGGAAAACATCAGGGCTGTGTTCCAAATACGCCTCAATTTCTTTCTGAATATCGCTGTATTGGGTATAAAATTCGTCATTTTTTACCCGTTTTGCGTTTGTAAGATTTTTGTTTGCCATGATTATCTTGTGCTTGTGTTCTTTAGAAAACGTTCAAACTCGTCCTTTGCAATACGAAACTCCTTACCGATCTTGTGTGCCTTAAGCCTGCCGCTCTTGATATAGCGATAGATGGTCATTATATTGACCTCCAATTTGGTGGCCAAATCCTCGGCTTTATAAAACTCCTTCTCATTCATAATGATAATTATAGTTTACAATGCTTTACATTGGAAGTCCACAGTGATAAATTAACAGCATAAGAAATGGAAACAATCGCAACTACAACTATTAATATTTGGGCACATACAGAGAAACTTTTAACTCCTGTATTGAATAATTTAGATCCTTCACTATTTCAAAATATCATACTCGGCATACTGGCTATCTTCATCCCGTTTGCCATTGTTTTTCTCACTGATCTCCTGAACAAAAGAGAGTCAAGAAGTACGTTTGAGAAAATGGTGTGGAGTGAGGAGGTTTTAGGTTCAAAGAAGGTATTTTGGCTCTCTGTATTTGGCCTCGCCGTACTCTCTTTTTTCAGTGGTAAAGACATTTCGATACTTGAAAAAGTAATAGCAATACTCATTACACTGGTGCTCGTAGTTATTTTCGGCACTTCCTTTAAGAAAATCCTGAAGTTCGCTGAAGGATATAAACCAGAGTTCGAGATAAGCTTTCTAAAGAAACTGAAACTGACAAGAATATTCACCTTTAGTAACAAACTGAAAAAGGACCGAATGGTTCGAGCGTGGGATTCTTTTTGGTCAGAAAAATCACCGTACAATGAGAGAGACTTTACGAAGACGTTCATAGAACACATCGATGATGCGATAGAGCTGGAACAATATCCGCTGGTTCCTCTTCTCGCAGAGACATATCAAAAAAATCTCGACAAAAGGGATCGATTCTCTATTGGCTACGAGATATTGCCGAAACTATTTGAATGGCATGAAAAGCTGTGGGAAGTAGAGCAGAGGTGGCTTCGTAGAGAAATTATTAAGGAAAAAATACAGAACTCTTTTTCACAGAAGCATTTTCCAACCTTCAGAAAATGGGCTCATCAGTTTCTGAGTCGAAGTTATTCAAAGCCCCAATATTTTTGGAACTGGCACTATTTCCAGCAGCAATTCTTTCCTTCGGTGGTAAAAGCCTTATTAAAGAGCGGACATGAGCCATTTCAGCTTTTCACCTGCTTCAAGAAGTACATAGAGGACAGTGAGGCAAAGCTGGAGAAGATCGAAGATAGGGATAGGGAGCAACGATGGTGGAATTATATCATGGCCTTGTTCGGAAGCTTCTGCCCTGTGTTCTTTAATACGATAGAGAGTGTTCCCAATAACTATGATATCTGGCATCACTACTTCCCCGGGGAGTGGAAAATAACCGATGGAAACTCAAAGAAAAGAATACCGAGAGTTGTATTGCATGAATTTCTACAGTGGTCTCAACAACGCATCTTTAAGAAGGACGGAACATCGGAACATGACAAGGATTTGACTGAGGTAGTGAACGGTATTTTTCCCAATGTGCATCACAGCTTGTTTCCTGCATTCTTAATGATGCTGGCTTCAGGAGACGTAAAGTATGCCATGCAGAAGGAGCCAAATTTCTTTCTAATAAACACTGGCCTTTTATGGTCAGGAGAGAAGAGCGAAGAAGATGTTCAGAAAATGTTTACACAGCAGGATCAGTCACAGAAAGAAGAAACAGTGAAAGTCATTTTCGAGTATTTTAGCCACTGGCCTCTTCTGAAGATATACGAAGACGACCTGACAGAAGAAGAGTTTTCGGGATGGGATTCGTTCCCAAAGGATAAGCAGAAGACGATTGGCGATCGTATCAGAAAGGGAAAATTACAGAAGACACTGGATGAGTTGAACAGCAAAGAAGTGGTGGACTTGTGCAAGGTATCAGAGTGGCGTGAACACCAGAGGAAGATCTTTGTTGAGTTACTGCAGTTATTGATCGTGAATATTGTCTAAAAATATGAAAAACAACGCACATCTTGGAGAGACAAAGGAACAGCGACTTAAAAGGTTCACGGAAAATCACCCGTACGAAGTGATCGCAACTATAACCAACTCAATGGCCAACAATTTTATCAATGAATTGCGTGCCGTATTTGATAACCCAGCGAATCCTCAAACTACATTGATGTTTTTAGGGACGCATTCAATCGCTCTTACGATCGCCTACGGTCTCTTTAATAAAGGTGGTGAGGACGGATACAAGCTCTTTTTAGAAAACTTTATAGATGGTGATACTGCTGATACAAAATTTTCTACCGTTGCTTCCAGAATTCACGGGTGGAGAAATGTGATTGCTCATCGTTGGATAAATGTCGCTGGCCACAGCTTCAGCTATGACTTCGAGATGACGGAGGGATGGAAAATGGAAGATGAGTTCTTACTGGTGAATCCAAAAATATACCTCGACCAATTCCTTAAGGCCTTTGGCCAAGGAGGAAGGATATACCACTACGACCAAGTGCTGACTACGGATCAGATGTGGGAGACCGCAAAACAAAGATTTATTTCGAAGTACATTGATGAAGCCTAAAAATGATCAGCGCAGAGCTTCACAAAATTAAGCCCTAACAAAAGAAAACATGTGGATCGACCCCGTGTCCACTTTTTGGGGTACAGATCAATGGCGGAGAGGGTGGGATTCGAACCCACGAGACCCTTGCGGGTCAACCGATTTTCAAGACCGGCGCACTAAACCGCTATGCGACCTCTCCGTGAGGCGCTGGCAATATGCCATCAAGACATACTGAAATCCTTTTTAGTATCACATAAAATGCGAATATTTCAATAGAAACCAGTGGGCGTAAGCAAATAAACACCCTTCGATGAGATTACATAGTCACTATCGCTAGCTCTAATTGAATATCCTCAACTATCAAGCGAATGTGATCATGAGATGAGTGTTTCTAGTAGACTCAAATCGCCACTCTTTGTGGCCTCTTTCATCGCTTTCACAAAATCAGTACGTTTGGTACTTTGAAAATCGACTACTGGTAAATTGCTCCGCAATAAATACAGCTCGCCCAGTAATCGACTCACCCTTCCATTGTAGTCAAAAAATGGATGGATCCATAAAAACCTGTGCATTAACCACGCACACGAACTAATATGGTCGTCTTTTGTTTTTGCATGTTGTATGCGTTCAAATAAGTCCTCCTCCCATTCCTTCATCAACTGCGCGATATTGTGATATGCTGGCGGCTCATAATCTCCAAGTAGAACATTGTGGACCCTATAGTTCCCAACTTTGTTTCTTTGTACACTGGCGGTGTTTTCGTCATACCTAAAACCTAACTTTCTTATACGTACCGTCGTCTATAAGGTCAATGGCATGGTGTCTGAATTTACGAGAGAACTCCCGTCTCGAATACGGGGCTTCGCGCTCAATAGCCATGCTGTGATACAATATATCGATGAACTTCTTAATAAAAGCTTGTTGCTTATTGTTGAATTTTCGTTTCATCGTTGTCCTACTTATTTAGCTTGTACGCCCGACAGGGTTCGAACCTGTGACCTTCAGCTCCGCAAGCTGACGCTCTATCCATCTGAGCTACGGGCGCGTATATAAATAACTACTATGACTGCACTAATATCGGGCCACTTTACATCCCCACCAACCTACTCATAATCTCCAATAGCGACGGCACTTTATCTGACTGCTCTAAGTGCCGAGCCACGTGCTTAATAACATCGTCGGCTTTGTCGTTCGGCACAAACAGATGCAACGATGGCCTCAAAAAACGGCTCGTGCGAAAATACAATTCTACGTGCGAGGCCGCTGCAGGGTCCTGCTGATCAGACTCATATTCGCTTGGATGCTCGTGCTGCCCCTGCCGTAACACCGTAAAGTGCGCAAAATCATCAAAATCATGCGATGTAGTTCCCACAAGGATGCCTTCGGCATTCACCGTGCATTTCACGATACGTGGCTTTTTATGCGCCAATACGAGCAATGCAAACCCGCTCAACACCGCGAGTAACGCCAGAATAAAATCCCGTGTAAACAACGCGTACACCACTGCCACCAGTGCAACAACAATAATCGTCACATTCCACCCGGGCCCTCGATCCTGGGGCAAAAACTCATGCGCCTGCCAGGTAATAGGGGTTTCGCGTATGTGTCGGCCCTGTGGCGTGGTTTCCTTATTGGAACTACTAGTTGCAGTCTTGGTTTGTTGGGTTTGTTGAGGTTTCATATATCTCTCCGTTCATGTGTATTCTAGGAGAAAAATCGAAGAAGAGCAAGCGGTGGGACAAAAATTACACAGTCAACCCTTGTATTTCACTCGAAACGTCCTATACTATCCAATACACAATATCACGCTACAGAGGAGGTTCAAATGCGGCAAGATACATTTGCTCAGCTGAAAGTTGGTGACGTCGTCCAGACATTAAAGGACCGAGATTTCATACAACTCCACCAGGCCAGAGGTTTCGTTCCCGCTGGCACAAGAGGGCGAGTAACCTATGTTGCAATCGGCGGCGAAGGCATAGAAATGGAGCCGCGTGCGAGCATGAAACGCGTCTGGATTTTATGGAACAAGGGTCGCGGTGATCGTCATTCAACTACCCAACACAACTGCCTCGAATTCATTTGGGCTGATCAAACGTCGGACATATCGCCTGCAAAGAGGAAAAGGGGTTGAGGAGCCCCACCATCAATACCAATTGGAAAAGCCCACGCGGAACACTGCGGGGCTTTTCTACTTTTTCATCAAGACCTCCTCTTCTCATAATCGAGCGCCTCAAATTACTTCCGAAAATGCTCTAATGATCGCAGGAGATAAATAGACACGCTCTCTTGTAAGCCACTCAAGTGTTCATGATGAAAGCCAACCTGCACATCGTACCCGTACTTAGCAGCGTGCCTGCCCGGATCATTGGTTTCCCCAGCGAAATGAAAGAATGGCATGACGATCGTTCCACCAGGATGCAATCTGGGTTTCGCGTCCTCGAGAAATCGCCGAAATATCTTGCCATCTTCATCCAACATTGCCATCTCGATCGTGTCGCCCGGAGTGGGCTTGGCATCGAAAAACGGATGGTTGAAGATGATCATATCTGCATTCCGTTTTTTGAGTCCTTCGAATAAATCGCTCTTCACGATCTCGACCTTGTCGAGAATACCGTATTGAGCGCAGTTTTCTTGCGTATTCTCAAGAGCAAGCGTCGAAACATCTCCGAAATACACACGCGCCGCACCGTACAATCCAGCAACGATTCCCTGAATACCGGTACCGCAACCGATGTCCATAACCTCTTTGCCCGTATATAGCCCGTTATTCAGGACGAGCCAGCGGGCTAGCCATATGGCTGCGAACTCGTCGGGGTGAAACACGCCCTTCTTCATCACAAAGTTCGATAGTCCAAGGCCACCAACGAGCTTGATGTCTGCGCAATGATCGCCTCGTTCCTCATGAAGCTTTTTCTGCCGCTGAATTCTGTCTCTCTGGAACATTGATAACGTCATACGCCTCTCCTTTATTCCGTGTTAGTAGGTGCCTCACCCTAGGCCATTTTTTAGGAAAAGTAAATATAAAACCACTCTTACAGTGGCAAAACCCTATAACCCCTCAACTTCCATCACTCCCGACGCAGCGAGATACGCAGAAGCAAATTCGTGTGGCAGTGCACTCAAAAACCGCTCACCGTCGAGAACAGTAACAACCTCGCTTGAATGATCAGATGCTCGATCCCGAATCCCATGTTCATTCAACTTCTGCAGTATTATCGGATCGCCCTCACACACAACAACTCCCCCATCGGTTAGACGGCACATCGCCACAAG
>MHXC01000042.1 GCA_001824325.1 Parcubacteria group bacterium RIFCSPHIGHO2_01_FULL_47_10b
ATCAATGGCACTCCCGCACGGTTATAGTCAACCAACGAATGTTGCCCCTCATGCTGCAACCGTCCCGTATCTTCTTCAATATGAATACGGCGTATTCGGACCGTTGTACCCGCTCCGCCCTCCTCTTGATTGCGATTGCTCTGGTCAGCTAATAAAACAGTCATCCGCCCCTCAAAACACAACGGCTGATCGTACTGCGTAATTTGATACCCCTTGGGTAAATCCGGATAAAAATAGTTCTTGCGGTCGAACTTGCTATGCGTATTGACCGAGCATCCAAGCGCGATACCGGTTTTTAATACAAGGTCAATGGCTTTCTGATTGGGTACGGGTAACGTCCCCGGGTGCCCCATGCAGATCGGACATACATTTGTATTAGGCGTTGTATCGTGCGGATCATTGGCGCACGAACAGAACATTTTCGTGGCCGTTGCCAGCTGCACATGGATTTCGAGCCCAATCGTCGGCTTTACCATAAGTATATATGAAATCCCTAGTTACTCTGATAGCTCATCACTCTACAATATCAACGCCCATAGAACGCGCTGTCCCCTCAATAATCTTCATGGCTCCTTCGACATCATACGCATTCAGATCTTCCATCTTTGTTTCAGCGATCTCGCGTACCTGTGCGCGGGTTAATTTCGCTACTTTTTTCGAGTTCGGTTCGCCCGACCCCTTTTCAACTTTCGCCGCATTCTTAATCAACTGCGCTGCGAGAGGCTTTTTGATAATAAATTGAAAACTGCGATCCTCATAGACCGTAATAACAACCGGAACCACCTCACCCATGCGGGCTTTTGTGGCTTCGTTGAACTGAACGCAAAATTGTTGAATATTAATACCTGCTTCGCCAAGCGCCGGGCCTAAAGGAGGCGCCGGATTTGCCTTGCCTGATGCAATTTGCACTTTCAACTGTTTGAGAATTGCTTTTGCCATACGTTCATTGCGTTACGATATTACGATTACCGTATTACGAAATTTACAATTTTTTAATCTCGAGATAATCCAACTCGACCGGCGTTTCTCGGCCAAACATATTCACCAGAACCTTGACATTGCCGTGCTTATCATCAACTTCTGAAATTTTCCCATCCATATCTTTGAACGGTCCAGAGTTGATTTTTACCATATCTCCAATAACTACATCAATTTTGTGCTCTGGTTCTTCCACTTTCATTCGCTCGATGATACCAAGCATCTCTTTATCAGTAATGGGCACCGGCGTGTTGCCTGATCCCACGAACCCGGTGACACGCGGCGTGTTACGTACCACGTACCACGACTCATCGCTCACCACCATTTCAACTAGTACATATCCCGGATATACGCGCTCCTCTTCAATAACTCGCTTGTTGCCCTTAATTTTGATCTTCCGTTCAGTCGGTACCAACACATTAAAAATCATGCCCTGCATGTTCATGGAATCGATGCGCTGGCGTAAATTGCGCGCTACGCTATCCTCATAGCCAGAATAGGTATGAATCGCGTACCATTGTCGTGTATTGTCAGTAATCTGCTTTGGCATATTATACGATGAATTGCAATACGGTTTGAAATACGAAATCGAGTATGCCTAGAAGCGCCGCCACGGCAATCGACATAGCGATAACAACGCCTGTTTGCTTGATTGTTTCATCCCTGCCCGGCCACTGGACTTTGCTCAGTTCAGCGCGTGAAGCCTTGAGATATTCAACGGTTGCCTGAAAAATTTTGTTCATAGTGATAGGTGTATCGTACTAGTTTACGGCAGAAAGTCAACATATTGAGCACTGCGCCTCGCGCTTTATACATCCAAAAATGCCACTTCCTTAGCGTGCGATTGAATGAATTTACGCCGCGGCGCCACTTCGTTACCCATCAAAATATCGAAGTATTGATTCGCTTCCTGCGCATCATCAACAGTGACAAGTTTTAATACGCGCCGTTCTGGATCCATCGTTGTTTCCCATAACTGCTCCGGGTTCATCTCGCCCAACCCCTTATATCGCTGAATATCAACTTTCTGGGGCTCTGCAAAGCGGCTTAATGTATCTGCCCGCTCGCTCTCCGAATACGCATACTCGATCTGTTTGCCAAATGTCATCTTATACAATGGTGACTGTGCGACATAAATATTTCCCGCATCGATAAGTGGCTTAAAGTAGCGATAAAACAACGTGAGTAATAATGTTTCTATGTGCTCGCCGTCAACATCGCGATCAACCGTGATAATGACTTTGTGATAGCGAAGTTTTGTGATGTCGAACTCGTCCGCGATTGCGGTGCCGAGCGCTACTACTAAGGCCTTGATTTCAGAAAATTCGAGAATGCGGTTCAGCCGTGCCCGCTCAACGTTGAGGATTTTACCTCGCAATGGGAGGATTGCCTGGAAGCGTGGGTTGCGGGCTTGTTTGGCCGACCCACCGGCACTGTCACCCTCCACGATAAACAGCTCGCTCTTCTCCGGATCTCGGGTTGAACAATCGGTCAATTTTCCTGGGAGTGTCAATCCGGACAACACGCCTTTTTTCAAAATAGTATCCCTCACTGCGCGAGCTTTTTGCCGCGCTTTCTGCGACAGGAGCGCCTTGCTAATGATTCGACTTGCTTGCTGTGAATCCTGCTTAAATAATTTATACAGCTGCTCACCAACGGTGGTTTCCACAATCGTACGGACTTCGGCATTGCCGAGCTTGGCCTTGGTTTGACCTTCAAATTGAGGCTCTCGCAGACGCACCGAAACAACTGCAGTTAGTCCTTCTTGTACGTCCTCACCCGTTAGCTTGTCGTCATCTTTCCCGTATAGTTGTGCTTCTTCACCATATTTATTTAACGTGCGCGTTAACGCAGTACGGAATCCTGTCAAATGTGTGCCACCCTCCACGGTATGAATGTTGTTAGCGAAACTTAATTGGTTACTTTGGAATCCCTCGCTATATTGGAACGCAATATCAACCTGGACTCCCTGAGATTCCTCGACGACCGAAAAGATAGCATAGCTTTCCGTATTTTCGTTTTTGTTGAGATGACGGACATATGACGAAGTACCGCCTTCAAAATAAAACGTGTAGTCAGTTGGTCGGTCTTTGTCCGCGCCGCGCCGTGAACGCTCATCTATAATACGGATCCGCAGTTTTCTCGTCAAATATGCCTGTTGCCGCAAGTGGTCAAGAATGGTTTTTAGACTAAACGATGCCTCTTTCAACCCACCCTCCTCCTTCATAAATATCTGTGAGTCAGGCTCAAACTCAACAATTGTTCCCATATGGTCCGATGTACCAATTTCCTTAACATCGGCTTTCGGAACGCCTCGCTCATAGACCTGTTCATATGCCTTCCCGTCGCGATGTACTTCCGTGCGCAACCACACCGACAACGCATTCACTACGGATACGCCAACCCCATGCAAACCGCCTGATACTTGATATCCTTCTCCACCGAATTTACCGCCTGCATGCAACGTTGTCATGACGGTCTCAAGTGCCGATTTTTTTGTCTGCTCGTGGATATCTATGGGAATTCCACGCCCATTGTCATCGACCCGTACCCGGTTATTATCCAGCAATGTCAACACGATATTCGTCGCAAATCCAGCCATCGCTTCGTCAATACTGTTGTCGGCAACCTCCCATACTAAATGGTGTAATCCATTTACATCAGTGGACCCAATATACATACCCGGTCGCTTGCGCACCGGATCCAATCCCTCCAATACTTGAATATCTTTCGCTGAATATGAGGATGGTTTTGCAGTCATGCGGGAGTGAAAATTACCTCTTAGCAAATACTAACGAATTACGGCATTGTACATGTCGCGTAATTCCTGTTCGATCGCCCGATGCGCTTTGTTTACTTCAGCGTCGGTGAGTGTTCGGGATCGATCGCGGTACACAATATGATAGGCAACGCTTTTCTTTCCAGCGCCTACCTTTGTACCTTCATAATAATCGAATAACGATATAGATTCAACTATTGTCCCGCCTGCCGTTGTCATAGTATCAATAAGTGACTGTGATGGCACACTATTATCTACTTCAATCGCAATATCTCTCTTCGTCGGAGGAAATACTGGTGGTTCTTTATACAACGCAACGCGCATAGATGCGTCTTGAAGTACCGCAACATCGAGTTCGGCAACTGCCGTTGTTCCCTGATTATTTAAACCTCCGGCGTTACCCGCAATATCATAGTGCTGCATGGTTGCTTTGTTCGGCTGCGCGATGATTCCGGCCGGACGACCTGCAATAACAATCTGCGCGACAACGCCCTGATCGAACCATGACTGCGCTGCCTGCTTCTTGTCACCAACTGACTCGTATCGCACATCAGTGATGCCGAAATTGGCACACATAGCATCAATAGCTCCACGCAATGCAAAAAACGCCGGAGCACGATGTATATAACTACCATCCGTAACTTTCTGTGACGTAGTTGCTTCGCTGTCGAACCATGCAAGTCCAAGGCTCCATCGTTCCTGCTCGAATATTTTTCCAATCTCACACAGCTGAAATCGATCGCATTGCTTTTGATTCTCCGCGATAGCTCGAAGTAGGCACGGCAATACGCTGTGACGGACATATGCATGGCGATGGCTCAGCGTATTCTGGAGTGCGAGCCGAGAAATAATTGATTCATCGGTTGTGGTAAGTTCAACATCATCTCGATTGACGAGTGTATATGAATATATCTCGTCGAACCCGCGATTAACAAGTGATCGACGTAATTCGTTTCGAAACGTGAACGCAGGATTTGGTTCCGGAGTTTGCACGACGACAAGTGGCAAAGTCGCTGGAATAGCTTCATATCCGATCATTCGTCCAATTTCCTCGACGAGGTCTACGTCTCGTGTAAGGTCGAGTCGCCAAAACGGTGGTTGTATAGTAAGCGCTTGAGAGCCGCCCTGCTCTGCGTCTGTCACTTTGCATCCTAACGCACCGAGTATATCTGTAATTCGCTCTTCTGGAACAGCAATGCCGAGTAGCTTCCCCGGCTTTGCACGGTCGAGGCGCATGGTTGTCTGTTGTGTTTTCGCATCCTGCATTCCTGGCCACTGATCTACAACAGGTAAGGAGCGAATGGTATCTCCGCACACAGTTCGCAAAAGCTCAACGGCGCGAGCTAACGCAATGCTTGGTAAGTATTGACTGACTCCAGCGCTGAATCGCGTTGAGGCGTCTGTTTTTAATTTGATTGCGCGGCTCGTTGTGTATATGAGCTTTCGATCAAAATGCGCCGCCTCGAGCACAATCGACGTTGTGTTATCGCTAATACCAGAACCAACGCCACCCTTAATTCCTGCTATTGCAAGTGGTTTTTTAGGAGTTGCGATGACGAGGTGCGTGGGCTGCAAAGTATAGGTAATACCATCAAGACCCGTAATTTTTTCGTTTGCTTTCGCGCGTCGCACGATGATATGCGCATGATCGTCACCCTCGTGGGTAGGCTCACTGCCCTTCGTATCCTTCAGTAATGCAAGATCAAACGCATGGATCGGATTTCCCACATCCAGCATTACATAATTCGTAATGTCTACAATATTGTTAATAGCCTCAAGTCCAAGCGCCCGCAACCGATTCTGTAACCATGTCGGCGATTTTGTCACCACGACCTGTTCGACGACTTGGCATGCGTACCGGGGGCAATCGGTGACGTTTTCGATTGTCACCTTGATGCGTGGTGATGTTGACGTGCCTTGCGCACTATCGGCCTTATTGAATGGCTGACGGTATGTTTGTGCGGGCGCAAATGGATAGACTGTCTGGTTGGCATCGATAGCCGCATTCACCTCTCGTGCAATTCCTTGATGCGAATAGCAGTCTGGCGCACGGTTTGGCAACACATTAATATCCAACACAGTGTCATCCCCCACTTTTTCGATAGTCTCGATTTCAAAACTATGCATTGCTAAAATATCCGCCACATCTTGAGGGCTCACTGCGTATGCCAGATACTCTTTCAGCCAGTTATATGAAAACCGCATAATAAAATGTTGAAATAAAGTTACGAAAATTGCCGAATAACCCGTAAATCACCGACATACAATAATCGCATATCTGGAATCTGGTGCTTGATCATGATCAAGCGTTCGATGCCACCGCCAAAGGCAAATCCCTGGATTTTTGCAATTTCACCCGCGCTATAGCCGGCGTGCTTATAGACCTCGGGGTGTACCATACCGGCTCCCATAACTTCCAGCCACCGCCCCTGGAACCACATAAATACTTCAAAGCTGGGCTCCGTAAATGGGAAAAAGCTGGGTCGTAGACGCACTTTAATTTGCTCGCTTGTGACGTTCGTCTTGCTTCCTTGAGCGCTTTGAATGTCGCAAAATAATGTATTAAAAAATACCGTGAGTATACCTTTAAAGTTCGCAGCGCTAATATTAGGTCCCACCATCATTCCCTCAATCTGGTGAAATTCGAACCCGTGCGTGCGATCAGCGTTTTCAAACCGATAGGTACGGCCCGGGACAACCATACGGAATGGCGGCTTATGTGTTTCCATATAGCGAACTTGTCCGGGGCTGGTATGCGTGCGTAGCAGCCTTCGACTGTCATTCTGATTTGCAATACGCCCTGCGCGACCGATCTCGCCCGCTTCTTGCATCCAGAATGTGTCCCATAAATCCCTCGACGGATGATCTGCTGGCACATTCAATGCATCAAAATTATAATACGGTGACTCTATATCTGGTCCCTCAACAATATCGAAGCCCATTGAACTAAAGATGTCGGTCACGCGCTCAATCATTCGGCTTACGAGGTGTATATGTCCGACTGGCGTTGAAACCCCCGGTAATGTGACGTCGATAGTATGCGTTTTCAGTGCTCGCTTCTCTGCTATACCTACGCCGTGCTTCTTTTGCGCTTTCTCGAAGAGCGCTACGAGTTCCGTTCGGACCGCATTGGCTTCTTGAGCTACTGCTTTTCGCTTTGCTTCAGGAAGTTCCTTGAGTGACTGAAACACCTCGCGAATTGCCCCTTTCCTGCCGAGATAATCCCGCTCCCATTGATCAAGAGCTACAGACGTTTTTGCTGCTGCAAGTTTTTTGACAGCAGCTTTTTTTAGCGCCAATATCGGAGTTTTCACGACTTTCTTCTGTTGTTTACGCTTCGTTACCATAATTCGTTTATTCATGCTCATGCGACCCTGCCAACGCAAGGTCTACGAATACTATCATACCAAAAAAAAGCACTCCGGTCAGAATAGTAAGAGTTCGTCCTTGCTGGAACGCTAACAATCCAACAACAAGACATGCAAGCAAAAACGTTCGGCGTAGCACTACGGGCAATCTGCTCTGTCCTCTGCCAGCAATCAATGTATAGAAAAAACCGATTACGCCGAACATCGATGCAAGTATGCTTAGATAGAAAAACAAAAAACCAATAAAATCCAGTGCGCTCGGATCTAGAGAGGTAATAAAAAAATAGGCGGCGGCAAAGCCCAACCCCGCACATACCAATAATCCGATCAGCGCAATTACTCGGTTCATGTGGTTCGTTAACTATAGTCGATTTCGTTACTACGGGGACGACCGGGCTCGAACCGGCAACCTCCACTGTGACAGAGTGGCGATCTAACCAATTGATCTACGCCCCCATTCGCTAATTCCACAATTGTATTATATTGTAAAATGCATTACGTTTCCGCTCCAAATAATACCGATATGACACATTCTTGTACATAAATTCGAATAAAGCAATACTATCGTACGCTGCAAATGCTAATTCGAATCCTCCCCCTGGTTTCACTTGCAATGAACCACCTGTTACTATCTTTGCTGCCTGAAGCTGTTTATGGAGTTCTTTGAGAAAAACGCGACTACCGCTGGTAAAGCGTGAATGGAATGCTCGTCCAATCGTATTATTCCGATTCTTTCTTTTGTATTCAACGTACACAACCCCTCCGTCACCATCAAAGTATCCTCTCACCAGATGTTTTAGATGCTGTCTCGGTATATATGTAGGAAACTCGATCCGTAAACTTTTATTTGGGATCACTCCGTACATGGAAGTCAGTACCATCACCATATGCTTGCTGCCGATTTGAAGTGTATATGCTTTCTTTCGGTGCTGATATTTCCCTTTCCTAGTACGAACTCCGATGCGATGCTCCGACTGCAAAATGCTTCGAATTTTCCCAATGATCTCTTTGTCTGTCGACGTAAATCCGAGATAATGCGATCCACGAACATTGATGTTCACATAGCCATCGGCCATCAAAAATCCAAGCACATACGCCATGTGCGGCGACCATGTATCGAAAAATGTTTCATCGACATACTTGCGCATTCTTTCATTATACCCTGCGTAAAATTAATTTTCAAAATACCGACATGATTTGTTGTGTATTCTTTACCAGGGGCGGGAGTTGAACCCGCAGTCTTGGACTTATGAAATCCCTGCTCAGCCGTTGAGCTACCCTGGCGTCAGTGTCGTATATTCGTACGCCATTTTTGCTTCTAGTACTTGAATTCTAGCAATAATATGTACATTTGCAAGCGTTTCAGCTACGAGGACTATGCCTAAACAGGCTTGGTCAGATTGTCCTCTAGGCCTTGCAGCCATCCTTTGATTTTTCTTCTTAAATCAATGCTCCTTCGGACCATATGCAAATGTTTGTACAACTCGAAATAGGCCAGCTACTGGCCTATTTCTCTGAATTTTTTTGCGGGGGAGGGATTCGAACCCTCAAACCTTCGGGTTATGCAGTTACCATCTACAGCTTTCGCTGCCCCATCGATACAAATATCATAATGACATAGTAACCGATGATTGTTTGTGGTCTGGACTATCCCTTGTCGCTGCATAAAGTTAGCGTTGTTGGCGAACTCCATACATAGCGACCCCACCGTCTAGTCTCTACACCTTCTAATCATCTCGCTCGATCAAATGGTCGAACAAACGATTAGCTTGGCTCGGGATCACCAATTCGTAAAAATTTCCTCAATTCTTCAAATAGGCTTCCCCGAATTTGATGGGTTTCTTACCTAGCTATTACTAACCAGGAGGCCCAATTTGAGCCCGACGTGCTGCCGGTTACACCACCCCGCGGTGTAGCTTCTGTCTATGTTTGGGATAAGCACCTTCCACGCACACCACTACAGTATATCCCATTCCTTCAGCACCCGCTCGATACGATTCACCGTTTGACGCGCAAGGAGCTGATCGATAGTTCCCTGTTGTTGCTCTACGTATTCCCGCGTCTTGTGTGCTCGCCAGAGTTCCTCGACGCTCGGCCTACCCTTGCGATACGCCATGCGCAATCGATCATCCATTGTCTTCCCCTCAAATTGACTCTTGATCAATATCCGATCAACCAGTTTATCCGCTTCAGTAATAGCCAATTGTAGCGCATAACGGTCATCAGAGTCAAGCGAACGCTGGATGTTTTCCCACTCTTTCATTGCCTTTGTTTTACTATATCCTGGCTCGTCTTCCATAACGACCCGCCAAATAAACAATAGCTGTCGCACTTTGAACGTAGCCAAAATAATCACCGCGATAAACGTTACTATGCTTATGACCGTGAATATCCTCCGCAGTACGAAAATCGCCTCCTCCATAATGCAAATTATTCGCTACAATTAATTAGTGTTCCTATTATTTTTGTTTATTGCCCTTTATTGAGCGCATCGAGCTGCCGTGCAACAGCCAATACCGTTGCATCATCCCCATACCGTCCCCAAATCTGCATGCCCACAGGTAATCCCTGCGACAATCCGCATGGCATCGAAATCGCCGGAATTCCAGCCAAGTTTGCGCTCACGGTATAAATATCCTCCAAATACATCGTCGTTGGGTCATCAGTCTTCGATCCAATCGGAAATGCAGGGTTCGGCGTTGTGGGCGTAATGATAATATCAACCTCGCGAAAAGCCTTGGCCAAACCCTCGCGCAGCATGTTTCGCGCTTGCTGGGCTCGCACATAATATCGATCTGCGTATCCAGCCGATAATACAAACGTTCCTAATAAAATACGTCGCTTCACTTCAGCGCCGAATCCATCCTCGCGCGTAAGTAAATATGATTCTATAACATCGCTGCCAACCCCTGCCGATCCATCTCCTTCGATACGCGTACCGTAACGTACCCCATCAAAACGCGCCAAATTAGAAGAACATTCAGCGGGCATAATGATGTAGTAGGTAGCAATCGCTTCTTTGGTCGCGTGCGGGAGCGTAATATTCGTTATCGTAGCTCCCTGTTTCTTCAGCATAGTGATTTGGTCGTGCACTGCTTTCTTGATCTCATCATCAAGTCCGTCAGTAAAAAATTCTTCGGGTACGCCAATCCGCAATGCATTAAGGGGAACGTCCTTACGAGAGCGAAACTGCGGTAATCGGACATTGGCATCAAGTCCGTCTTGTCCAGCCATCACCCCCATTATTACTTCGATATCTTCGACACAGTGCGCCAATACGCCCACCTGATCTAAAGACGGTCCTGATGAAAGTAATCCGTGCCGACTCACTAGTCCGTATGACGGCTTATACCCGAAAACTCCGCAAAAACTCGCTGGTTGGCGACACGATCCCCCCATATCAGTGCCAAGTGCCGCAAGACACATGTCGGCCTTAACTGCTGCTGCCGATCCGCCGCTTGATCCTCCAGGAACCCGCTCCGGATCAACGGGATTCTTTACTCCTCCAAAATATGAAAATTGCGACGACGAACCCATGCCAAATTGATCGAGATTGGTTTTGCCAATAACAATTGCCCCGGCCTCCTCTAATCGATTAACTGCCGTTGCAGTATACGATGCCGTATATGATGCAAGAATTTTTGAGCCAGCAGTGCAGCCCAATCCTTTGACCAAAATATTATCTTTTACCCCCAGAACCACGCCCTCCATGCCTGATAATGCATCGTCGTGGACGATTTTAGAGTCGGTTTCTTTCGCTTTTGCGATAGCTCTCTCGCCGCACACGCTGATAAACGCATTTAGATCATTATGCTCATCAATTGATTGCACATATGCTCGCGTCAATTCCTCGCATGATATCTGCTTGTTTTGCAATGCTTCCTGTGTCTGTCGTATTGAGTTAAACCGAGGATGATTCGACATAGCTTATGCGTCTTTATCAATGATCTTTTTTACGCGAATGAATCGTCCGTTATGATCTGGCGAAGCAGCTATAAGTTCGTCCGATGTAATGCGAAAATCCTGCCGCGTTTCATCGCCTCTTGTAATGCGCTCGTTCGATTCTTCCACTACATCTTCTTCTTCGTTTTTTTCTTCTTCATCATCATCGGAGCTCCGCCTTGTCGCCGGCAATGTCTCCACAAGCGCGACAATCTTGTTCAGATCAATAGTTAAGGCGGACGCCTCTGCGTCGCTTAACTTGAGTCGAGCAAGTAGCCCGATATGTTTTACGTCGTTTATTTCCATATATCAGTTAATCATAGCGAGAAACTGGGCTTCATTCAAGGTCTTCACTCCAAGAGCGCGCGCCTTGTCATATTTTGATCCCGGGCCAAGTCCAACCACAACGTAATCAGTCTTCGCAGATACCGACGAACTTACTGTACCCCCTCGTTGCGTTATCGCATGCTGTGCTTTCGCGCGGCTTAACCGTTCCAATGATCCAGTTAAAACAAATGTCTTATTATTGAAGATTTGCGATTTTTGGTGTCGTTGTTCACGAATAATACGCACTCCTCGATGTTCGAATTCCTGAAGCTCCTTCCGATTTGCTGCATGTGCAAAAAAAGCCACGATACTCTGGGCAACGCGCTCTCCAATACCATGGACGGACAGTAATCCCTCGAGCGTTATCGAATCCATGGCACGCAACAACTCCCGAATCGATCGGATCGCGCCTTGCGAACGCTCAAGATATCCCACAAATAAACTAGCTGTCTGATCTCCAACCAAAGGTATTCCCAGCGACCGAATAAGTGCTCGAAGCGTTACTCGTCTTGCCCGCTCAATGGCTGCCACTAAATTATCAGCTGACTTTTCTGCAAACCGTTCGAGTTCGAGAAGCTCTGCTTTCTGTAGGCCAAAAATGTCTGACCGTTTCGTTACCAGCCCAACATCAGCAAAATGCTCAACTATTTTCGTTCCTAGTCCTTTGATATCCAATCCTCCCTTACCAACAAAATAGGTGAGCTCCTCCAAAAATATCGTACGGCAGCGAGGATTCGAGCACACATAATCGACATAGTCGCTATCCTCTTTATGAACCGGCGCACCACATGATGGACATTTTTTTGGTGGCTTTATGGCTTGCGCATGTGGCGGCCGCAACCCTTTCAAGACCTGCTTGACCTGCGGAATGATATCCCCTGCCTTATGAATAATAACAGTATCCCCAATTCGGATATCGAGTCGTTGAATTTCATCAAAATTATGCAAACTTGCGTGCTGGACTATGGTACCATGCACTTTCACCGGTTCAAAAACCGCCACAGGAGTAATTTTTCCCGTCCTTCCCACCTGGTAAGTCACGTCTTTAAGCACTGTTGTCGCTTCCTCTGGCGCGAACTTCAACGCCAATGCCCAGCGGGGTGACTTACCAGTATATCCGACGCGTCGTTGTAGTTCTATATCATTTATTTTTACCACCACTCCATCAATCCAGTAATTCTCTTGCGAGCGCCTCGTCCCCCATTCCTGCCATGCATTGCAAACGCCTTCCAGAGAACGCTGCACGCTCACATAGGGATTCACCTTGCACCCCAGTTCTCGCAAAAATTGGAGCTTGTCCGATTGTTTCGCTGGAATGGGAATGCTCGCATTGCTACACTCATACACCACACAGTCGAGCTTTCGCTGCGCTGCGATACTTGGATCAAGTTGTCGAATTGCGCCTGCGGACGCATTTCGGGGATTTGCGAAAAGTGGCTCCCCAGACTTGGCCCGACGCTGATTCAATTTTTCGAATTCGTCCTTGTGCATAAATATTTCTCCTTCGATAAAAATGTCAATCTGTTTGTCCAACCGAAGTGGAACCGCCTCGATCGTACGGATCGAATGTGTGACATTTTCTCCGATGAATCCATCCCCGCGCGTTGCAGCTGATTGCAAAACACCTTCCCGATAGGTGAGCGCAATATGTAAGCCGTCGATTTTCGGTTCGATTTCATATTCGAACTGCGCTGGCTTCGTTGCATCATCAGAAAGCAAGTTACGATTCCGTTCTTCCCAGCGCAACGCATCTTCGCGCGTAAAAGCATCATCAAGCGACCACTGACGAGTTTCATGCCGAATTTTTTCAAATTTTTGAAGCGCAACACCTCCGATTCGTTGGGACGGCGAGTCCGGCGTTATGAGTTCGGAAAACTGTTTTTCTAATTGTACAAGCTCGTTTTTCAGCGAATCATTCGCCGCATCAGAGATCTCCTGCGTATCGAGTACATGGTATAAATACCGATGATGTTCAATCTCTTTTCGTAACTGTTCTATGCGCTTTTTTGCGCGCTCCCTCTCTAGCGACTTGGAATTGGTGGCTGCCATACATATCAGTTCAGTACCTCGCTTCAAGTGACCGCTGGACAGTGCCAAACGATCCAATGGATTTAATCACACGGCCCGGACTCGTTCCTGAAACCGTATATTGATACGAAGCGGTATTGGTAAGGCTTGCCCCGGGGTACGCCCCTTCTGTAAGACCACCCGGTGTCTTTCGATCAATAGATAACGCATACTCTACCCCTGCATCTGCAGCATAAAACGCAACAGTGGACTGAACGATTGCTCGCGACAGTTTTAATTCCTTCAAAAATACGGCAGCAAAACTCAACGAAATCACTAGTGCAATCGATAACACAAAGAGTGATAGGATGAGAATAACGCCGGACTGATTTTCAGAATTGGGCTTGTGCATGGTTGTTTTATGGAGTTACATCGAGACTGCGCTGAGTAACTGTGGTTTGTAATCGCATAGTGGATGCATCTTGGAATGCTAAATTTTTACTCGACACATCGATATTGATTGTGATGCTTGGTTGGTGGTTCGGATTCTCTCCAACATCGTCAAACAACTTTGTGAATGTGAGTGAGTTAATGAAAATCTCATTTGATGTAACCGCGCCCTGGGAATCGACTGAACCGTCGGTATCTTCGTCAACTTGCTTCATGAGCTGCCCATTGGAAACCCAGTATCGGATACAGTCACCCTCATCGCTCTTAAATGCAATATCATTTGCGCCACTCACAACATAATTTCGATCGGAATTACAAGGAGCAATATCGACGGGATTCATTGGTTGGGCAAGCCGCAACTCCTTGCCCATTATCTCAAGGGCAAACCTAATATTGTCTTGCACATTTTGAAGCGCAATCGCCCGACGCTCTCCTTTGATTACCTGAACCAGGGTCGCACCCAAAGTAATCACAATAATTCCCATAATCGCCGTGGCTACCAAAAGCTCGATGAGCGTGGTTCCGTGCTGTTGTTTTTGTTGCTGCTGCTGTGTGCGATTGCGTATTATGTGTTTCATTTTTTTGAAAAAAATAGCACCACGTTATTTCCAGTTATACAGACGGTCCTCCACAGCGATTGACCGCTGCTTCCCACGCTCGCTCCATGATACGCTGACTTCAACCTTAATTTGCGTCGGGTCTACGACTGAAATAACAATGCCACGCTTAAATAGACTTGGGCTGCCAGTGCTGTATTGATAAGCTCCGGTCGTCGGATCAACGCGCAAAAACGAATCGTATTCAATACCAAGGTTATTGCTTGCATACGCAACACTGTAGGTTCCTGGTGTAATACCCTCTAGCCAATCAGGTGCATCCTGCAACCAATTCGTATCACGGATTCGTCGAACGATCTCAACGCCTTCAGTTGCTAGATTCGATGCGACAAATGTATTTGTACTTGATTCTGCAGCGCGAATATTTGCTGCAGACAAGGCCAATAAACCAGCAAATCCAAAGCCAACGATGGCAATCGTAACTAAGGCCTCTAAAAATGTAATGCCGCGCTGATTGTGTGAATTATTAATTTGCATCGATCAAATTAACCCTATTAAACGTAATAGTGCGAGTGCGACTGGGGTCTGATTGCAACGCAAGTGTCACTACTGCCTCGGATAAAGCCGGCGAGCCATTAATGATTCCTCGTGCATGGGGAGGCGTATACACAATACTTGTCGAATCTGTTGGTGATACTGATGTAATTGCAAGCAAATTATCGAGTGGGACAATCTTCACAATACCATCAACGCCCAAGCTGTCATATTGTCCTTCTGTCTTACCAACTCCGCTACCTGAATCAGCAAATAAGATAATAGTACTTGGACGAGCAAAAAACACCCCGTACGCAGCAGGAACTGCCCCGTTGAATGGCGTGCCTTCAAATGGCGCGGCCGACGATGCGAGCGATTGTACCGTTCGAACCTCTGCCATAATGTTTTGCACATTTGAATCAAGCGTAAATTGACGACCATCATTCCCAAATCCGAATAAAACAAGACCCCCGAGGATCGCGATAATGGCTATTGTTACCACTAATTCAATGAGGGTAAATCCTTGTGTGCGGGAGTTCTTAGTTGTCTTCAATACATATACCATTGCATCAATTGACTTATATCGAAATAAAACGAAAGAATGCCGATGAGCAATGTTCCCCCAACTAAAAATGGACCAAACGGGATCTGTGAGGACAACTGCTTCTGCTGCCGTGCTATTAATACCAACCCCACTGCAGCTCCCGAAACAAATGCCACAAACATCGCAGAAATAGTCAGTACTGGTCCTAATAAGACCCCGATCAACAGCGAAAATTTCACATCCCCCAATCCCATTCCCCTTCCCTTTGTCACTACATGTATTATATAGAAAAAAAGGGCTGCCGAAAAGCCCACACCTACCCGAATAAGAAATTCATCCGGATAGAGCACCGCAATTCCAATCGCCGTAACAACGAATAACGGGTACAATACAACATTCGGAATCAAGTAATGATCGAGATCGTAGAGAAAAATAATCCCGAGTCCCGCGATTACAACAAACCATAGCGCGATCGACAACCACGACAGCGGGTCGTCGAGCACAAACAATCCACCTGCGGCTGCAGCAAAAAGAATGCCCATAACGACTTCGACCCCGAAATATCGGACTGCGATAGTCTTCTTGCATGTTAAACAGCGTCCCCGTAACACCAGGTAGCTTACCAGCGGCACCAGCTCAAACCACTCCAGAACATGCCGACAATCAGCACAATGCGATCGCCCTCGTGCGATCGGCTCGCCAGTGTGTAATCGCAAAGCGACGACATTCACAAAACTACCAATGTGGGCGCCGAAAACGAATGCTACTCCAACGACAAATGTCATTATGTCCATACGCCCTATTCTAACACACAGACAAACAAAAAGATTGGCACCGTGGAAAAGATTACGTGTGGCGTGGTAATTCCGCGCCCGCAATCTCCTCTACGGTGCCAATCTAATGCTAGATGCTGGATTAACTACCAACACGAACGTCGTAAACCGGATCTGCCCCAGGAAAACCGTTGGTATAATTTATCCCTGTTGGCGTTGAATTTGCATCAGCATCCCCAGATAACGCAGAATGAGCGGTATCCTCTAGGGTAATGCCTAGGTGATATGCTGTCGCCGGATCAGTGTTTACAGCATAACTATAGCTATTTCCTTGCGGATCAACGGGAACAGCGCCGATCTGGCCATCAGTTACTAAGCTAGCCAATGCTTGGGGATACTCATTATTACTATTGTTATATAACTCCAATGCCAATTGCAAGGAATTAATGTCTGATAATCGCTTTGAATCTCGTGCATCTGCCTGTGGTGAGCCGAGTGATACGAATAACACAGCACCAAGAATGCCGATGATTGCGATGACGATTAACAACTCAATTAGGGTAAAGCCTTGATTGAATTTCTTCATCTCACACTCACCTCCTTTCGGTTGTTGTTTGCGTGTATCACGTACATACAGTATACTCGTTTACCATACGCTTCACAATATCATAGTGCGCCGACATTTGTAATGACCGAATACATGGGGATAAGTACCGCTCCTACCATGAGCCCAACCCCCACGCCCAGCACCACAATCAACATTGGCTCAATCAATGACGAAAGCGTCGCGACCGTATTCTCAACTTCCTGCTGGAAAAAATCAGCAATCTTCTGCAATATTGAATCAAGCTTGCCGCTCTTTTCTCCGACTGCCACCATTTGGGTCAACAGCGGCGAGAACTGTACTGGGTACTGCCGCAACGCTGACTCAATGCTTTTTCCTGTTTTGACTTTACTTGCCACGTCCTCGACTATCTCCGAATACACCTTGTTATCTACAACATCAGCTACAATCTGCAACGCTTCCAATATCGGGAGCCCTGAGCGCACAAGAGTTGCCAAATTTTCAGCAAAACGCGCTTGGTATACTTTCTTAAATAATTGCCCAAACACGGGTAGCTGCAGCTGAATTTCGTGCCACGCGCGCAATCCCTGTGGCGTCTTCACCGCATATAAAAGAGACCCGGCGCCACCGACAAGTATTACAAGAATAAGCCATAACCAATCTACAACAAAACCGCTTACCGCAGCCAGTATCCGAGTAAATAGCGGCAATTCCCCGCCTGAAATCTGTTCAAGTGTATTCAATAATTGCGGTAACACGAACACAAAAATGACAAGACCGACGATAACAAAAACGCTGACAATAAAGGCGGGATAGGTCAACGCGCTCTTTATCTTCTTTTTGAGCGAATACTCCTTTGCGAGGTGATCAGCTAAAAACAATAGAGTTTCCTGAAGGCCGCCAGATACTTCACCCGTCCGTATCATGCTTACATAAAAATTGCTAAATGTTTTCGGATGCTGCGCGATCGCCTTAGAAAACGGTAAACCGCCGTCAATATCATTTGCAACTGTCAGTAATACCCGTCGAAATGGTAAATTCATCGTTTCCTCGCCCAAAATGCGAATTGACTCGACGAGTGGCACCCCTGCCTCAAACAACGAGGACAACGATCGCGAGAATATAACCAATTCCTTTGGAGGTGTTGGGAATAGCGCAGCCAGGTCAAAATCAAGCATCCCGCTGCCAGTCTTTTCTTTCAACGATAAAACAGTAAGTTTGTTGTCTTGTAAAATTTCCAGCGCGCCTGCTCGGTTGCTGGCTTCGACAACGCCGGACTGCAACCCTCCTTTTGGCCCTTTGGCCTTGTATTCAAATTTCATGGTCAGTTTTTAGTGATATATCGTTTTAAGTTCTCTTGATCAAATGCATATGGTAATGCTGATTCGAGCGAAATTTCATGCATATGGACGAGATTTGCCAACGATCGGTCAAGGCTAATCATCCCCTTGTCTAAGCCTGTGGTTATTACCGTATCAAGTTCGTGGATTTTATTCTCACGGATAAGATTCCGTACTGCGGCGGTAGAAACCATAACCTCAACAGCTGGGATCAGTCCTCCTTCGATGCGTGGCAACAACCGTTGGGAAATAACGCCAATAAGCGTTGACGCCACCTGCGTCCGGATCTGATTTTGCTGCTCTGCGGGAAAAATATCGATAATACGATCAATAGTCTGCGCGGCATTATTGGTATGCAAAGTACCGAAAATGAGATGACCAGTTTCTGCAGCCGTTATTGCAGTCGAGATTGTTTCTCGATCTCGCATCTCTCCCACCATTATAACATCTGGGTCTTGTCGAAACGAGTGTCGAAGTGCAGATGCGAAACTTAGCGTATCGCTGTGCACTTCTCGTTGGTTAATGATACACCGATCTTGAATAAAAAGATACTCGACTGGATCCTCGATTGTCACTATATGCTTACTTTGCGTCTTATTAATAATATCGATAAGTGACGCCATTGTGGTTGATTTTCCATGTCCTGTTGGCCCTACAATTAATACCAGTCCTTGCGCCTGTTGCGTGAACTTGCTTAATACAATAGGTAGATTCAGCTCCTCCAATGTCTTAATCTCCTGGGGAATAAACCGTAATGCCAGTGCATGATAGCCGCGCTCCCGATAGACGTTAATGCGGTACCGGGCTTTGCCTTGAAAATCATACGATAAATCCATCTCTTTATGCTCCTCGAAAAGTTCAATCTGCTCTTTGGTCAAAATTGCTTCGGCGAGTTCTTTCGTATCCTTTGGTGTTAATACCGGACGCTTCACCAATGGCACTAAGCTCCCGTCGATGCGAAGCGTGGGATGGCGGCCAGCCACAAGATGCAAATCAGACGCCTCCTGCTCTGCAGTGGTAACCAATAAATCCTCAAGCTCATATTTTCGGGCTGTTTCTGTCATTGGGGCTATACGTTGTTCTGAGCGTTTAATATCGCTTTCGCTTTTTCAACAACTTCCTTTGGAGTATAGTGCGCCTTTATTATATAATCAGCAGCGCCAAGCTTCAGGCCTTGCTTTATATTCTTTTTCTGACCAAGGTTGGTTAGCAACAAAACAGGGATCATCTTTGTCTCCGGGTCTTTTTTCAGCGTTTCTAATACTTCAAAACCATCCATTTTTGGCAAAATAATGTCGCATAATACTAATACCGGCTTCTTCTCCTTAATAAGCCGAAGCCCCTCTTCCCCATTATGAGCAACCTCGAAAGCATATCCCTCAACTTGGAACTTAGTGGCATACATTTCTGAGATGAAGTCGTCATCCTCCACAAGTACGACTAATTTTTCATCGGCCATAATATGTGATTAGTTAATAATTGTAAATACACATTGTTTTAATCCCCTGCAACCTCATATATTTGTTCCAAGCTTGTAACACCTTGCAATACCTTAATAAAACCATCTTGTTGCATTGTGACCATGCCTTGGCGTTCTGCTTCTTTTCGAATCATGTCTTCTGAAGGTTTACTGATAATGATTTCCTCCAGTTCAGGCGTAACTGCCAATGTCTCGTAAACAGCGATCCTCCCCTTAAATCCTTTATTGCCGCACGTAGCACATCCTTTTGGTTTGTATATCTTCTTTACTGACTCGATGCCCAGTGCTTTTCGCTCATTTGCATCCAAAAACGTCAGTTCGCTTTGCATTTTTTTGATACGTTCCGCACTTTCTTTATCCAGCTCCTTACATTTTTCACATAGACGCGGCGCTAGTCGTTGGGCAACGCACAGAGTTAAGCTCGCGGGAAGCAAAAAATCGTCAACGCCCATATCCAACAACCGCGGAATCACGCCAAGGGCATCATTCGTATGTAACGTCGAATATACCTGATGTCCGGTCAAAGCGGCATGGACAACCAGCTCAGCAGTTTCTTGGTCGCGCACCTCTCCCACCATTATAACATCAGGATCCTGCCGTAGTATACTTCGCAAACCAGATGCAAATGTATAACCGATTTCAGGGCGAAGTTGTGACTGGTTGATGCCTTTCAAATAGTATTCAACCGGATCCTCAAGCGTCACAATATTCACCTGCTCCTTATTCACGATACTCAGCATCGAGTAAAGCGTCGTTGTCTTTCCTGACCCTGTTGGTCCCGTGATTAATATCATACCAAACGGCGCCTCCATAGCCTTCTTGATATTCTCCAGATTTCGCGTATGTAAACCAAGGTCCTGTAATGATAGTATACCTCTGGACGAATCAAGGACGCGCAATACAATCTTTTCTCCTTCGGTCGTAGGGAATGATGACACACGATAATCAATCCCCCAGGTTTCCGTTGTTGAATGAATACGTCCATCTTGCGGGACGCGTGACTCGTCAATTTTTAAATTGGCGAGAATCTTTATGCGAGTTACGATGCCGCTCAAAACACCTTTTGGCAAATTAAATGCGGTGCGCAATGTGCCGTCAACGCGATAGCGTACTGCGACTTTATCTTTGTATGGCTCAATATGAATGTCGCTTGCCCTTGATTCAACTGCATAATTCAGCATCACGCTCACAATCTTCGTAATAGGCGTCTGCTCGGTGAGCGTCTCCATGCCTCCCGGCGCAGTCTTAGCTTTCTTTTTTTCATCGGCTTGGCCCTGTTGCTCATACTGCTCAAATTCAGTACCGAAGTGCTCAACTGCCTCCTCAACCTGAGTCACTGCGCTTGCATATCGTTTTGTTAGAGCGTCAAAGTCAGTCTTAGAAATAACGAACTTTTTGATATGCAGGCCATTCGTTTTTGCAATAAAATCAAGGGCACTCTCTGCTTCTAGGCTCTCAGGATGTACCATGCCCACTGATAATTCGTCGCCCTCCTTTTTGAGGGCAATAATAGCATATTGCTGGGCAGTATTTTCCGGTATTAACTCCAAAATATCCGGTGACACTAATTCGTCATCGGTAAGTTCATAGAGAGGGAGTCCAAGGACAGCGCTTTTTGCCTTCGCAATATCGTCGTCGTTCGCTAAGTTATTCTGAAGTAAGTATGCCTCAATACCACCGCCTTGCTGCTGCGCCGATGAAATGATGGTAGATATTGTATCTGAAGATAATGCATGAGCAGCCGAAAGCTGCTGTAATAATTCTTCATTGTATGGCATATCAGCAAGACTAGTACGTATACGGAACGAACGGATTGCTTCGGCCCAATGCAGACGATCCCATTGATTGACTCACAGGTACATCGCCATGGGTTCGTAATGATTGGAGAATTGAAGCATTAAACGAATTTGATGGATCTAAAACGCCTTCAAGCGTTGTCGCTGTCTGGTTGATCGCATCAACAGAGCTGATTTCTTTTAGCGCTGTTGAGAGCGCGTTTTGATACACATTCCGTCCCAATACAACGCCAAGAATAATGAGCATGATGAGCAACAGCAATAGCAGAAATGATTGTCCCTTACTCATTGTTGCTTGTGGTTATGAAATAAGTAGTTGCGTCAACATTGAAAGATGTCAATCCAAACGTTCCCGCCTCAGTGATAACAGGGGTAAACGAGTATTGTTCGATGTTAATAAGTGGTATATTCGTTTCCAATTCAGTCAAAAAATCTTTAAAATACCCGTACAAGCCCGTTAGGTTGATCTTGAAGTGAAGCGCCTTCACATTCCCAACCTGCGTACCTTCAACCGCAGACACTGACCCAAGGGAAATACTATCAAGTACCATGCTTTTACTCGCAGCGATAGAATCGAGTTCTGCAAGTAGTGTAGGCACATCCTGTTCGAGTGGAACCGCTATATTAAATTGCTTTCCGTTTTCAATGAGCTGCGCTCGCCGAGCTTTAAGCTGGTTCTCAACTTGTAGCAACTTCCGTAACGCCTCATCCTCTTTTTTTCCCATTTCAAAATTCTCGCTCTCCACGTTTATCATTGCGTATACACGAACCACTCCAAAGACTACTACAAAAAATGTAGCGAGAAGGAGTAGTAAATTGATAAGAAGTTGTCGCTTCGCCATACCAGTTATCTTATTTACTTTGCTTTATTTGTGGCTGTGTTCGATTTCAAAACAACGGTCGGTTTCAAAACGATTTGCATAGAAAAATCAACGCCTCGATCAGTAGATAGTGTTGCCCCTGAAATCGAGACATCTTGTACATCCAGTTTATCAGCCTTTAGTAAAGCGAGTTGCTGGGCTAATATTGTATATGCCGCAGCCTTTCCACTTAAACGAATGGTGTTGGTTTTTCCATCATAATTTAGACTGCTAAATGAAACTGTAGGAAGTGTTTTACCCTGCAAGAACGCCAACACCTCGGAACTTGTTCGATATGTTCGTAATAATTCCTTTAGTGCCACCTGCTGCTGAATGCCATTTTGTACGAATGCTTCAAGATTGTTGTCTCGCTGCGTCTGTAGTTCTTTCACTCCCTCCCACTTTCGCACCGCCTGCCCATGGATATTTTTTTGTAATACAAAAAGACCTAGCAACACCAAAACTACAAGAAGAAAAATTAAGAAATTTACAATGGTTCCCAGCGATAAAGAAGCCAAGACTTTCCGCGTCTGATTCTTGGACTTAAGTTGCTGGTTTCCAAAAACGCTATTTGTTGAGTCCGCCATAAAATCCTCTCCTCATTATGAATATA
This sequence comes from Parcubacteria group bacterium RIFCSPHIGHO2_01_FULL_47_10b, assembly GCA_001824325.1. Lineage (GTDB taxonomy): Bacteria > Patescibacteriota > Minisyncoccia > 2-01-FULL-47-10 > 2-01-FULL-47-10 > 2-01-FULL-47-10. Next base: position 22,914 of record MHXC01000042.1, read on the forward strand.
GTATACCCTACTCTGATTTCATTGCCAAGCCGACAGCAGCAGCAAACGATGAGCCCAGCTCCTGCATAGTGGTTTTGAGCTCCTGTGGATAAGTAACGTGCTGCCACGGATCCCCAAGAATAATGGAAACTTTGAGTCGCTCCTTGAAAAACTCCAGCAGTCCGTTCATGCTTGTCGTACCTCCGGTCAACACCACTCCCTTCACATTCAGTTGTTGCTTCAACTCATAACTGGCCATAACCCGATTTACCTCTGTCACTATTTTGTCGAGAATCGGATACAACGGCTTAATCGCCTCTTGGTCACCACCTGTAACTTCAAGCCCATGCTCACGCTTAAAACTTTCGGCCCGCTTAAAATTTACGTTCAAAGTTTTCGCAATGGTCTTTGTTAGACTCAATCCTGCGGTATCAATGTTATGGCTTAATTCTATTATGCCATTTTTTACCACATTGATGCTTGAATTGAGTGAACCGATGTCGAGTATGATGTGTGGCTCTGGGTTCTCGGCGAGTAACGCACGGCTTAAACTAAAGGTTTCTATTTCGAGCGATTGCAAATCCAATTTCGCTGCTCCTGCTAATGCCTGATACCGCTCGATTACTCCC
>MHXC01000043.1 GCA_001824325.1 Parcubacteria group bacterium RIFCSPHIGHO2_01_FULL_47_10b
AGACCTTTCTAACCAATGTAACTGTACTCATATCCTCTCAGCTCCTTTTGCAGGTTTATTGACAACAAAAACTGCGATGCTCTCCTCCCCCCTCATCTTAAAGTCACAATCCCAATGATCGTAGGGTCATTTTGATTACCCTAATCGTATCATTCGTTAGAACTTGAAGCACTACATCCGCTATGGGTTCTTCGAGCTCTTCAAACTCATTTCGCTCGTTAACCATCCGTTTAACCACCCCGCTCAACGTACCCATGTCCTTGTCCACTACGACAAATGGTAATTGATCAATAAACCGTTTCACTGGATCGAAGTTCCGTATTGCGCTTCTTGGTTCGAACGTTGCTTCCGTTCTCAGTTGAGCGCCTGCTGATAATTTCATCGACTCAAAACCTAGTGGCTCCAATACCTCCTTCACCAGAGGATGAAGTCCGCTGAAATGTACTTCACATGAATGAATTGCAGCAAGTGCTGGTTTTTCCGAATAGAGACTCTCTTTGTTCTCCCAAAACGAAACATAGTAAGGCAGGTCCGACTCGGTGCATTGAGGCATGTAACAACAAGGAGGATCTCTATCATTCCGTTCCCTATAACGAAACCCCATTCCGAGGGCATATCTTAGGAATGCCATTTGGTGACTCCTTTCTTGCTAGTTTTAGATTATTTCGTTGCCCTCTCCAAGATCTCCCAGAAACCTAAATTCGCATTTGAATCAGACCACCTAAAGCACCCTAGCAAAAAAACGCAAAAAAGTCCATTAAAATATGTAAAAATCCGCGAATACTTTACCTCCGAAGGGATTCGAACCCCTAATACGACGTCCGAAGCGTCGCGTGATGTCCATTTCACCACGGAGGCGTTTATATGTTACCTCATGTATTGCTCTCACTTTGAGCACCGCTCTCCTCTTGCTTGTTCTCACCCTGCCCACTCTTCCCATGAAACTTCTCGTAAATCTCTTTGAGCCGCGGGTTGGTGACGTGGGTGTAAATTTGTGTAGTGGAAATATTGGTGTGCCCGAGAAGTTCCTGCACGCTACGCAAATCAGCGCCTGCGGCAAGCATATCAGTTGCATATGAATGACGCAATACATGCGGGGTAACATTTTTCATAATGCCCACACTTTGGGCAAATGCATTGACGATTCGCTGCACGCTGCGGGGCGTGAGGCGCAAGTTGATCTGACCTTTTGCATCCGTGCTTTTGGTTTTTACGAGTCGCACGAATAATGCCTCATCGATATCAGTCCGCGCATTCATCCATTCGATGAGCGCTGCCTTGGCTCGTTCCGAGAGGAAGACAATGCGGATCTTGCTGCGCTTTCCCCGGATTGAAAACTCCCCCGCATCCATACGTACGCTGTCCCGATTTAACGCCGTGAGCTCTGAAACACGTAATCCGGTGCTGAATAACAACTCGAGTATTGCCTTGTCTCGTTTTCCATGCAACTTTTTTGTGTCTGGAGCATTTAATAATTGATCGAGCTCGTCGGGTTCAAGGAAGTCTATATGACGATCTTCTTGTTTGCCTAGCTCGATACGCGAGGGAGATACCACGTTAAATCCTCGATTCGTAAGGTATCCCAAGAAACTCCGAATGGGGATGATGTGGTAGTTCTGCGTTTTTTTCGTCAGCGCCTCGCCGGTTTTTCCATCCACGCGGTGGTGTAACCAGATGCGGTATTTTCTGATCAGGTCTTCGGTAAGCTGTTCGACTCGAGATAGCTGGATTTCCTGCTCTGCCCAGCGCATAAATCGCTCGAGGTAGCGCTGATAACTTTCAGTTGTCCGAATCGAACGCTGTTTCTCAATTTCAAGATAGCCAAGATAGTCCTGCAGCAACTGCCGTGTCTGGGTTATCCCCGTGGTCGTTGATGTGTGCGTCCCTTGTTCTGATGCCATAGTAGTTGCATTATACTACTCCCCTGCCATGGTGTAAATATTATGCGCCATGACAAAGCCATTGACTCCGCGCAATAAAGCCGTATAATAAAACAATCTTGTTGTCTAGACAAGGTCAGAGGCCGAAACTCAGGACCAAATAATTCATAACTTTATTGTGAGTTGTGCGGGAATCGTTCTTGAACGGACGAACGCCCATAATTCATAACAATCCTATGGTAATAGCGAAGAAAAAAGTAGTGAAAAAGGTTAAAAAAACAATAGAAACGCCACCTGAAAGCACAGCCTCATCAAGCAACGCTATCAGCATGGGCTCTCTCCTCAAAGAAACTACCGATGGAAAGCATAAGGATCTCCAGATTGGCGCTGATATTGAGGGCCGTGTTATCCAAAAGGGTCAGAGCATCATTTATTTAGACTTAAGCCCCTTTGGCACTGGCGTCATTTACAAAAGCGAGCTACAGACAACGCAAACTGACGTAAAACATATTAAAGTTGGCGACATGCTGACTGCCAAGATCATTGGCACCGAAAACGAAGACGGCTTTATTGAGCTATCAATTAAAGACATCGGCACCAAGGAAGCATGGAGTCGCCTTGAGCAATATTATTCGGACCAGGAAACAGTTGACGGCAAGGTTACCAGCGCAAACAAGGGCGGTCTCATGATGCTCGTTGAAGGTATTCCTGGCTTCCTCCCCGCTTCACAGCTCGGTCAAGAAAATTACCCCCGCGTTGAAGATGGCGACGAAAATGTTATCTTACAAAAACTCAAAAAACTCGAAGGACAATTATTGAAGGTGAAAGTGCTCGACCTAGACCCTGAAGACCGCAAGCTCATCTTGTCAGAAAAGGCAGTTGAGGCGAAAGAAGTGAAGAAGGCGTTGGACGTGTATAAAACGGGTACGATCATTAAGGGTATAGTGAGCGGCGTTGTTGATTTCGGTGTATTCGTAAAATTTGACGACAGTTTAGAAGGATTGGTCCATATCTCACAACTCGGCTGGAAACTCATCGAGGATCCACGAGAATTCTTCTCGATCGGCCAGCAGGTGGAAGCGAAGATCATCGATATCCAAGGTACGCAGGTTTCACTTTCAATCAAGTCACTCCAGTCAAACCCATGGGAACAGGTGATAGAGAAATATAAGGTTGGTTCGACGTACAAAGGCAAGGTGGCGAAACTCAATCCATTCGGCGCCTTCGTGTATCTCGATAAGGATATTCACGGATTGGCGCATATATCACAGTTCGGTACTAGTGATGCCATGGAAAAAGCAATCAAGGTTGGCGAGGAATACATGTTCAAAATCACATCCATGAAGCCCGAGGAACATCGCATGAGCTTAAAACTACTTAGCGCAGATGACATGGGCGACAAAAAAATTACAAAAGAGGTTAAGAAAGAAATAAAGCATGACGCAGCAGAACAACCGACAAAACCAGAAAAACAGTCCGCCGAAGCAAAGCATGAGTAATCTTATCCGGAATTTTTTGCTTGCATTGCTGTCAATTGTCATTATTGCAGGGCTTTTCACCGTAGTGAATGACCCCACCCACACGCGTCCAACTGATAAAATTAATTTTTCGACATTCGCGCAAGAACTTCGCGACAAGCAGGTAAAGTCGCTCGTAGTGCGGGATGAGATCATCGAGGTTACAAAGACTGATAATACTGTTGTTGTTACGAATAAAGAACGCGGGGCAAGCGTATTTGAATTACTGAATACATATGGATTGGAACCTTCGGTGTTGGAAGGAATCGAGGTCACATTCGAGTCAGAATCAACCAATTCATTGCTGCTTGGCACGCTCATTTCTACGTTGTTGCCACTGCTCATTATTGGCGGTTTCATTTGGTATATGATGCGACAAGCACAGCGCGGACAAATGTCAGCTATGCGATTCGGTAAAAGTAATGCACGGGTTGCTGATTTCCGAGGCAAGAAAAAAGCCACATTCGCTGACGTAGCCGGACTTAAAGAATCAAAAGAGGAACTCAAGGAAATTGTAGATTTTCTCAAAAATCCGAAAAAGTATTTGGATATGGGAGCAAAGATTCCGCGAGGCGTGTTACTCATCGGAAACCCGGGAACTGGCAAAACAACGCTCGCCCGAGCAGTTGCTGGTGAAGCAAATGTACCTTTCTTTCATGCATCAGGCAGTGAATTCGTCGAGCTGTTCGTTGGTGTAGGCGCCTCACGCGTTCGCGATTTATTCCAAACAGCGAAAAAACATGCCCCAGCCCTTATCTTTATTGATGAAATCGACGCGGTCGGCCGGATGCGTGGTACCGGCTTAGGCGGCGGACATGACGAGCGCGAACAAACGCTGAACCAAATTCTTTCAGAGATGGATGGATTTGAACGCGATACCGGGCTTATTGTGCTGGCTGCAACCAACCGTCCAGACGTGCTCGACCCCGCGTTATTACGCCCCGGTCGCTTCGACCGAACTGTCATGCTCGACATGCCAGATATCAATGAGCGTTTCGAAATTTTGAAAATTCACGCAACGAATAAGCCGCTATCAAAGGATGTAAAGCTGCGTGAACTCGCAGAACGCACCGTTGGATTCTCGGGCGCTGACCTCGAAAACCTGCTCAACGAAGCAGCGATACGCGCTGCGGTAGATAACAAAAAAACCATTCACGACGGAGATTTGTACGAAGCGCTCGAAAAAGTATTACTCGGTTCAGAGAAAAAAAGCCGCATTTATTCAGCAAAAGAAAAGCGCATTGCCGCCTATCATGAAGCTGGACACGCACTTGTGGCACACATACTCCCCAACACCGATCCGATACGTAAAGTCTCTATTGTAGCGCGTGGAAGCGCAGGGGGCTTTACACTAAAGCTTCCGGAGGAAGAGCGACACTATCATACTCGCAGTCAGTTCCTCGATGAACTAGCCACATTATTGGGCGGTTATGCCGCGGAATTACTCGTATTCAGCGAGGTAACGACTGGCGCTTCCAGCGATCTGAAACGCGCTGCTGACTTAGCTCGCAGCATTGTGACTCGCTATGGCATGAGTGACAAAATCGGCCCTGTTGCGTACGATGAAGCGCACGAAAAAGTTTTCTTGGGACGTGAATTGACCGAGCGCCGCATTTATTCGGAACACACCGCAGCACTTATAGACAGCGAGGTTTCTTCCGCAATTAAAAAAGCACTCAAAACAGCACAAGATATACTTAAGAAAAAGCGCCGGTTACTCGAAAAAGTAGCATCAGAACTCATCAAAAAAGAAAACCTTGAACGAGCTGATTTCGAGAAATTGGTTGGCATGCCAACGCCGCAGCCAGCTGGAGCTTGAACTACAACCTATATAAGGCCACATGCATAACCTTGATTCTGACGATTTTGCACGGTATAGTAGGCTTATGGCTCCGTGGTCGAGTGGCTTAGACAAGGGTCTGCAAAACCCTTTACGGCGGTTCAATTCCGCCCGGGGCCTCTAGAAAGTCGCAGCGTAGTAGTTGCAAATTTGTTATTTGAGATTATCCGTACCCATCTCTCGGCAGCTCGCCCGGATGGCGGAATGGTTTACGCGCAACACTTAAAATGTTGTGCCGAAAGGCATGAGGGTTCGACTCCCTCTCCGGGCACCAAAACTAATAGCTGATAACTTTTTAATAATTAACTCTAACAACAATCGTCATGGCCAATCTTGAAGGCGCCCCACTAGGTCAGGAGGATAAAGTTGAAGCAGGGCAGGAAACTGTCACCGAACAAATAATGGGTATTGGAACCGGAGACATTATAGACGTTGCAGGCAAAAAAGTTAGAATTCGCGGTTTTACTGCTCCAGAAGGAGACCCGGGTCGCGCCTTAATGATTGACGAAATAAGTCCGGAAGAAATAAGGGCATATGAACTGAAAGAACAGACGATCCTGGGGAAGATTAAAGACATGATTAAAGCAAATCCAAATGCAACTATTGATGCAGAACAAGCCAGAAAATATTGGGAAGGTTTATATGATAAAGCTGGCAATGGCGAAAAGATGGAGATGCAAATCAATGAGATGTACGCCCAAAAATATGAGGAAATGGTCCGCGCTGCGCGAGAACGAATGTTAGTATTAGAGCACCAACTCAATTCAGCCTTTAATGAGGCAGAAAAACAGGTACTCTTGGCAAAAATTATTGAAGAGCGAGATTTCGCCATAGCGATGGAACAGGAAGCGGCAAGCCGGCGATCATATAACAGCCCAAAATGAAACTCAAAATATTTGTCACCGGTGGAACGTTCGACAAAGAATATAATGAACTGACTGGCGAGTTATTTTTTAAAGACACTCATCTGCCGGAAATGCTTCATCTCGGACGATCTAGGCTCGATGTCGATATCCGAACGCTTATGATGATTGACAGCTTGGATATGACAGCTGCCGACAGAGCAATTATTCTAGACAATTGCAAAAAAGAACCCTTGGATAAAATTGTGATCACCCACGGAACAGATACCATGGCGGATACCGCCAAGATTCTAGCAGGCTCTATCAAGAATAAGACGATTGTTTTAACTGGGGCGATGGTTCCATATAAATTTGGAAGTTCTGATGGATTATTCAACTTGGGTGCTGCACTCGCATTTGCGCAAACGCTTCCCCATGGTGTATATGTTACAATGAATGGAAAAATTTTCCCATGGAACAACGTGTACAAAAACAAAAAAACTGGCGAGTTTGAAGCGTGACTCAATAAATCTCCAATGACCATCTACGTCCTCGGCAGCTCAAGCTTTATGAAAGAAATGGTTGCGACAAAAAACCAGCTGTGCGAGCTCGGCCACAATGCCACCATTCATCCGCATTACGAGGCTTTTGTACGAGGAGACCGGCAAGATATAGTCAGTCGCTGGAAAAAGGGTGAGCGAGCGGCTATAAAGCGAGAAAATAACTATTTCCACGAGCATTATAAGGGTATCGTTTCGAGCGAGGCCATTCTTATCGTAAATGCAAAAAAGCGCGTTCCTGATATAGACAACTACATCGGCGGCAACGTGCTCATGGAAATGGGGCAGGCATATGTGAACCATAAAAAAATATTCTTCCTAAACGGTATGCCATCAGGACTCCCCTACATGGACGAAATTGAGGCCATGGATCCGGTGTGCCTGCATGGTGATCTCACCAAAATACAACAAAACCCCTCTGCTCTCTAGTACAAAAGGGCTCTGTTGTGGAGTGCTTCTATCTCCTTGGTTCCTCGTACGAACCGAGAAGCACCGCGTGTTAATATTTAGCGACTAGTCGACAATTTCAATGGTGCTATACGCTGCACCAAACGCCAGTGCCTGCCCTCGTGTTGGAAACCAGACATCTACTCGATCATCGTGTCGTTCTGCCATGCGGTCTTCAACTATGAAGATGCGCTCACCAAACAATTTCGGTATACGAATCCGTGCGCCAAAGGGCAAAAAATTTGCTGCTACTATGCCTGGACGAACGCGTGTACCTGCTGCGGTTATAAACGGCGACGAATCGGTCTGATCCGGAGTCGAAGAATATGCGGTGATAAACACTGTCATAAATCGATCTCGCCGACTCTCCATATTTTGATATGCCTGTACCAACTCCTCATCGTACGGAAATATCAGCACTTGTTCAGGGTTACTGATCTCCGCCGCCAATGAATGCTGCGGAAATGCAAACGTATATATCAACGATATGAGCAGCCATGGTGCTAATTTTCTCATAGAAGTCATCTAAGTGTGAACGTCGCGACGCCTCCTCCCTCCTCTGGAGAGCGAAATAAAAAATCCCGATGAGGGATTTCCTACGATGTTGCCAGTATAGCAGATTGGTGAAAAAAGTCAATGGCTGGTCTTGTTAGTCCTGGAGGGATCTCTGTTTTATGAAATAATCGATGTCAATTTTTGTAATTGAGGCAAGTGGCTGCGGTAAGTTATCGAGGGCAAAAAAACCTACGGCATCACACTTATCAGACTCCATTATTTTCGGCGCCTGTTCCCCTTCGATGCCCACAACAAACGCAGTCGTAACCCAATGCTGCTGCTCCTCCGGCACTATATGATCCATTGCAGGAAACTGCTTCAAAATTTCTATCTCAACCCCATGTTCTTCGTATATTTCCCTCTTGATTGCATCAGCTAGCCGCTCGCCAAATTCAACCTTTCCTCCAGGCGCCTCCCAATATCCCTTTCCATTGCGACAATTTTGACTTCGCTTCGCAAGAAAAATTTCCTTGTTTTCATTAAGGATGAGTGCGCATACAGCGACACCAATATGATCAATGCCGGGTTTCATATGTTGTTCCGAGTAAATACAATCTTTAACGCCTTATACCTCTCCCTCATTTCGTCCCTTACATCGTCAAAAAAAATCTTATTGTGAAAATCTCGCTCAATTTTTGCACCTACCCACGCAATAAATTCTTCATACGACTTGCCCTCGGGCATATGTTTCCATGCAAACTGAAGATAAAAATCAGTAGAAAGGTGCGCAAAGGCATCAGCGGTAGCAAGCACTTTTCCTTCAGGAGTTTGGGGCAAATTGCCTTCCTTGCAAGAATGGAGAGCGATAATCACCTCTGTAACCTCTCTAATTTCCTCCGATGAATATCCGGAATCTTTCAATATTTTGCAAGCTTCTCGAACCGAAATTGCTTCGTGATCGCTCGCATGTCTCCGCACAAAAGCATCACCAAGATCATGGAGCCACGCCCCCGCGACAGCTAAATCTTCATTAGCGCCATACTTTTTCGATAATTCTTCCGCGTTCGCAGCCACAACTTGCACATGCTCTTTCAGCATCCAATGGGCGAGATCGTCTTTCGACGACAGATAGGCATCGGTAACACGTTCAGCAACTTGATGGTGTTTCATAAGGTTTGAAAAAGTCTGTCTTAGCGGGCGAGCGGAATCGAACCGCCATTTTCTGCTTGGCAAGCAGATATAATAACCGTTATACGACGCCCGCATATGACTAATAGGTGGTATAAAATAACTTAATCCATTGCAACACCTTTTCTTTAAAACCCCTGCCACCGACAATTACTGAACAAATCCCATGAGATAGTCGCTTTGTAGGATGTTTCCCTTGAATATATTGTGTTTTATGAAATTGTTCAAGGGGAACGCCACTTGCTTTGCTCCAAAATTTCTTACACACTTCATCTTTTAGGTCGGGATATAGAACTAAACTTGCCCGAAATTTTTCCGGAGGTACTTCACACACTTCCCTCAAGAATCGTGAGAAAATTCGTATCATTTCAGGATTCGTGTTTGCTAGACGCACAACAGCATTCTCTGCCTTACTGTCCCCCTCCCCCCAGTACAAATTAATCCCGGCTACAAAAAGCGGATTTTCCAACAACATCGGAAATTCTTTTTCGGCTTGCTGTCTATTACTTTCTCTAATCGCCTCAAAACGTTCACAGCGCGCCTTATTGATCAGTCGTAAACGCTTTCGGCTAATGTAATTAGCTCGCCCAGTTAAATCCGCTTTAATGTCGCGCGACCAAGTTGTCCTCGAAAACCAATCAGAAAGGGTACTTTTTGCAATGCCTAATTCCTTGGCTATTTTGCTATAGCTTAAACCTTTTCGGCGCAACCTCTCTGCAATATGCTTATCATTCCTCATAATAACTCATATTATTGAACCACTGTATAATATATTTATATTATATCACAGCTGTTCGTTTGTCAATGTTCAACTTTTACTATGCCGCGAGTCAGAATCGAACTGACGACACAAGGCTCTTCCTTGTTGGTCTCTAGCTTTCGCTAGAGGTTGGACTATATCATCATCCTGCTGACGAATTATCAGTAGGAGCTGGGCGCTTCCCGCCTCATACAATCGAGGCAGTACTCCCTTACGGGATAGTCTCTACACCTTCCGCACACGTTTCCATAGCATGCAAGGTATGCGGCTTGGCTCGGGATTGCCCTTTGCAACCTGCAATGAAGGGTTTCCCCGAGTTCACCCAGTTTTTTGTAACGCATTACTGCGAAATGGCCCGAAGAATCCAGGCCTCTGCTCTACCACTGAGCTACCGCGGCGTTATGAAAAATACAATGTGCCATTTGACCACAATCGTCGTGCTGCGATTTAATTCCCCTCTCGAACCCTTATGGGCACTGAGGGACTCGAACCCCCGACCCCCTCGATGTAAACGAGATGCTCTAGCCAGCTGAGCTAAGTGCCCACGCGCCCAAAAACCTGCCCGCCTCCCTGCCATATCGCGACGCTCTCTGCCCAGAGTGGGACTCGAACCCACACGCCGTGAGGCACAGGCCCTCAACCTGCTGCGTATGCCAATTCCGCCATCTGGGCTTATGTATTTTGTTGATCCGCCTTAAACTTTTACTTCTGAAGTCGGCCCTGTCCTGGTTTCCTCTTTAGCTTCAACTGGAGCTTCTGGCTTCGCCTGAACAACGTCTGCTGCTTCCACTACTGCGGGAGCTGCTTCTTTAGGCAATGCGACTGCCTCCACCTCCTGCTGTACTACCTCCGCTGCTGTCTCTGTATCTGAAAGGTTGATCCGGCGCATCGAGGATTTCTTCCCTGTTTGCTGACGTACATAATAGAGCTTAGCTCGGCGAACTTTTGAATGTCGCAAAACCTTGATGCTCGAAATCTTCGGTGAATGCAACGGAAATGTTCGTTCCATGTAATAATTGCCATATTTCGCGCGGATCGTAATCATGCCTTCGGTGCCAACCCCGTGTTTCATGGAAATAATGGTGCCTTCAAGCGGCTGCAAACGCTCCTTGTCGCCTTCTTTCACCTTCTGCATAACTTTCACCACGTCGCCAATAGCGAGCTTTGGGAGCTTTGTGCGTCGGTGTGCTGTTGTAATTGTTCGAATAAGTTGCTGGGTCATAATCGCATGTATTCAATGTATGCTACAACATACCGTACCCATGGAGAAAAATCAAGGATTTGTGTTCATCGATTCCGATATTTTCTACCATAGTCAAAAAAGTTTGCAAGATTTTTCTACTATGGTCAAAAAATCTTGTGCTTATAACTACACATTCTTCGCCGCCAATGAATCCAAAACTCTTTGTAGGTCTGGTGGCAATTCAGCTTCGAGGCGCAGTCGAACCCCTGTTGGACTAAGGCATTCCACCGCATACGCATGGAGGAACAGTCGCTCGAGCCCATGATGATCCATTCGCTTGAATCCATATTTTTGATCGCCAATAATGGGGTGGTGGATCGCTTGGAGGTGTACGCGGATTTGGTGGGTGCGGCCTGTTTTGGGAAATACTGATAGGTATGTAGCGCCTTCGCTCGCGTCCTTTGCCTCGCCATTGTCGTCGTTCTGCATAAACCGCTGCAACACTGCATACATCGTCACCGCGGGTCGTCCCTCGCTCTCATCGCCAACGCGCATCTTAAACGCAGCACGTCGTGATCGAGTAATATGTTTTTCAATAGTCCCCTGATTTTCGTGTATAATCCCGTGTACTAATGCGCGATACTCCTTTGAGATCGTACGATTTTTGAATTGGGCCTTGAGAGCATCGAATGCCTGCTGGGTTTTCGCCAATAGTAATACCCCAGACGTTGTTTTATCGAGCCGATGCATAATACCCGGCCGTATCGTAGGTTCATCCCCTACTCCCGCGCTCGCCGGATAGTGTTCGCGGAACCAGCCTGCGATGCTTAGCTGTGTATCTGTAGCGTCGACTGGGTGCGTGATAATACCAGCGGGCTTATTAACCGCAACCATGTCGGGAGAATCGTAGATGATGGTCATAGGTTGACTCAATGGCTTGATGCTACAATTCAATAAAGCGAATAGTTGAAATAATTCGCCTATCCTCATCGGTTAATTGTTCTTTGTCCCAGGTTCGAGGAAAAGCAAACTCCCAAACCCCCGGGCTCTCTCTTGTTCCTCCGAGCATAATCGCGTAGTTTTGACCAAAGCCGCCGCTCAACACCTCATATGCAATGCGTCCATCAACGTTGATCTCACCAATCTTTTTCTTCATTGCGGAGAGTGATGAGATATATTCGTTTAGCGTTGCACTCTCGAGCACGCTTCCGCCCTGCGCATAATCATTGTTGATACTGGACCACCAACTCACTACAAAATTCTCAGCATAACTTGGTATTAATTCCTCTCGTGCAACTAATTCTTTGGTGTTAGAGGTAGATAATGAAACAATGTCTCCGTATAATCCGCGCTCATCAAGGTTGTGGCTTTCAATAAGCCAGTTCTCAGGATATTCAAATTCAAGCCTTATTTCTTCATTATGATAGAGTCGATATTCGGGAGACTCCGACACTGGGTTATTACTAATCGGAACGTCTTCGCTGGAAACTACGTCTTCGTTTGGATTCAAAATGTTCCTACTGCTACCCTGATCAATAAAAAAGGCAACCACCGAAAAAATAGCGACAAGAAGAATGATGGCTCCAGGAAAAATTGTGTTTGCCTTGTTTTTCATATATTTGGGCGGTACAGGACTCGAACCTGTGACCTCTACAATGTCAATGTAGCGCTCTAACCAGCTGAGCTAACCGCCCGAAATGCTTCTGTATCTTATCTCTTTTTTCAAACAACTCCCCTGCGCGTGGATGGACTCGAACCATCGGCCACGGACTTATAAGGTCCGCGCTCTAACCAGCTGAGCTACACGCGCACTCGTAGAACAAGGCTCTCATTCACAATGCTACGCCAATTCCCTCACTTTTTCAAGGACTTGCTCGAGTGTACCTTCCCCGGTGAACCCTGCGGCGAGCCGATGCCCGCCACCACCCAGCTTCTGCGCCAATGCTGAACAGTCATAATTATGTTCAGTGGTTGAGCGCAAGCTGCCGCTGATGGTGCCTGCTGCTGTCTGTTCTGTCCCCTCCTCTCGCAACAACAACCCAAAGCGCGCTTCTGGGATCGTTGCAATCACATTCGATAACCCACCCAGCGCTTCGCTGTCAGATTGAAATTGCTTGAGCACTGCGTGCGGTATCAGGCAATACGCGAACTGACCCGCCTCATCAAACTGAATCGCCCCGATAGCCCACTGCCAGATACCGATTGCTTCGCGTGGAATTGAGGTAAATAGGGTCATCAACTGGTGCATAGGTGCTCCCTGTAGCAATAATGCTTCGGCGGCCTTCAGAGTACGCTGGGACGTATTTGCGTGCTTAAATCCGCCGGTATCAGTAATGATGCCAGTCATGAGGCACGTTGCAATATCGCGCGTTATCTCGATGCCTGGCGTAGCAACCTCTTTATTCCAGATCGGGACCGTGTAAAAAAGCATTTCGCAGCAACTCGACGCATCCGGATTCACCAGAACAACAGCTCCGCGCTGCTCCTGCCGCGGCGGGTGGTGGTCAATGGTAACGATATACGCGTCGGTGAGGGATTGCGCTGCCACATGATCCGCAAGCCCCGTTCGCGACCACGACGCATAATCCATTCCCACGACAACCAACCCCTTTGGGGACCAATCAATCTCGCCTGCGTCGAACTCGATCTCCTCAAATCCGGGTAAAAACTGAAATGCCACTGGCTTGGGACCTGGGTTGAACATATGTATGACCTCACGCTTTGCAACAATCTCCCCCGCTGCGCTCGCCTGCTGCAACATATGCCATAACGCTAAAATCCCTGCGATGGCATCACCGTCAGGGTCTTTGTGCGATACAATAACAATATGCTGCGCGTTGGAAATTTTGTTCCATAGCGCGAGCTCGAGGACTTTCTCGGGGCTATGCTGACTCGTCACCTTCGATGAGCTCTGCGATTTTTTTGCTAGCTGCTTCTTTGTCATGGCTCGTGGTATCTGCGTGAAAACGCAGCTTTGGCGTATGCCTCATCGGCACTTTTTTGTTTAATTCCTTTTGCAGAAACATTATTTGCGACTGCAACTCCTCTATAACTTCGTCTGTATGAGAAAATGGATACACGCTCACCCACATATCAGCCCATTGGTAGTCGTCCGACACGACAACTTTCGTAATCGTCATCATTGCAGCGCTCTCAAGGACGCTCTCTTTCTGAAGAATGGTGACAAGTGCCTCTTTGACTGCATGTGCTACCCGCTCTTTCCGGTGACTCGGTTGAGCCGTCGGTTCAAAGCTCAGGTAGCTCGGAACGTTCGACATAGGCCCGTAGGACGTCGTTTTCTTGGATTATGGGTTCTCCTTGGAATGTAATACCGCACTCAAAGCCCTTCCCGACTTCTTTGACTTCTGCCTTGCCTTGTTGGAGCTCTTTTATAATACCGGTACCGACTACGACTTGCCCTGTAGCGCCTTCTGCTGCGTCAGCGCCGCTCGCTGGACCTTTTCGCACTACTTCAACCTTCGCGCCTTTCGATATCTTCCCCTCCTCTACTTTGCCGCCCACAATCATGGACCCGCGCTTTTGCATAAACACTTTCAACACGCGTAGCCGCCCCACGTCTTCTCGGATTATCTTTGCAACAAGGCCTTCTCGTACCACCTTGGTTACCGCATCAATCAAATCATAAATAATAGTAAATGTTTTTACAAAAATCAACCGCTGCTTGATCATCCCCGCTGCTTGCGGATCAATCACCACGTCAAAACCGAAAATAAGCGCGCCTCTCACCATGGCGAGCTCTACGTCGCTTTTTGTAATATTGCCAATACCCAGATGGATGATCTTAAAGTCCTGAATCTTAATTTCGTCGAGGCTTTTTTTGATTGCATCAAGCGAACTTTGACCATCTGCCTTAATGATAACAACGAATTTATGGGTTTCTTTTGCAAATGGGTCGCGGGCCGGGCCTACGACTGCTGATTGTTCTGCGCTAACTGCCGCTGCATCTGTTGCTATTGCTGCTGTTACGGTTGTTGTGGCTGTTTTGTCAGTTGAAAATCGGTCCCCGGGCGATGGAATCTCTTTAATTCCACGAATAAAAACCGGCGTCGAAGGGCCGGCCTGTGTGATCGGAGCGCCTGTTGCATCAGTCATAATGCGGATCCTGTTTTCATTGCGTTTGATATAGATAGTATCGCGGATATTGAGCGTCCCCTCTTCGACTAACAGCGTCGCATAACGTCCTGATTTTGGATCTATGCCTGCGGTTAACACAACACCTTGTGCATGCCCGTCGACACGAACCGTGCGTTCCTGCATTGCATACACAAGCAAAATCATTTCAAGTAACTGATCAATCCCCGTGCCTTTGAGCGCTGATACTTCTACAAGCGGCACTTCTCCGCCCCATTCCTCGATATATACGTTGAATTGTCCGAGATCCTGCTTAATTTTTTGCACATTCGCCCCGGGCTTATCAATCTTGTTGACTGCGATAATATATGGCAACTTTGCAGCTTGCACCAATGCCAATACCTCTTTGGTCTGCGCCTCTACGCCTTCGTCTGCTGCAACGACCACAATTGCCACGTCGGCAATGCTTGTTCCGTGGGTACGCACGGTGTCGAAAGCCTTATGCCCAGGTGTATCAATAAACGTAATCAGCTGATTCGCTTTCTGGCCTTTTTTTCCTGTCTTTTGGCTCACCAGCGCCTGATACGCCCCGATGTGCTGCGTAATATCTCCTGCTTCCTTGGGCGCCTTTGCCTCGCGAATTTTGTGCAACAGCGTGCTTTTCCCATGATCAATATGCCCTAAAATAACCACCACCGGAGGTGGGGTAACGAGTGATTGAGTTTTCGATTGATTGATGGCGGGGTTCTTGGGCATAAATATAATATGAATAACCCCTTAACCATACCAGTGCTTAAGGCATAAGTAAAGGAACGGGCAAGTGGATTTTAGTTCTTTTAACTAATAGGTCTTCTGATAATTAAATCTATTTTTGGTCTCGCTGCTTTTACATTTTCAACTACCTTTTTCGCAACGGGCTCTACTTCCATGTATTCATTCAGATCGGCAGGATGTTTATCTTTGTATATCTCTGTCTGCATGCCTCCTGGGAATACTCCGTACATTTTAATATTCGAGTCCTTTATTTCTTTACGTATTGATTCAGTTAAACCCCGTATCGCAAACTTCGAAGAAGAATATGCGGAGATTTCGGCCTTTCCTTCAAGGCCAGCAGTGGAATTGACGTTAATAATTAAGCCATGGCCTTGCTGTTTCATATAGGAAAGCGCAACCTGGCAACCATAGAAATATCCAAAGAAGTTAATGCTGAATAAACGATGCAATTCGTGAGAGTCAATTTTTTCCATCGGCCCTGGGGCGACCTGGATCCCGGCATTATTAATCCATATATCAATTACACCGTATTTCCGAAAAACATACTCGCCGAGTTTCGTTACATCTTCTTTCGATGTTACGTCTGCGAAGAAACAATCAGCGAAAAGTTCGTTTGCAGTCGTTTTTAGACCCTCTTTGTCATTGCTGCTAATAACGACTTTAGAGCCTTCTTCAATAAAAAATCTAGCAAGCGCTTTGCCAAATCCTTGGCTACCCCCCGTTATTACAACAATTTTATTATCTAAATGCATGTTTTTATTCGGTGCAACGTTTCAATTTCAGCCATGTTGAGATAATTGAAAATTTATATTCTTCATATGCGTAATCCCTCCGGATATTCAATCTTGAATTTATCACATAGCGCTCGTATATCTTTATAGTCCTTTTCCTTTAGTTCTCGCCTGTCGTTCCGGTGAGTTTTAATAAGTTGTTCTACGCTCACGCATCTTACTTTGTACCCTTCGATATACCCGACTCCATTGAGTGAATCCACAGAATAGCCGTCCCAGTAATCCTCCTTGAGTACCATGCCATTATCATCAAGATCAAAGGTGTGAACTTCAATTTCATGCCCATTGCCATCGTTCATTACTAAGTCCCACATCTTATTTTTTTCTCTTTCGACGTCTCGGTAGCCGTGAGCTATCAAATAACTCCTAAGTTCCAAAAGCTTATTACGCTCGATGGCAATATCTAAGTCTTCGTGAGGGCGAGTTTGTTTCCCAAGCAAAGCATCAACCGCCCAGCCGCCGTCAATCCAAATTTTAATCCCCATACTTTCTAGCTTGGAGTAGAGATCCAAAAGATACTTGGAATCCATGTGAATTATTGCTTTTTCTCTCATAATTCGAATCTCTTTAACCCTGTGGCCTAAAACTCTTTGTCTGCTGAATAAAATCACTGGCGGAGAGGGAGGGATTCGAACCCTCGAGAGCGTAATCGCCCTACAGCTTTTCGAGAGCTGCGTTTTCGTCCACTCAACCACCTCTCCGTGGATAATATATCATAATGCGATAAAGGACTTTTCTTTAATGTACAAAAAAATTACAAATAAAGCAAGGTTTTCACGTTTTACTTGAACTGCCGCGAAAAAACCAACTACTCCCCCGCCCTAATAATACCGGAGAAGTGGAAGATGTGGGTTATGTCTTGATATTTGTCACACTATGCTGACTGACAAAAAAATAATGTAGTCTCGTATAATCACCAATATAACTGTCTACTCGAATCGCTAAATGCCTCAAAATAAAAGGCGTATTCGAGAGAAAAGAATCGCAAAAATATACGTCCCTCTCGAATTCATAAAATATCATAGATCCACCCCGGCCTCCATGATCCAGTCTTCCGCCAGTCCTCATTGATCGCCTGTTCCCATGTTTTGCCCTTGAGTAATACTTCAAGGGCTAGTTGCGGAGCTTGATGTGCAACAATGGCTAGATGCTTCCCTTTGTATTGCTGTTTAAGGAGATCAAGAAACTCAGCAATTCGCCGTTCCACGTCTATATAGCTTTCACCATTAGGAAAAGGCGCATTAATCCGCTGAAGCATGCCCCCTTTTACAATATCGGATGGTTTCCCTGTTAAATCGCCATAATTGCACTCGCGTAGGCGTGCATCCTGAATAATCTTATATGTATCTCCAAATCCAAGCTCTGCGGAATCAACTGCCCGCCTTAGATCAGAACAAAACACGACATCAAACTCTGTATCAGCAACGAGTGTACCTAATTCAATCGCCTGTTTTCGCCCCAACTCCGACAACTCCCCTGGCGCCCAGCCAGTGGTGAGTTCTTGTTCGTTGTCTGTAGTTGTTCCGTGGACGAAATAGGTGATTTTGACTGGCATACGCTACAAATTTTGGAATAATTCTTCTGGATTATCGATAGTAAACCTATCAATACCGGATGCAATGAGTGTCTTTCCGATGCCAACATTTGAACCGACGCCCCAAGCGCCAACCTTTATTCCTTCTGACTGAATGCGTGTAACTATCTTTTTTTCTCTCACACGCGGCCCACACAAAATGATCGTGTCTATTTTGTGTTGCTTTGCTCGTAAAATTATTGTTCGGATCTCTTCTTCGTTATACATTTCGAAGGCTTCCGGATGCGCACTGACAAGCTTTGTGAGATCCTCGCCTCCCTCGCTCGCACTTGTATTATCTGGTTTCACAATCCATCCTATAGGAACTTTCCTATTCGCCTCGTGGACCTTATCCAGAGTATTTAAATCAAATGAAGTAACAAGGATGTTCGCGGTACTGCGCAAATTCCCTACTAGAGTCGCTACGGTGCGCTGACTACCACCCTTAATGTGTATTTGCTGACTTATACCAGCTCCCTGAAATAGCTCGAAAACTGTATTGAATTTTGCAACCCTGCTAAGCCCCATAACTGTATTGCCGGTATCTAAGGCTGCGACATCCTTCCATTGCAAATTATTAATATTGAGGTTGTTCTCCTTTATTAGTTGCGGCTCTACAACAACCATGAAACCTTCATCATTCTCCTTACAATAGACAACATCATATTCGACAGCTTTCGCACCAAATGAGACAGCCCACTTAAAAGTAACCAAACAGTTAGGCGCGTAGTCTAGTGACTTTCCTCCACCGCGATGAAAAACGATTAAAGTTTGGTTGTGCATTGTCATTTTGCCTTAATAATACGAACGTCATACTCCATTATGTGAGTATCAGCCGTAATCAATATCAAATTTTCCGCCTGTGCTTGTGCAACTAAAAGCCGGTCAAAGGGGTCTTGGTGGTACAACGGAAGCTCAGTTAATCCAAGCGTATGCTCGATTGTAATTGGCAGTTCAAGGAATCCTTGAGATTTAATAAAGGAAAAGAGTCGATTTGGCACTCGTATTTTCCCCAGTGACCGCTTAATTAGTATCTCCCATGTTGATACACTGCTCACATAAACGCCCTGGGATCGCTGTTGAATTGCTGATTGGGCTTTCTGTAAAAGTGACCCGGGTTTCTGAAACCACCATAACAATACGTGGGTATCAAGTAAGTATGCCATACAAAAATAAAGGTTACCGATGACGTTTTACCGTTTAATTTTCGGCTTGTCATGGAGGATAAAATGCTTTGAGAAAGAATCCGGTAACTCATCAAAGTCGTCAGAGATAAATATTTTACCCTTAAGCTGGCCGCCTGTTCTTATAGATGCTATTTGCTGAATTGGAACTAGTTTCGCTATCGGTTTCCCCGCTTTTCCAATGATGAATTCAGCACCATGAGAAACATCATCAAGGATTTTTGATAAGTATGTTTTTGCGTAGTGAGTATTAATGACGCGCATAGTAAAGAAAATAATTAAACTAATGTTAGTCCATGTGTATCGCCTTGTCAAGGCATCATCGCCATTATAAGAGTCCGCAGGCTCAATAGCATGATCAGCACTCCCACCATTATGCCCACAGTTCGGTGCGGCAATTTCTTCGTGATCCGCGCAGCAATTGGAGCCGCTATCAATCCCCCGATGATCATGGGGACCACAATCGCAAGATCAATCTTCGGCAAAGCAAGGAAGAATGTAATGGAAATCGCCAGTGTTACAAAAAATTCAGCGAAATTAACCGATCCAATGACTTGTTTGGGGTGCGCGTTGTTCATTATTAACGTCGGGGTCGTAATCGGCCCCCACCCTCCCCCGCCCAATGCATCAACAAATGCAGCGACAAACCCCAGCGGTGCGAGGTGCCGTATCCGCGGACGTTCATACTCGTGCTCCAACATCTCTTTCTTTTCAATAAACTTTACGACGATCAAAGTGCCCAAGACCAGCAAAATGCCCGAAATGATTGGCCTAATCGAGCTCGCATCTTGAAATTTCACCGCTCCGTATGCCCCGAGTACACCACCAATGACTCCAGGGATGGCTAGAAAGGCAAAAATTTTCTTGTCGAAATTGCCGAGTTTAAAATGAGACAGGCCGGAAAACAGCGTGGTAAAAACTTCGGCCATGTGAACTGACGCGCTCGCGACCGCAGTCCCGATACCAATCGAGAGTAGTAGCGTGGTTAAGCTCACCCCATACCCCATGCCGATACCGCCGTCGATTAGCTCGGCAATCAGGGCGAATAAAAAAATGATAAGTAGTTTTTCCATGGATGAATACTACTACAAATAGCTTAGTGGCGTAAACCTCACCGTTGTTTCCCCGATCTTTTGTTTGTCTTGGATGTCCCTGGTAAGTACAAACGCGCTGTCGGGGTTGAATTTATTAATAAAACTATATAGACTTTTGCCAATCTTTGGACGACCGCTATATTTTACTTCAAGTGGATAGAGACGTCCCTCCTTTTCAATAACAAAGTCGACTTCTGCTTTGCTTTTTGTGCGCCAAAATCGAATCTCCCTTCCTGGATGGAGCGAGGAAAGCGCATTATACGCATGATTTTCCATAATCGCGCCGAAATCGTTCCGTGTCTGCAGTGGACGAAAATCAGATAGTAAGAAGTTACGCAACCCAAGATCGAGAAAGAAGGTCTTGGGGTTCTTGACAACTTCAGTGCGCTTGTTCTTGAAAAATGGTCGAACAATGCGTAGAATGAACGTTTTCTCCAGTATGCTAATGTGCCGCTTCACTTCCTGATATGAGAGCGATGAACTGGCGCTCAATTCTTGGTAGCTGACTAAATTACCAATCTGTGCAGCAAGTAAACGCGTAGTAGTAAGTAACCCCCGTTCAGATGCCAGATGTAGAAGTCCTTTTATTTCCTTCAACAGATACGTGTTAATGATGCCTTCAAGTAGCTTCTGTTTTTCTGCCATTGTTCTCGCCAAAACAACTGCGGGATACCCCCCATATATGCAGTATATTTCGAGTGCGTGTGTCAGACGTTCATGCAGCACATCGCCAAAACCCTGTTCGATCTTGAAGCTCGACAATTTTGTGTGGCTAATTTTTTTTGTGAGTGCCTGGAATAGTTCCGGTTCAACATATGAAAGATATTCGCGAAATGAAAACGGCCCAAGATTGAATGTGAGTAGTCGTCCGACCATGTAGCGTCCCGTCTGAAATGTAAGCTCAAGTGAAGATGATCCGGAAATGATGAACTTGATATTTGTCGTATCATAGAGATATTTCAGATTTTGCCCACCTTCTTTCGCGTATTGAAACTCATCAATGATGACACAGTCGTACGGCTCGATAAGTTGTTTGAAGTCATGAATATCTTTTTCAAAGAGTTCCACATCAGTGCGATTTTCGAACGTAAAAAAACGAACCCGCTTGCGCTTGCTCTCAAAATACTTGACGAGATGAGTCAGAAATGTTGTTTTCCCCGCTTGCCGTGGTCCTACGATGGCAAGCGCCTCTCGGCGTTTGAGGAATGGCTGTATTTCTTTTTCTAATTCGCGGTGGATGTACATGGAATTGATATGCGAGTCCAAATTTTAGCAGGGTTATTCTTCATACATTTTTAATGTTAGCAGGGTTAAAATTATTGTCAATGTTCTTAATCATTGTTCATTATATATAGCAGCGAAGGCATTGGTCCGTAACCAATGCCTTCATATGCATTGTCGTTCTAAGAGGATTCAGAGTTGAAACTCAACTTTCCACCGCTCCGCAATTTCTAATGTCCCCCTTTTCGCCTCACCAAGGTACTGCTCGGGGTGTTGCAGGATCGTTCGATGCACATCAGAAAACTGATCCACAAACGGCTGCATCTCAGGATCCACTTCAACTGTTGCGTGAAGCGTTGACTTGTTTGCGCGTGCTAAATACACAAGCTGCATTACTTTTGCATGTGCATTTGCGTGACCAAGCTGCGAGAGAATCACATACAACGCTTCCGCAGTTTGATAGTCACCGCCGAGCACCAGATTAGCGTGCATTCGCTCCTTGTCGACACCAAGTTTGCCCATCAATTCGGTCGAGCGACGAATCATCCATCCAACATACGCGATGATCTCTGGGTACGTTCTGCCCGATGCTGAATTGGTAAGATCGCGCTGGTGTTCACTAATCTGATCCATGTAAACCGTGACCATGCGACCTAGTATAATCTTCCAGCAGCTTTTGATATTCTCCGCCACTATAGGATTTTGCTTTTGTGGCATAGTAGACGACCCAACCTGACCTTTTTCAAAGTGCTCCCCTACTTCGGCGATTTCACTACGCTGAAGATTTCGCATATCATCAGCAAGATTTGCCAGAATACCTGCGATAACGACGAGCTCTGAAAACAAGCGCGCCAGAGGTTCTCTCGGCATGATCTGCGTTGAATGCTCAACTGGCTGCAGTTCAAGTATCTCCAATGCGTATCGCTCAATGGTTCTCGGTTGCTTGGGTAGCAGCAATGAAGCAGCCGCATAGGTGCCTACTGCCCCAGAAAGCATGCCGGGCAGCTGGTCTATTGCCCGTTGTAATGCCAATATGGCCGATCCCAACCGACTCACGTAACCAGCGATCGCAAACCCAAACGTAATGGGGATTGCATGCTGACCGTGCGTTCTCCCAATCTGCACTGTTTCCGCCTCACGAATAGATAGTCCGATCAGTATAGTAAGTAGTTTCTTGAGATCAGGGATCACGATGTCATCAAGAGCTCGTCGAAACAGTAAGATATACGCAGTATCCTTAATGTCAGCGGATGTTGCCGTTAGGTGAACGAATGGCTTTGCCGAATCACCCACTCGTTCACGAATACAATTCACCAACGCCCGCACATCATGGTGAATACGTTGCTCATCGAACAAAACCTCCTGGGGCGTGATATGCTGACACGCAACCTCGATCTCGCGAGCAGTCGGGTCATCACAGATCCCTACCTTTTGTAGCGCCTTTACTAACGCAACTTCGACCGCCAGCATTTCCCTAAGCATTGCGTTTCCGGAAAGATAGCCCCGAAGTTCCGGATCTGAATAGCGGTAGTCGATTGGTGAAATAACATCCAGCTGCGGCGAAAGTGGTACCATGGGTTCTCCTTTTTTGAACGAACTTATTTACACAGTTTTCACACGAAGTTATCCTAGCTCGAACATAAAGATGAGGCAACTCTAAATGAGGCATTCATGTATCTGCTGCACAATTATCGTAATCCACCATCTCGTAAGCCGATTTTGCGAAAATCACT
>MHXC01000044.1:0-11239 GCA_001824325.1 Parcubacteria group bacterium RIFCSPHIGHO2_01_FULL_47_10b
TCATTTCGGTTGTTCGGAAACGTTTTCGCCGGGGAAGTGCTTCTTATGGCTATGAGCAAGATTCTGCCGTTTCTACTTCCTATCCCGTTCCTCTTCCTTGAAATCTTTGTCGGGTTGATTCAAGCGCTCATCTTCTCCATTTTGGTGTTGGTGTACTTCACTATTGCGGCGCAAGACCATGATGAGCATTCCGAAGAGGGAGCGGAGCAGCATACGGCACACGCATAGTATTTGAACGTTGCCTTTTGGTATTTAAGATAGATGCCAGAATGTAAAGGTCAAATAATTATCAATTAACAGAAACAATATATGGAAATTGTACCTCTCGCCAAAGCAATCGCTATCGGATTGGGCGCCTTGGGTCCCGGTATTGGCATCGGTCTTATCGGTGCAAAGGCTATGGAAGCCATCGGCCGTAATCCGGAAGCAGCCGGAAAGGTGTTGGTCCCGATGCTTATCGCCTCAGCGTTCGCTGAAGCTATCGCCATTTACGCGCTTGTCATCGCCTTTTCGCTCTAAACAGTTGGCAGTTGAAAGATTTAAGATGTAAGTAAAGCAAAGATTCTGAAATTACTTTATTCTAGAGCTTACGCCTTAAATCTTTTCTACTGTTCGCTGGGACAGTTTCTTTTCTTCCGCGTATTACTTAAATCTCTTAACGTAAATCTTAAATCTAAATTATGGCTTCCATAATTTCTACATTCCACATAGACTGGCAGATTATCGTTGCCCAAGCGGTGAACTTCGCTATCGTCCTTGCCGTGCTCTATTTATTCGCGCTTAAACCTCTGAATAAGCTGATGGCGGAGCGCTCAGAGAAAATCGGTAAGGGTATTTCTGATGCCAAGGCGAATGCCGAGCTTCTTGAAACGACAAAGGCCGAGTACGAGAGTGCTTTAGCGAAGGCCAGAGCGGAAGCAAACGCTATTTTCCAGTCCGGCAAAAAGGAGGCGGAAGAGAAACGCACCGAGATGCTTGAATCGGCAAAGGGCGAGGTAAAGACGATGATTGAGAGCGGTAAGAAGACTCTTGAGGCGGAGAAAGCGAGAATGGTTGAAGATGCCAAGAGGGAAGTGGTCGCGCTTATTGTCGCGGCCACAAAGAAGGTGTTGGACGACAAGGCGGGTGAATCTTCTGACGAGAAGTCGGCGAACGAGCTGGGAAGGATACGATAGACGATGAATACGACTATGGCCAAAATTTCCACTAAAGACGTCGCGAGGGCTTTCTATGAATCCACAAAGAATAAAAGTGGGCCGGAGGTAGAGCGTACCATTACAAACGCCGTTGAATTTTTGACTAAGAATAAGCTTCTCTCTAAGGCAACCGAAATTCTGGAACATCTAGAGAAAATTCGGGATAAGGACCTCGGAGTGGTCAGCGCTACGGTGACAAGCAAAAGACCGCTCCCGAAGAAAACTCTAGATGAGATTAAAAAAATCCTAAAAAATCGTTACGAAGCGTCAGACATCACCCTCCACGCGCACGAAGACCTTACTCTTATCGGTGGTGTCAAGATAGAAGCGAATGACGAAATGATAGACCTTTCACTCAAGAACAAAGTACGCCAATTGCAAAATCATTTATTAACCACCTAATCCCACTCTTCGCTGTCGTTCCCGCGCAGGCGCCCGCCCGACTGAAACAGTCGTTTCGGGCGGGGGACTCCAGACAACATTCACTGGGTCCTCGCATTCGCGAGGATGACAAGAAAAACCGAAATAACAAATCACCATGAGCAACAACACAATAGTCGAAAACCTAAAAAAGCAGATTGAGAAGTTCCAGTCCGAAGTGAAGGCGGAGAAGGTGGGTCATGTCGTGGAAGTGTTCGACGGTATTGCGAAACTTTCCGGTCTTTCCGATATTAAGGCATCGGAAATGGTTACCTTCCCGAACGGCGAAATCGGTGTAACGCTTAACCTTGAGGAGGATTCTGTCGGTGTCATTATTCTCGGTGACTTCACGCACATTCACGAAGGTGATGAGGTCAAAGCTTCGGGACGCATTTTGGAAATCCCCGTCAGCGATAAACTCATCGGACGTGTGCTGAACGCTCTCGCGGAGCCCATAGACGGCAAGGGTGCGATTAAGTCCGACCCTTCGACGGGTTCGACAAGCTCACCGAGGGCAGGCTCAGGGCAGGCAAGAACCTACCCGATTGAGAAAGTGGCTCCCGGTGTCGTTACAAGACAAGGCGTGGACCAAGCGGTACAGACCGGCATCAAGGCTATCGACGCCCTTATCCCAATCGGTCGCGGACAACGCGAGCTTATCATCGGCGACCGCCAGACCGGAAAGACCGCTATCGCCATCGACGCTATTTTGAACCAAAAATTTACCCGAACTGCGGAGCAGGGCGGGGGTCAAGAACCAATGATTTGCGTCTACGTTTCAATAGGTCAAAAAGATTCCAAGCTTCGCAAACTCCAGACGCGACTTGAGGATGGCGGCGCGATGGAGTACACCGTTATTGTTTCCGCCGGCTCGTCAGAAAGTTCCGCTCTTTCATATATCGCTCCTTACACGGGAGTTTCGATTGCCGAATACTTTATGGACCAAGGCAAAGACGTACTCATCATTTACGATGACCTTTCCAAGCATGCGGTAGCCTACCGAGAAATCTCTTTGCTTCTCCGTCGTCCTCCAGGCCGTGAAGCCTATCCCGGAGACGTCTTTTACCTCCACTCACGACTTCTTGAACGTGCTTGCCGTCGCAACGCAAAATATGGTGGTGGTTCCATTACCGCGCTCCCGATTATCGAAACCCAGGCCGGCGATGTGTCCGCCTACATTCCGACCAACGTCATCTCCATTACCGACGGTCAGATTTTCCTTGAAACCGACCTGTTTTACAAAGGTGTTCGCCCAGCCGTAAACGTCGGACTTTCGGTGTCGCGTGTCGGTTCATCCGCACAAATTAAGGCTATGAAGAAAGTATCGGGAACGTTGAAGCTTGACCTTGCGCAATTCCGCGAACTTGAAGCCTTTTCACAATTTGGTTCAGACCTCGACGAGGGCACGAAGAAACAGTTGGAACGTGGCAAACGTGCGGTGGAAGTCTTGAAACAACCGCAATACGCGCCGGTCAAAGCCGAACACCAAGTCGTTACCCTCTACGCGCTTGTGAAGGGCTTTATGGATGACGTGCCTGTTGCCAAAATCAAGGAGTTTGAGGCGGGGTTGATTGACTACACCGAATCCAACGCCAAGGTTTTCTTCAAAGATATCCGCGAGACCAAAATGTGGTCTGATGCCGGCGAGGCGGAGATTAAGAAAGTGATTGGGGAATTTAAGGGGAGTTTTAAGTTGTAAGTTAAAAAGTTCTCCCCCGTCCTGAAGACGGAACGGGGGTAAGGCCGAAGCCACTGTCCACACAGTATATCAAATGAAAAAAGATTTTCAGAAATGGCATACCAAAAAGGAACTTCTGGACAAGGAGCCCAATCGTCCTCTCTTTGGTGAGCAGGAAGTCTGGTTTTGTTCGCTCGGTGCCAATGTAGGTTCCGAACAAAATGGTGTTGGAGATAAGTTTTTAGGACCAGTTGTCGTGGTCAGGAAGTTTAACAGCGAGATTTTTTGGGGCATCCCAACCACGAGAAAAAAGAGAAAGGGTAAATTTTATTTCTATTTTTCTTTTCATGAAAATGATTTTACAACCGCAATTTTATCCCAAATTCGCTTGATTGACGCCAAAAGATTGGCATATAAAATAGGAATGATGCGAAATGCTGATTTCAAAGAAATGAAAAAACGCCTCACCTCATTTCTGAAGTAAAGCGTCTTTTCTTTTGACCTCCGCCGAAGCGGAGTCGGGCTCAAGGCCATTTGTACCCATATCCTATCAAGCATGAAAAATAAAGTCAAGCGAAAAGTTGAAAACTGCCGAATAAAAGGTTAAAGTACGGCTATAACAAAGAATTTTGCAAAGACATCTGCGAGACCAAAATGTGGTCTGATGCCGGCGAGGCGGAGATTAAGAAAGTCATCGCTGAATTTAAGACTACATTTAAATAGCTGTAATGGGAAAAAGTTATATAGACAAATTAGCGTTCATTGAGATAAAGGATCGAAAGGTTCTTGAAACTTGTAGCTATGGGAAGGACAAGTGGTATATTCCTGGTGGCAAGCGGGAGCAGAATGAATCTGACCAGGAAGCTCTCATTCGCGAAATGAAAGAAGAGTTGCTTGTAGATCTTATTCCCGCTACGCTTGTTCACTACGGCACATTTGAAGCACAAGCTCATGGTAAACCAGAAGGGACTATTGTTCGCCTGACATGCTATACGGGCAAATATAACGGAGTACTCTCTCCAAGCGCGGAGGTTGAAAAAATGGACTGGTTCGATTACTCAAGAAGAAATGAAACTTCACCCGTTGACCATCTGATTTTTGATGATTTAAAGAAGAAAAATTTGATTGATTAAATTATATGGCAGGAAGCAAAGAGATAAAAAGACGCATCAAAAGCGTAAAAAGCACGAACCCCAGTAGCAGAAATCGGAATTTCGCTACGGGGCGAGGAAAAATTACCAAAGCTATGGAATTGGTGGTAGCTTAGCAAGGCAAGAAAAATTAGGATTTTCTGGAATTTTTTACAAGCAAATGCTATACTGCGCGTATGAATATGCTGACGAAACAAACGCGAATAAACATAAAAAACGCCTCTAAAGTCCTTGGGGTTGAAGAAGCGGATATTCTTGAACGTGCCTCTGTGTTTTATCTTGATGCTATCCAAAAGGATATAGAACTGAAAAAGGAATTTGCCTTTTGGGATTATTTGAGCGATGAGGCACTGGCGAAGAGCCGACTGTAGACCATGAAAAAGGGGGGAATTTGGGTAATTGATTCCGGAGATTCGAGTGGACATGAGCAGTCGGGTATACGGCCGGCTATTGTTTTCTCTGGTGTTGTGGCGGGACTGGTTATGGTTGTGCCACTCACTTCAAATAGTAGAGCTTTACGCTTTGCGCACACGGTTCAACTCTCGCCAAACGCCTCAAATGGTTTAACCGCGCCATCTACGGCGCTTGTCTTTCAACTACGGGCAATTGATGTGAAAAGATTAGAAAAGAAAATTGGCTCCTCGACGGGAGAAATGAAACTGCTGAACAAGGAGATAAGAAAGATGTTACGCGTCTAGTTATGCAACACCCCGTGTTGCATAACTAAAAATTGGTAAAGTATGATAAAAATGATAAAATCACTTTATGTCAACGGATTTAGAAACAATCAAGCGGAAAATCGCTGAAAATAAGGAGTATTTGCTGAAAACCTATGGCGTGGAAGAAATAGGCGTGTTCGGCTCGTTCGCGCGGGGAGATCAAAACGCAGAGAGCGATATTGATATTTCAGTTGAATTGAATCACGACAAAGTACCCGTAGGGCTTTTTGAATTCGCCGGTATGCAGTTTTACTTGGAAGACCTGTTGGGACGAAAAGTCGATTTAGTGACAAAAACCGGAATCAAACCGATGATTAAAGATAGAATTTTAAGCCAACTGGTTATTGTATGAGTGAAAAAAGGAGTGTACAACTATTTATTCAAGATGTTTTGGACGCCATCGAAACAATCAATGGCTATGTTTCCGATATGACAAGCGGAAAGGAGTTAAAAAGCGATAAAAAAAACATATGATGCGGTGCTGATGAATTTTATTATCATCGGCGAAGCAGTCAAAAATATCTACGAGGAAGTTCGCGAAAACTATCCGAAAGTGGAATGGAGAAAAATCATGGCGATGCGAAATCTTCTGGCTCATGAGTACTGGGGAGTGGATGAAAAAGTCGTGTGGAGCGCGATACGGAAAAATTTGCCGCAGTTAAAAGAAATTATTTTGAACGTCAAAAACAGTTTATAATCCTGAATCTAACATCTACCAGATACCATGGCTGGATCTAAGGAAATAAAAAGGCGCATCAAAAGCGTAAAAAGCACGAAGAAAATCACCAAAGCTATGGAATTGGTGGCGGCTTCGAAGATGAAACGCGCTGTGGCGTCTACGATTGCCTCGCGTCTGTATGCCGAATATTCGTGGGAGGTTTTGGTTTCTATCGGCAAGAATGTGGAGGAAATCACGCATCCATTGTTCACAGAACGTGGAACACGGAACATTCTTTTGATACTTATAACATCCAACCGAGGTCTTTGCGGAGCGTACAATTCGCAGGTTATTAAGAAAACGTTGGCATTGCTTCGCAAGAAAAACGGCAACGCTAACATCGACATTATAACTGTCGGCAAGAAGGGGGACGTGGCAATGCGCCGAATCGGTCAAAAGATTATCGCCTCCTTTACGGACTTACCGGCCAACATTTCTCTTGGAGATGTGTTGCCTATTTCCAAACTTGCCATTCAGGAGTTTACTGCCGGTAATTATGATACAGTGCTGGTAGCTTATACCGACTTCGTATCGGCAATGTCGCAGGTTCCAAACATCAAACAAGTCGTTCCGGTTTCTAAAACGGACCTTAAGGATTTAATAAGCGACCTTAGCGTGCCAACATTGGAAGTCAGGGTTCCTCCCGACGCCGGAAAGGAAACAAGTATAAATTATTTAATTGAGGGCGATAAGAATAACCTGTTAGGTTCTCTCGCTGAAAAGCTCGTCAGAATGCAAATCTACCAAATGCTTCTTGAGTCAAACGCTTCCGAGCAATCTTCCCGAATGGTCGCGATGAAGAACGCCAGTGAAGCCGCCGGAGAAATGATAGAAGACCTGACACTGGTATTTAACAAGGCAAGACAAGCAAACATCACGCAGGAAATATCGGAAATTAGCGCGGGGATGGCGTCGGTGAGCTGAAAGTCCCTAAAGTCATCAAGTCTAAAAGCCATGGATATTGTTTTCAGCCGACACGCAAAACTGAAAATCGTACAGAGAAAGATACCGATGCGGGCTGTAATTGCGGTAGTAAGGTTTCCGGAGTTTAGAGCAGATGGGTACAATCCTCGAGAAGAACTCTATAAGAAATTCAGGAATATTTATTTGAAAGTAGTGATAAAACGAAAGCGAAATAAAATTATTGTCATTACTACCCATTTGGTTGCGAAAGTGAAAAATAACTGATAAAATCGCATTATGAAGATTACATACGACAAAGAAGTGGACGCCCTCAATGTATCCTTGCGTCCCGGCATAGTAGCAAAAACTCTGGAAATCTCCCCCGAGATTATGTTGGACATGGATAAAAACGGCAATCCTCTCTTCCTTGAAATTATCGGCGCGAGCGAAAAAATCGGCAAAAAGAATTTTGGTAAAGTCATCGTGGGGAAAAGATTCCTTAATCTTCCATCGTTTGCTTAATAACAAAGACGGTCAGCATAAAAGGCCGCAAAACAGCGACCCCTCCTTCAGGTTTGAAGAAAAATTTTAATAAAAATATATGAAAAACGGAGTCATCAAGAGAATTATCGGACCGGTCGTCGACGTTGAGTTTGCTGACCATGTGCCGGATATTTACAGCGCGCTTGAAGTGGTCTTTCCCTCGACAGGTTCGACAAGCTCACCGCAAGCAGGCTCGGGACAAAATAAGAAGCTTATTTTGGAAACCGAACAGCACATCGGCGGGAACACTGTCCGCGCTGTCGCTATGGACTCAACCGACGGACTTTCGCGCGGCATGGAGGTAGCGGACACGAAAGCGCCGATTTCGGTACCTGTGGGCAAAGAAACACTCGGCCGTATTTTCAACGTTCTCGGTGAGGCAATTGACGACGGAAAGGAAGTTACCACGGCGACCAAATCTCCCATTCACCGCAAAGCTCCCTCGTTCGTCTCTCAAGCTACCGAAGTTGAGATTCTCGAAACCGGTATCAAGGTCATCGACCTTATCTGTCCGGTGCTCAAGGGAGGTAAAGTCGGACTTTTCGGAGGAGCGGGCGTCGGCAAGACAGTCGTCATTCAAGAGCTCATTCACAACATCGCGTCGAACCACGGCGGATATTCTGTCTTTGCCGGAGTCGGCGAACGAACGCGCGAAGGCAACGACCTCTATCACGAAATGAAAGAGTCAGGCGTCTTGGACAAAGTGGCTATGGTGTTCGGTCAGATGAACGAACCGCCGGGCGCCCGTATGCGTGTGGCTCTTTCCGGTCTTACGATGGCCGAATATTTCCGCGATCAGGAAGGCAAAGACGTACTCTTCTTCATCGACAACATTTTCCGCTTCACCCAAGCCGGTTCGGAAGTTTCCGCTTTGCTCGGACGAATTCCCTCCGCCGTGGGTTACCAGCCGACGCTGGCGACAGAAATGGGTAACTTGCAGGAACGCATCACCTCCACAGACAAAGGTTCTGTTACCTCGGTGCAAGCCGTTTACGTGCCTGCCGACGACCTTACCGACCCCGCTCCTGCCACAACGTTCGCGCACCTCGACTCAACCGTTGTTTTGAATCGTTCGCTCACCGAAATCGGCATCTATCCTGCAGTGGACCCTCTCGACTCATCTTCTACCATTCTTGACCCAAACATCGTAGGCAAAGACCACTACACGACCGCCCGCGAAGTTCAGCGCGTACTACAGCGCTACAAGGACTTGCAAGACATCATCGCAATCTTGGGTATGGAGGAACTTTCCGAAGACGACAAAGCCCTCGTTACCCGCGCCCGCAAAATCCAGAAATTCCTCTCCCAGCCGTTTTTCGTCGCCGAACAATTTACCGGAGCCAAGGGCCAGTACGTCCCGCTCGCCGAAACGATTCGCTCGTTCAAGGAAATTTTGGAAGGAAAGCATGATGGCAAAGCCGAGAGTGAGTTTTATATGAAAGGTGAGATGCGGTAGAGGGAACTCATTCTGATGGGAACCGCATCGCAAGACCTTTGATAATAATTTGTGAGTTTTCTTAAACGAAACAAATTATAGAAAAGGTGTACAGTCCCTGTAAGGGACATTATAATTTTTCAGAAAAAATTACAGAGATTAAAGTAACAAAAATTGCATTCCATTTTACTTAAATCTCACAACTTAGATCTAAATGTCTAAAAAACTCAAACTTAAGATCGTCACTCCTGAACTCCTTATCTTAGAAGAAGAGGTTGACCAAGTCACGTTCCCTACCACCGAGGGCGAGCTGACCATCCTGCCCGACCACATTCCCCTTATTGCGGGACTCTCTTCGGGTGATGTTGTAGCCGTCACAAACGGCGAGCATCTGCCGTGGGCGGTTGTTGGCGGATTTGTGGAGGTTAAAAAAGACGAGAAGAGACAGACGACCGTTGCCGTCCTTGCCGACTTTGCCGAACACGTTTCAGAACTTTCCGACGCCGCCATTGAAAAAGCAAAAGCCCGCGCCGAAGAACTCCGCAAACAAATGGAAAACAAAGGTACGGTGGACTTCGAACATTTCGCCGCCGAACTTGAGCGTTCCCTTACGCGTGTCAGAGTTGCGGACAAGTGGCGCACCAAAAAGTATAGGAAGTGAAAGTTCGTTACGGCTCATGCGCACGGTCATATGGCAGAAAATTCCGGAAACAGTCCGATTTTTTTGTAAAAAAAGTTTGGGAGTCCGCGGGCGGGACTCCCAAGTGAGAAATGTTTTGAGTTGTGAATTCTTGAACCGGGCCGATTCAGTTCAACCGATTTTCAAGCATATGAAGAAGCAAGGCCATTCGCACCGGCAGACCATTTCGAGCTTGCTCGTACACCTTGAACTGCGGGAAGTTGCCGTTTCGCACGGCAAGGGTGATTTCGTGCTTGTCACTGATTGGCATTGGGTGCATAAGTAACGTGTTCGGTTCCATCAATGCGACCTGGTTCACATCAATTTGGAAGTTTGCGTACTGCGCCTCCAGTTGCTTACGAAGCTCCGCGGTTTCAACCCTTTCCGCTTGTAGGCGGCCCCAGTACACCACATGAGCGCCCCTGATACCTTCGTTCACGTCTGTCGTGCATTCAAACCTTGTTCCCGATTGCGTGAGGTGTTCCAACAGCTCAGATGGGGGCGCAAGCTCCGCAGGGGTTACAAAACGAAGCGTAATACTCGCGAACTTAGAAAATAAGTAGGCGAGTGATCGGGCCGTTCGGCTGAAAAGCACGTCGGCACCGATGGCAATAGTGAGGTTGTCCAATCGGTTGAGGAGTTCCAAGATGGTAAACAAATCCAACAGGGATTGCGTTGGGTGGTGTTTCCTGCCGGAACCAGCGTTGATTGTCGGAATACCTCCATGATGCAAGTCACTGATACGCGCGGCAATGTCAGCGGCGTTGTCGGATGGATGCCTCGACACAAGGATATCGGGCAGATACCCAAGAAGCACTTCGACGGTTTCTTCCCACGATTCGCCCTTGGCCAATGAGGAAAATTTTCCGTTTTCGCACCAGACCAGCGCCATGCCAAGATTTATAGCGGCGGTGGCGAAGGAGAACCGTGTTCGGGTCGATTCCTCGGCAAAGAACAAATACATCAGCATTCCCGAAAGGCGGGTCCGCAGTTTCGCTCTTCCTTGCGGTGTGGCGAGCATCAGCTTAATCTCGCTGACTCTCGGAAGGAAATCATTGAGGAGCCATGCAGGGTCAAACTGCTTTGCGTTGAGCACGTGTCTAATTTCCATATTCAGTTGTACTTTCAAAGAGCTCCAAAAAGAGCTCGGTTGCGGTTTAAAACGAGGAGAGAGAATACCTTGTTAATGCTACTCCTTTCTTTTTGGAAGTCAAAATTGACGGACTTTTCTTTTTGTTTTGCTTGCGTTAGAGTGGGGTTCGGACGGTTAATCAATGTGCAGAGAAAAAAACAGAAAGAATTGCTCTATGAAATTCATCGTTGGCGGTAATGGCGGGCGCGAGAGCGCTATCGTCGAGGCCTTAGCGAAGTCGCTTGAGGTCACCGAAATCATCTGCTGCGTGGGAAATCCCGGCATCGCGGCAACGCGTCTCCGGAAGAATGGAGAATTGGTGGAATGCATTCCCATTCCGGCCGGAAGCATCAGGGAACTGCTCGCTTTTGCCTGCGAGCGTTTCCCGACTCTCGCGGAGCGGGCAGAGGTTACCCTCATCGTCGGTTCGGAGGACCTGCTCGCTGCCGGTATCACGGACATGTTCCTTGCGAAAGGGTTCAAGGTGTATGGGCCGAAGCTGAAGGCCGCGGAGCTGGAGATCTCGAAGGTCTTCTCGCAGGGGTTCATGGAGAAGTATGACATTCCTCACGCTCGCGGTGGAGTATTCACCGATGTGCAGGGAGCGCTCGGTTTTGTCACCGGCGAACTTGGCGGACGCGGTGGGGTCAAGTGGCCGTATCCCG
>MHXC01000044.1:11268-11794 GCA_001824325.1 Parcubacteria group bacterium RIFCSPHIGHO2_01_FULL_47_10b
CCCACTCCCAAAGGACGCGCGACGGAAGTCGTCGTGCAGGAGTTTCTGGAAGGGCCGGAGATGTCACTGCAAGCGGTTTTTGCAGGCGACAGCTACGTGCCATTTGAAGGCTCACAGGACCATAAACGGGCTCTTGAGGGGGACAATGGCGGGATGACCGGAGGAATGGGAGCCTTTAGCCCGACGCCGTTTTTTCGGACAGCATCCTCGTGGGGGAGTGGTCTCATTGAACTGCAAAAACAGGTCTTCGACGGAATACTCAGAGGATGCGTCATGGAGGGACTCGACTTTTGCGGAACCGTGTTCCCCGGAATCATTCTCACGGAGAAAGGGGGGAAGGTACTCGAAATCAACGCTCGCTGGCCGGACCCTGAAACCCAGCCGACTCTCGCGCGGCTTCAGACCGACTTCGCTCTCATTGTGGATGCCGCAGTCAATCGGAGACTAAACACGCTTCAGCCTCTCCACTGGGACCCGAGGCACGCCGCTACCGTTGTGCTTGCGTCGGGCGGATATCCCGACCCGT
>MHXC01000044.1:11818-12748 GCA_001824325.1 Parcubacteria group bacterium RIFCSPHIGHO2_01_FULL_47_10b
CCGGTACAAAGCAATTCGGCAATGAGATTCGCACGGACGGAGGTCGTGTGCTTGGTGTGACCGTTATTCGACCCTCGCTTCAGGAGGCGGTATCGGTCGCGAACGGGATTGCCGAGCAGATTCAGTTCGAGGGCAAACACTTCCGAAGGGATATCGGAAGCAAGGCCTTGGCGCATTACAGCGACTAAGGTTTCGAGCGAAAAATCTTAAATATCCGAAAGTCTTGAAGGACTGGATGCCACCGCGCAGCCAGTCCTCGTTTTTTATCTAAAATTTCCAGACATAAAAAACACCCTGCAATCGGCCGAGAGGCGCCGATTGCAGGGTACGAGATTGTCTTTTCCTTTCGTTTGCCAATACTCGTTTTTTTAGTCAAGAAATGATATAGTTTTTCCCGCGCGGGCCTGTAGTATAGTAGTAACACGCGACTATGGCATAGTCGAATCGGGGGTGCGATTCCCCCCAGGTCCACAAATTGAGGAGGAGTATGACGAAATAGTTTTTCAAGAAGTTGCTAACTGGGCAGGGCACTAGTTGCCCATGTTATAATCTCCCAAAAGCGTTTTCGCTTTCATTTTTTTCTTACTGCATATATGCCCCGAGGCCACAACACAATCGAATATCCGCCGGTCGGAATCCGCGAAGTCTTTCATTCCTTTTGGGTATCAATGAAGCCGCACAAGCTTCTGATGCTCATTATTTTGGGCGGATATCTTTTTTCAAAAGCATTTGACGTCGTCATACCGCTTTATTACAAGCGCTTTTTTGACACACTTCAGGACGCAACTCCCGAATCGGCGAATTCGGAGCTTCTCTCAATTATTTTTTTCATCGGTTTGCTTAACTTCTGTGCGTGGGGCGGAAGGCGCATTGCCAACTTCGCCAACGTCCCGTTCCAGACCAAGGTCATCGCCGACTTGAAGCAGAGGT
>MHXC01000044.1:12762-14274 GCA_001824325.1 Parcubacteria group bacterium RIFCSPHIGHO2_01_FULL_47_10b
CTGCATCATTCATACAACTTCTTTGCCAATAACTTTACCGGCTCCATCGTCCAGCGCATCAATCGCTACGGACGCGCGTTTGAGAGAATCGCCGACCGATTTGTCTACGATATTTATCCGCTTATGCTCGAAATCATCGGCTTTACCACGGTGCTCTGGTTCCAAAAGCCGGAGGCGGCCTATATCATGATTCTTTGGTTTCTGCTTCTCCTTACGTTCAACTTATTTTACCAACGCTGGAAACTGCCTTACGACATCGCGGTCGCCGAGGAGGACTCGCGAACGACTGCGGTGCTCGCGGACGCGCTCACCAATCACAACTCAATCCAGCTTTTTGCCGGAGCCGAGGCCGAGGCCAAAAATTATGACGAGGAGACCGAACGGCAAGCCAAAATTACCGCCAAGGCGTGGCGTCTTAACAACGTCTCGGATATGGTGCAGGGTCTTCTCATTATTTTATTCGAGTTTCTGTTATTCGCGGCTTCGATTTATTTCTGGCAGACAGGAGTCATCAGCATCGGCTTTTTTGTCCTCATTCAGGTATACCTTTTGACGCTTTCCCGCCGCATGTGGGACCTTTCGCGAGTCATCCGAGAAATCTACCAAGGGTACGCCGACGCCAAGGAGCTTATCGAAATGGTGAAGCTCCCTTACGATATCAAAGATGCTCCGAACGCCGTGCCGCTTGCAATCACGGACGGGGGCATTTCGTTCAGAGATGTTTCATTTAACTTCAACAAAACAAAAGAGGTGCTTTCCGATATTAATCTTCAGATTACCCCTCGCGAAAAAGTTGCTCTTATCGGGCCGTCGGGGGCGGGCAAGACAACCCTCGTCCGGCTTCTTATCCGCCTCTATGACGTAACCAGAGGCTCAATAGAGATTGACGGTCACAATATTCAGAAGGTAACCGAAAATAGCCTTCGCGAGCAAATCAGCTTCGTCCCGCAGGACCCGATACTTTTCCACCGGACACTGCTCGAAAATATCCGCTACGGACAGCGCGACGCGGCCGATGAGGAAGTGATTGCGGCAGGCCGCTTGGCGCACTGTGACGACTTTGTAGGCCGATTGCCCGCCGGATACGGCACCTATGTCGGCGAGCGTGGCGTGAAGCTCTCCGGAGGCGAACGCCAACGGGTGGCGATTGCGCGGGCGATTCTTAAAAACGCGCCGATTCTTATTCTCGACGAAGCCACCTCAAGCCTCGACTCGCACTCCGAGGCGCTTATTCAGGATGCGCTTTTGACGCTCATGAAGGGCAAGACGGTCATCGTCATCGCGCACCGGCTCTCAACCATTCGAAGTATGAACCGCATCATCGTCCTCAAGGAAGGACGGATTATCGAGGAGGGAAGCCACGAGGACTTGCTCAAAAACGAGGAGAGTCTGTATAAAAAACTTTGGAGTCTGCAGGCCGGCGGATTTATTCCCGACCAGTTTTAGCTGGAAGTTTCTGATATACACTATATCTGCGATAGCGGTATTACGACAGTAATTCGGTTGGTGAAA
>MHXC01000045.1:0-3946 GCA_001824325.1 Parcubacteria group bacterium RIFCSPHIGHO2_01_FULL_47_10b
CCCAGTTTCATCATACTCAAATAATACGCCAATCATATGCACGTTGCCTGCGAGGAGTTGTTCATACGCGCGAGGCGCGTCAATAATCGAGAAGCGGTGGGTAATAAGTGGTTCAATATGCAGCTTTTTGCCTGCTATGAGCTCAATAACCTCCGGCAGTGTATCCTGCGCACTCCATCCCCATGAATGTGGTACCACGAGCCGCAGCTCCTTGTTATAAAATGGTTCCCGTGGCACCGAAAGCCCAATAAATCCTGCAGCGACCACAGTACCTTTGTGTTTTGTAATTGCAGCAGCTGTTTCGAGTGGTTGATTGCTTGGCGTTGAGGCGAAAATGAGCGTAGCGTCGAACGAATCGTGTGGGTGCGACGCGCTTGCAGAGCCGTATTCGTCGAGACCGAGCGCGCCTAGTGGTCCGCGTTGTGATAATTGTTCTAGCCTACTCGGGTCGATATCGATCCCGTATACAAACGCCCCATGGCTCTTCAATATTTGTACTGCAATATTCCCCAACAGGCCTAAGCCGATAACGGCGACCCGCTTGTTTTTTAGCTGAAGTTTCTGCAATGTTGCAAGCGTTGTGGTCTTGTCTATCGCATATATTGCTTCAAGCGCAATGCCGGCAACTGCGCCAAAAGCGGCCTGGTCGTACGAAACAGTAGCGGGCAATTTCACCACATCACTTTGTCGGGCAGTGATAAACTCCGCGTGTGATGCGATGTCGCTCCCCGCAACTGCCACGCGGTCGCCCTTCTTAAACCCTTTCACCAAAGCTCCAATTTCAATAACTTCCCCAGCAGACGAATATCCAAGCGCTGTGGGGGTATCAAGGCGTGCAAACACTTGCTTTGCAGTCTCGGCAAGCCCCTCCGCCTTCAGCTTATCGAGTACCCGTTTCACTAGATCTGGGCGTGCTTTTGCCTTGCCCAGTAGATTCTTTTTCGCGACGCCGATCATCAACTTTTCGGTGCCAACGCTGACGAGTGAGCGATGGGTCTTGATCAAAAGGCCATCTGAAGGGCAGATCGGCCGCGGAACCTCCTTTAGCTCGAGCACGCCTGATCTATAGTTTTGGATAATTTGTTTCATGTCTTTTATATTGTGAATTCCATAAGATCTTGACCGATAATAATTTTTCCCATATATCCATTTTTTAGTGCAAGCCTATTGATCTTAACACCATCAATCTCTCGATATAGATGGCTTGCGACCAACCTCTTGACTCCCGATTTCACACTAAGTTTGACGAGTTCCTCATCCGTGATGTGTCCCGCGTCGACAATTGCCAGATCAACATTTTTAAGAAAAGAACTTTCTTGTTCGTGGAACGCAGAATCGCCAGTTATGGCATACATTTTATCATTGAACGCAAACCGTAAGCCATGATTTTCAACTGGGGGCAGGTGGATAAAGTCGAACGAATAGTTTTTGATCATCAACGATTCTGAAGCAACTTCATGTATATCAATATTGAATCGTTCATTCGGCGGTGCTTCTTTGCGGGCTACTGCAAATATTTTGTCCATCGTTGACTGCAATCCACGTGGTCCAAAGAGGTGTATATCTTTTGTGCGCTTATCTATCCGAGACCAACGGGCAGCATGAAAGTAGGGTATGAGATCTGATATATGATCAGGGTGAAAATGTGAGATAATGATGTTTTCGATCTCATTTTGTTTTATACCAAGCTGTGAAAGACGTAATGTGACACCTCGACCTATGTCGAATAAAAGGCGCAAACCCGGAAGATCAATGAGTACGCTCGAGGCCATGCGTTCAACTTGGAGCTGGCACGTCCCGGTGCCTAATAATGTAATTTTTCCAATAGAGGCCCCTTTTTCCATGCAGGTTTATTAGACGAGGTGTTCGCGCAATATTTTCACAATTTTTTGTGATGCGGTACCGTCGCCAAACGGGTTGCGGGACGCAGTCATGCGAGCCAGTAAATCAGGGCTGTCAATTAGTTTCTGGGCTTTGGCGACAATGGCGTTGGTTTCGGTACCGGTAAGTTGCGCGAGTCCAGCGGCGATTGCCTCCATGCGCTCTGTCTTGTCTCGCAGGATAAGCACGGGCTTTTTGAATGAGGGCGCTTCCTCGGCGATACCACCAGAGTCAGTCATAACGAAGTGGCAACCATTCATAAGCCGCACAAAATCAAGATAATCTAATGGGGGCAATAAGCGAATATTCGGCACTGCGCCGAGCATTGCTTCGGCAGGCTCTTTCACGAGCGGGTTTAAGTGTACGGGATAGACGAAGCTATAATTGCGATTGGCCCGCGCCAGCTGTTTGATCGCCGAAAACATATTCTTGAGGTCTCGCCCAAGGCTCTCGCGGCGATGGATGGTGACGAGGATATATGGATCGTCGGCAGCGATATGGTAGTGATGTAAAACCGGTTGGTCGTTCAAATCTTGATGTTTTTTGAGCCATTGCAGCGTATCGACAACGGTGTTACCGGTGACGAAGACCCGCTTTCGAGGCGCGCCTTCGTGTAGCAAATTTTGTTCGCTCATTTTTGTTGGCGCAAAATAGAACGAAGCAATGTTATCAATAAAGCGGCGATTCACTTCCTCGGGGAACGGGTTGTATATGTCGCCCGTTCGTAATCCGGCTTCAACGTGTGCCACTGGGATTTTTCGGTAAAACGAAGTGAGCGCTACGAGAAATGCCGTTGTTGTGTCGCCCTGTACCATCACAAGGTCAGGCTTTATTTTGTCCAATCGCGTCGCAAAATTTTTCGTGATTGCTTGGGTGAGGTAGTCGAGTGTTTGCACTTGCTTCATGACCGCCAAGTCGATGTCCGGCTCAATGCCAAAAATATCCAAAAATTGTTGCAGCATGTGTTTATGTTGCCCAGTTGAAAGCGTAATGAGTTTAAATGTTTTGCTTTTACGCAAGGCAAAAATAACGGGCGCAAGCTTTATGATCTCTGGGCGAGTCCCAAATACCACAAGAATCTTTTTTTGAGGATGTGGGTGCGCGTCTGGCATATTCGATAATGTTATGCGAATTAATCTTTTAGGACTTCAGAGCTCTCGGCCTCAAACTCTCGGTCTCTTATATCCTAAACCATCGGCGATGGACTCACAATGGCGGGCGACAATATCGATATGTTCCTGCGTCAATTCGCCGAGATATCGCCCATTCACATCAGCGCGTAGCGGATACCACTTTGATTCGTTGCCCGGCCGTAGCCCAAGGCCTATGTGATGGTGTTCGCGCGGGAGCATGGCTGTTATAGAATGATTGGATAGTTCAAGAAAGTTGCACAATTGTTTGAGCTGTTGTTCGGGTTTTTTGAGAAAATCTTCAAATGACATGATATAAAAATGCTTGACCTTTTTTCCATCCTCGAGCGCGGTTTTCATTGAATTTGCCCAGTGTTGGGCGGCGTAGTCGAGCGCTGTATTGAATCCTTGCTGCTGTGAGATGGCTTTTAGCTCCGGGGCTTCGTCGGGCAACTTTACTGATCGGTAACAAAGCGCATAGGGGTTCCTCGTTATGAGTACAAATTTTGGAGCAGATCCAGCGTCACGAATTAGTTTTTCGATAAGCAGTATCTTAAGCGTAAACACCTGGCTCTTATCGGTGAATCGTGGATGTTTTGTAGCACGGCCGAATCGGCGTAAAGACCAGCGTATGGGATGAGTGAATTCCTGTTGAAGTTTCGGCGTTGCATCGTGGTCCGTTTTTCGATAATACGGTAATAATGTGTCGATTGCATACAACCAACCGCGCGGTTTTGTGAAGCCAGTGCGATCTGGATATCGATACTTGATACCGGCAAGATCAGCCGGTAAAACCGGCCAAAACACATTTTGCATCTCATCCGCGCCCCACCAATAATCGGAACTACCGCTTACTGATACAACATCCTCATGTCTTCGGAGAATGCGCGAGATGATGGTAAGGCCGCCGCCCTGAACGCCTAATAAAAAGATGG
>MHXC01000045.1:3954-5391 GCA_001824325.1 Parcubacteria group bacterium RIFCSPHIGHO2_01_FULL_47_10b
ATATGTATAGGAGTTTTTGTAGCGCTTGAAAGTCTTGAGAAATAAAACGACGGGTCGAACATCCAACGATTTCGTCGATAGAGATAGGTGAGTGTATTGCGAAGGGTGTTGTGGCGTGACATGGGTCTTGTTGCTCATCACGGCTGTCTGGCTCTAGTCTCGGGGAGTTGGGATCGCATAGCTTCGTGGATGGAATGGTTGCCTGCGATCATGCCGTTCCGATTTTTTGTGTCCATACGATTAAAAGCGTAGACCGCGCCGGTTAGGTCGGTGATTAGACCATCGGCTTCTCGGACGATAATCTGCGGGGCGCACAAATCCCACTCACTCGTTTTATCCGTAAAGGTGAATGTTCCGTCAGCGCTGCCATCGGCCACTGCTGTACACTTCAGTCCCAAGCTTCCCATCTGGGTCCACGATTTCGCACCGAGGCCCCCTACCCATGCCCTTTCTTCATGGGAAAAATGGGTGCGGCTCACCACAAGCTTTGCTTCAGAAAGAGATGTGACTGTAGAAACTCGCACTTGTACCGGTTGTTCATTATGGGCTTGGCGAAATGCGCCAGAACCCTTGATAGCATAATAACACAGACGGGTTGTAGGCTGATAGACAACCCCGAGAACTGGTTCGTGCTTATACGCTAAACCAATCATGACCGAGAATTCGCCCGTTCGGAGCAGAAAATCATTGGTACCGTCAAGAGGATCGATGATCCATACATAGTCATAGTTGAGTCGGTCTGGCGCATCTTGCTTTGCCCCTGGCGTGGTAGCTTCCATTTCTTCAGATAAAACCCCGATATCTGTAGTTGGGAGAATCGAAAGAATAGTACGTTCCGAGGCCAGGTCTGCATCAGTAACGAATGAATCATCGGCTTTTTTTATTGGGCGGGAGTGACCGGCCTCATATAGGGCGAGGATAGTTTCTCCGGCCCGCCGTGCGGCCTCGATTGCATGGGTGAGTAATGTTTCGAGCGAGAGTGTTTGCATTCGATATTAGGTTATATTAGAGATACGCATCAAGAATCTGTCGAAGGC
Source organism: Parcubacteria group bacterium RIFCSPHIGHO2_01_FULL_47_10b (assembly GCA_001824325.1). Classification (GTDB taxonomy): domain Bacteria; phylum Patescibacteriota; class Minisyncoccia; order 2-01-FULL-47-10; family 2-01-FULL-47-10; genus 2-01-FULL-47-10. The sequence goes on from MHXC01000045.1 coordinate 4,992, forward strand.
AGGTGTCAATATCAGCTTTTTCAGTATTTACCAACAAATCTGGTTTTTTTGGTTCCTCGAATGGATCATCTACGCCGGTAAATCCCTTAATTTTTCCTTCCATTGCTTTTTTATACATTCCCTTCACATCACGTTGTTTACACGTGGCAACACTGCACTTGGTGTAAATAAAATAGACATTGGGGATGATTTTGCGAATCATCTTTCGGTTTGCCTCGGTCGGGGTGATGAATGAGCACACAACACTGTGGCCTTGCTCGTTAAACAGCTTTGCCATGTGCGCTGCTCGGCGAAGATTTTCCTCGCGATCTTTTTCGCTGAACCCCAGGTCTTTGTTAAGGCCGGCGCGCAGCGTATCCCCATCAAAGTGGATGACGCGACGGTTTTTATCTGCCATGCG
>MHXC01000046.1 GCA_001824325.1 Parcubacteria group bacterium RIFCSPHIGHO2_01_FULL_47_10b
AGTAAAACGCGCAAAAAATCTCAAAACAATTATTCTCTACGGCGAGAATAAAAAGAAACTGGTGAGCATCCTTAAACCAACGAAGAAAGAAATCGTTGTTGAGAAAAATAATCTACTGGCTGTTGTGAGACGAGCATATCGAGAAGCGCAACAAGTAGCTATCCGCTATAAGCTACCAACTATCATACTCTTCTCCCCTGCCGCAACAAGCTTTGATATGTTCAAAAACTATAAAGACCGCGGGCTTCAATTCAAAAAAGCGGTTCGGGCGCTTTGATTTCGCCTTATTAGAAACGAAGTTTCTAACGGGGTTTCACTTCATAAAAAATCAGCGTATAATGGGACACACTGCGGCCGTAGTTCAGCCTGGTTCAGAATGTCCCCCTGTCACGGGGAAGATCACGGGTTCAAATCCCGTCGGCCGCGCCAAGGAAATAAAATTGTCCTGATATGGGGCAGTTTTATTTTCTCGCCGACCGGATTTGAACAAAAGGAGGGGTCGGGAGGAAATGATGTCCTCCCGTCGAGGAATGATTCGCCAGCTAGCGAAGGATTCAAAACCGAGGGTTTTGAAAGCACAGCGGAGCGAGCAGTGAAAATCCGGTCCGCCGCGCAGATTTATTCTTATTTCAGTATATTAAGGATTTTGAGTTGGTGCTTCTCGAGAAGTACGCTTTAAGTTATCAGCAAAGGTCTTCAAGGTTCCTTTTAGATTTGGACCGCGGAGAGCAAGTCCCCCGCTTCGATATTTAATTGCGAATGGTTCAAACTCACCCTCCAAAGGCCGGAAGCCATAGACCCTTCCCATACTACTCGGATCGTCCTCAAACCGAAAAACATCATACATTGATTGTGCTGTACGTTGTGCTAATTCTTTCAAACCTCTTTGTGTTTCTAAATTGGGACTCTTCGACGACATAAGGTATCCAACAGGGGCAAGTTCTGCAACTTTATCTAAAAGATATTTCCCAAGTTCCTTCAAAAAGTAATCCTTATCCACTACGCACCTTCTCTTAAATTCTTCAAACGCCTGTCCTTCGGACACAAAAGAGGGTCTGTCCCCATCAGAATATTTGCCAATCTCTTTACGCAAGATATCAGAAAATAAAGAATTTACGTCTTCTTTCGAACCGACACCGGTGTCAAACTGCTCTTGCCCATTCGCTAATGCCTTAAGATAAGTAGCCGCCTGAGATGCCTCAGGAGTAACGGGCTTCCTTTCTCCACCGATGTTGTCCTCTTTAAGGGGCATAGATAATAGAGATTAATTTCAAATACTATAACTTTGATCTATCGGTTCGTCAACATCGCCAAACTAACTTTGGTTCTAACATCGTCTACGAGGCCGCGCAGACGAAATATAATTTATCGAATACTCTTATATCCTCCCGGGATATCGCCGCGCGTAATAACGATTTGCCACAACGTTGCTTTTTGAGATCGGGAGAGTCCGGCTGCAATCAAGAGATAATATTCCCACATTCTACGGAATCGCTTGGTGTATTTTTGTTTTCCCTCTTGGTCTTTGATTTCTTTTATGTCGTCCCAGTGTTTCATAAAATTACTATGCCAGGCGAGGAGCGTTGGTTCATAATCAGTGCCAAATTCATGCAGATCTTCAATCATGAATAACCCCTCTACGCTTTTTGCGATCTGGGCAAGCGAAGGAGCGACTGAATTTGGAAAAATATATTTATGAGTCCACGGATCATTTGTCGTCTTCGATGTCAGCTGGCCTATCGTATGAAGAAGAAATATCCCTTTAGGTTTGAGATGTTTATACACAACTTCCATGAACTCCTGATAGTTTTTGGGTCCGACATGCTCAAACATGCCGACCGAAACAATATGATCAAACATTTCAGGACGTCCATCTGCATCCATGATCGGGTCCCTATAATCTTGGAATCTGAATTCGACTGGAAGTCCTTTGGACATTTTCTCTCCTAACGCGATTTGCTCTTTTGAAACAGTGATGCCGAGAGACGAAACACCATATTTTTCGGCTGCAAACTTCATAAAACTTCCCCAACCGCAGCCAATATCAAGAACCCTGTCTCCTTTCTTCAGCCCGATTTTCCGACAAATTAAATCGATCTTTGCTTCTTCTGCTTCGTCAAGATTTTTCGCTCCGTTCCTCCAGTATCCGCAGGTATAGGTAAGCCGTTTATCAAGCATATATTCATAGAGTTCGTTTCCTATGTCGTAGTGCTCTCCTACGACATATGCCCGGCGGAGACCCTGCATATTGGTGAATTTTGCTTGAAGCCCCTGGATTTTATCATGCCAAGACAATTTATTTACTTTTGTTTCTAAATCCGCAAGAAGAGATCGATAGACCATTTCAGGAAGATCCTTACAGTCCCAATCCTTGTCCATATATGATTCCCCGAGGCCCAGTAATCCTCCGCCCAGGACTCTTTTATAAAATCGGTCGTTGTGTACGATGATATCCCACGGCCGTCCGCCATTGATTTTTACGTCTGCAAATGCAAATATATTTGCTACTGTCTGTTGCATCTTAGTTATAGAATAGCCGAGATATAAAAAATCTCAAATAGAGCGAGACCGCGCACTTCAACTTATCCCAAAACGTGATACTATCTCTCTATGAAGAGAGAAAAAAGATACGTGCCGCAACAAGAAGAAATCATTCCCGGCAATCTAAAACGAAAAATCAGGCACGCAGTAACAATAGGGGTACTTGCTACGGCCATGTTCACTGCTGAGGGTATTTCCCCAGAACGTGACTCTGATACAGAAACCCCGGACGCTCAAACACAAAAACAACCCGATGAATTCATTCCAATACATAGAAAAGTGACGGGACTTGAAAAACATCTTACGCAACAAGAAGTTCAAGAATTTTGTGCCAACCAACTTCACGTTTTAAAAGAATTGATAGAGAACCATGAATATCCTATACCCGAGATTAAAGAACGCTATGTAAAACTCCTCGAAGATATTCGTAAACGCTATCAGAAAGCAGTATCTATACAAGTAACCGTAAATTACAACCCTATTGGGAAAGAAGTAATTGCCGCTTCGACTGTAACAAAAGAAGATGGCCCAAAATTAGGAATATTCACTCCCGCTCTGAAGGATATATGGGAACGATATTCAAGAGAATCAGATGATCCGAATTGGAAAGAGAAATTTGAAAACCTTACGATTGTGTCTGTTTTACATGAACTCGATCATTTATCCTCGGGTTATGTTATAACGCCAACAAATCAAGATACATCCTTGGAAGGCAGGGTTTTGAGAGAAAAACATGCTTGGGCGCTTACGTGTCAAAATACAATGGAAATCCTTATAAAAAATGGGAAGCGACTTGATCCCAGTCATCAACTACGTTACGACGCATGGATAAAAGCGGGTAGAGATGTTAATTCTCCAGTTTGGGAAGAATTTATAAGACGCATCCATCGGCCACTCTACGATAAATAGATCACGCGGTGGAGGATGCCATTTTTCTCCGTATAGATTGCGGAAGTGACTCTGCCATAACGGCGATCGCCGCTGCTAAGATCGCGATATCGCGCACAGTAACATCGGTGATGCCGCTTACGGTAAGAACGATCGCGAGATGGATTGCCGCAACGAACGCCGCGAGCCACGCAAAAACGTCTATGAGGAGCAGGACGCCGATTACGATATCAAGGATCGCCGTGCCAATCATTGCCTCGCGAATCGGTACGGGGAGGAGGTTCGCTGCCCACGGCGTGAGGAACGCCCCCCATGCTTCGGGCTGTTTAAAAATCAAGACGCCGATCCAGAGAAATGTGATGGCGAGCCCGACGCGTAGAATATGAAATGATGTCTTTCTCATATCTTATACTGCACTACTTACTATAATTATAACCCCCATCAGCCAAATTGTGCACGCTGACATCAGACACCAAAAACACCACGCGCGAATCGTATGCCACTGGAGGTAAGTGAAGAAAACAGATACGAGCGAAGCGATGCCTACAAGAATCTTGAGCGCGATACCCCAGAATACGAGTGGCTCCACCCCGATAACCAAAAACGCAGCGATCACGGAAATAACAATATACACAAAGAGGCCCAATATGTCGTTTGGAACAATAAACAATTCGCTGTATTTGCTCGTGAGCACCGTGGCACATCCCTCTCCAATCGGACACACCGGTTTTTGAGCGGCAATCCGCGTACGAATCAAATACACGGTTTCGCTAATGCCGATTGCGGAAAGCGTAAAAAGAAGCGCAAAAGCGGTCATATATTCATCATACAATAACGCCGTTTATAAAAAGAAAAACCAGTACCGAATCAGATTCGAATACTGGGTTCCCGCCGAGAATGCCCAAGAATGGGCGCGGCGTGGTTATCTGCGTTTCAATCGGGGTCGTCACGGCGGATCCCTTTCTCCCTGGACAATCCGACATGGATGTCATCGTACGTGGCGAGAGGAGGTGAGATAAAGAACTCCTCCGATTCGAACTTCACGAGCGGCGGGTCCGCCTGCTCCTGTTGTGGAGAGGCCGATTGCCGCGGGACAATCGTCCCTCGCCCCTGGAATGGAACACGAAAGTAGATCGTCGCATCACCTTCGTGCCAAAAAAATGCCGCCTCCGCCACGAGGGCGATGAATTTCCTCTTCGGAAGCTTGACATAAATCCAACCGAGGCCGTCGGCGACAACTCCCTCAATGATCCCTTCCTTTGTGCCGCCACTATCTGCCAGAAACCTACACTGACCACCGATGAGCGATGTGAGCTCTGCGCGGCTCAACTCGCTGAATTTTCCACTCTTTCTCATTATTTTGGCTCCTTTTCTAGCAACCCCCGAAACGAAACCTGTATTCGCACCGAAAAGCTGCTTGGTATATTGAACTCTTATTTTATATAATTGTCAAAAACAAAAAAGGCCGCCGCGGTTTCTCTGCCCTATTGCAAAATTTTGTACGACCCCCATACTGGACTCAGTTAGTCTCGACAATCGAGTAGGTTGACCGGGATGGAAAGGAGCCCCATGAAACTAACATGGAGCATGGAATTGGATGATATGGCGTCTGCTCTCGCCGATGCCAAAAAGTACCCCAAAGCACACCGGATATGCGAGGAGCTTCTGGAATGTGAAACAGCGGCTGGTCTCGGCCATCCAACTGTTCAGGGACGGACACTCCTTGCGTTAGACACGCTCGGTTTCAGTCCGACTGAAATCGAAAAACTGGCTGAGATGTGCGGCCATGACGGCAGGAAAATAGCCGGCCTGCTGGTAGCAGAAGAGCTCGGGATCATACTCCGAGGGACGCTCAAACATGCGGCTACAAACGGTGGGGTTCTTGAAATAGAGACGGTCTTGACGAAGCTCCAAGAACGTATGCCGAGCTTCCGCCGTGATAGTAAAGAAGGTAGCGATGCCGTACCTCCAGACAGTCTGTAAGTCTGCAATCAAAAGCGGCGTGTTCTGCCGCACAAGAAGGTTCGTCCCAAGGTACGGCCTTTTTTGTTTTATGTATGATACTATGATTCCTAAAAAATATAGG
>MHXC01000047.1:0-1325 GCA_001824325.1 Parcubacteria group bacterium RIFCSPHIGHO2_01_FULL_47_10b
GAAAATCGGGTGCAATGTTCCGCTCATTGCTGATGGTGGGTTGCGTTTTACCGGGGATATCACAAAAGCGTTGGCAGCGGGTGCTTCAACAGTAATGTCCGGCTTCATATTTTCCGGTACGGATGAAACTCCAGGCAGTACAACGTTGCGCAACGGACAAAAATACAAAATTTATCGCGGCATGGCGTCGTTGGGGGCGGGACTGGGTCGTAGCGCCCGCGAACTACGAGCCGAAGATGAAATTGATGGGCTCTATGCAGAAACCGCAGAAGGCGTCGAAGCACTCGTTCCGTATCGCGGCACACTCGCTGAAGCATTGCGACCGTTTGTTGGCGGATTACGTAGCGGCATGAGTTACTGTGGAGCTCGCACTATCGCGGAACTCCACAAAAAGGCGGAATTTATTCGAATAACCGGCGCCTCACAGCGCGAGTCAGGAAGTCACGATGTGATAAAGGTGTAGGAAACTTAGAGTGCTACTCCAGTATTACAACGCATCACAGCGCGTTACAACGAGAACCTCTCAAAATGTATCTGCGGCTGCGGAACCCCGAGGTCTCGAAGCGTTGCAATGAGCGCGTCCATCATCGGAGGCGGTCCACAGAGAAATACATCTCGTTTTACTACGTCTGGCACTAAGCGTTCGATTTTTTCCCGATCCACGCGGCCGGTTTCGGCGTTTACATGCGCAAGTGCTCGCTGATGTTGATGCATATTCACTTTAGCCGCGGGCTCGTCGCTCAAAATATGTTGAATCTGTATGCCTTTTTCATGTGCCAGTGCGTCGAGTTCCTTCTTAAATACGATATCGTTACGTGTCCGATTCGCATACAAGAGCACAATCTGTTTGCCTTGCAATGACAATTGTTCAATTAATGAACGAACTGGCGTAATGCCGATGCCCCCCGCGATTAATAGAACCGATTTTGATATGCAGAAAAAGTCAGTAAAAACGCCATACGGGCCGTCGATAATTACTTTGGTTCCAGTCGGAATACGGTCAACCCTCTTGGTGAAATCCCCGAGTTGCTTTACGGTGATGCGAATAAATTCTCCGTCGGTGGGACGAGACAGCGAAAACGGATGCGCTTGCCACCACATGCCCTGGGATAAAAAGCGAAAAATCATGAATTGTCCGGGGCGCACGGGAAATGCTGCAAGATTTTTGCCCTTTATATAGACAGAAACGGTGCTTGCGGTTTCGCGCACGATCTTGGCAACTTCAAATTGGTGTTGAGAAAAACGGTACAGCGGGCGGGCGAATCTGAAAACAAGATGGCTTGCGAAAACCGCAGTATAAAGTGCAACCCAGTAGCTGTAGAACA
>MHXC01000047.1:1377-5475 GCA_001824325.1 Parcubacteria group bacterium RIFCSPHIGHO2_01_FULL_47_10b
GAATATTGCCAGATATACCAAAAGATGCACAAAATACCATGCCTCGTAGCGTAATTTTGAGCGTACAATATAGACAGAACTCCCCACTACTACGAGGAATAAAATTGTGCCAACAAGTGCCCAGACAACATGCTCATATTGAGTGATAAAGAGTACAAATTGGTTCCATAGGCCGACATTCGCGGCTCGGGCATAGCCAACAGTAAGTAAAATCGGGTGCGCTACGATAAACAGTAGCGCAAGCTTCCCATTTGTGTGATGCAGTCGCGACAGCTTATCCAGACCGAACACACGCTCAAGCCATGGCATCCGTCCCATGAAGAAAAATTGCAGCAACACTGCATACGCGGCTGCCAGACCCGCTAATTTTCCAAATGCGGTCAATATGCCTGCGAGTCCGGCTTGGGCGGAAAACAACGTCGCCGACCCATTCCACCAATAGAACAGAATAATGGCGAGATTCAGGAGCAAAAATCCCTGCCATGCAATGCGTTTATTCCGTATAGAGTCTGGCATTAGTTGCTAGAACTGTTAGCGTGTAGAGCACGCATTTACTCAACGATAAGCTTCCCTACCATACCCATTGCGCGATGATTTCCGACAGAGCAATAGTACTCGAACGTTCCCGTGGTATTTGCGATGAATTCAATGGTATCCTCCTCGTTTACTTTGAGCTGCTTGGTACGAGCGTCAAATTCATCAACAACCCAATCATGGAATCCCTCTTTGCTGGTAAAGTGAATGCGAACACGATCGCCTTGCTTCACACGAATTTCTTTGAGGTCGAACGCAAATGGTACACCGGTAACATCGAATGTTTTCGCTGCCGCTTGGTCAGCTGTTTCTCCTGTGGTTGAATCCCCTGTTCCCTCTTGCTGCTCGTTACCGACGATAGGCTGAACTTCATCAGTGGGTGCCACTGCCTTATTGCCATTAAATAGCCACAATCCTCCGATAATCACGATCAAAACAATAACCACGAATCCAATAGTAGATTTGTTGTTCATACAAACGAGTTAGCAATTAATTATTTAGACAGTATAGATGCTAATACGAAGCTGTCAAAATATGCGCCCACTCGGATTCGAACCGAGGACAACCCAGCTTAAAAGGCTGGTGCTCTAACCAACTGAGCTATGGGCGCATGGGTACTATACCATAGTATTTCACTCTGTCAAAGCTCTTGACGTAGCTCCTCAAGCAACTTTTTCGCCCTACGACTCAATGACCGTGGCGTATCTACCACGATCTGCACGATCTGGCTACCAGTGCCGCTAAAACGGGCTTGTCCGGGCATTCCTTTGCCGCGCATGACCAACTGTTCCCCAGATGCTGTGCCCGCTGGTATCTTCACACGTTCCGTACCAGCAAGTGTCGGTACATCAATAGTCGTGCCAAGCGTGGCATCAACAATAGAAATATGCGCTTCGTAATAAATATCTTGGCCATTCCGGACAAATGTTCGGTGCGGCTTTATATGTACACGAACAAGTAAGTCTCCCTGCTCCCCACCCTTTTCCGGCGGCGCTTCTCCTTTTCCACGAAATCGCAGAGCAACGTCTGTATCGATGCCAGCTGGTATATCAACACGAATCTTTTCTCCGTTGAGCGAAAACTCGCGCTTCACACCAGTGAATGCGTCCTCGAGCGTCAATTCGACATCTACTTGAATGTCGCGTCCGCGATTGCGTCGACGCCCCGTGAACATTTCGCCCAAAATATCACTAAGGTCAATATCCTGACCGTCAAAGTTAACACGGAATCCCCTCCCGCCAAACCCGCCACTATTTGAAAAATCGAACCCCTGAAACCCGTTTGCCCCGCTGAATCCGCGGAAGCCCTGAAATCCACCAGCGCCAGCTCCCCCAGACCCTGACGCACCGTCAAATGTACGGCCGAATTGGTCGTACTGTGTGCGCTTTTCATCATTACTCAAAACCTGATACGCTTCATTGATTTCCTTGAACTTCTCTTCATCGCCGCCGCCTTTATCAGGGTGGTATTTATGCGCAAGAGTCCGATATGCTTTTTTAATTTCGTCCTTGGAAGCGCCTTTCTCGACGCCCAGAACTTTATAATAATCAGCCATGCATGAGATTGATTGTTTCGACTTGCACTTGCTTGGTTTCTTTTCGGAGAATGCCCGTAAAGAGCAGCAATTTAATAATTCCGGCAGTCACCGGTATAATCGCCCACGTGAGCGGGATTGAGAGTGCTTTAATGCCGAGAAACAGTCCAACTGCGACGAATGCGGGCAAAATTTTAAATCTACTGACATCAAACGTGCCAAGCGTGAGATTTAACTGTTGGTTAAGCGCACTATAGATGAGGTCGCGCGTAAATAGATTGTCGCCCGTATTGAGTCCCTTCGGTAATAGAACGCGAAGATTCTCCGGTAACTGGTTAATATCAATGCCCAACTCTTCAAAATTGATTGACCCAAATGGATCGATATGTAACCCCGTATCAGCTAGGCCCTGGTTCAGATTTGTTTCGATAACCGGAGCAAGAAGCGGGTAGACAATGGTATCGAACATGCTCCGTGGTATGGTATATTCGATTTTTTCGTCATGGCCGAACTGGGGGGACGCATAAAAGAGAATCGCTATCGCGAGCGCGACCACGGTAAAGAATCGAGGCAATGTTCGTGGAATGATGCGACGTAGATGCAGATGTTGCAGCAATATTTTTTCTGTCTGAACGCGCCACCGGAAATAGCCCCCAGCAAGTAATGTAATGACAATTACAGCAATAAACCAATGCCATGCGTGGACATCGAATAATGCCAGAAATGCAGCGACTGCGAATGACAGCCCAATGAAGTAGAGCGAGAGAGGTTTGGCGAATAATGCCATTAGTACGAGCGTAGATGCCCACAGGACAAACACGACAAGTAGCGCGGTTATTGCCCACCAAGGAGCTCCTGGGATATCGAGCAGTACAAAACGCATCAAAAGCCCAAACCCGACGGTGGTGATACCCTGTGCGAATAAGAGAACGAACGCGCTGAGCACAGTTATTGTTTTGAACTTTTATCGTCTGATGGTTTTGCTTCCTGCTGGTCGCCTGCTGCAGGGCCGGAACCAGCGCCGCCAGGGCCGGCATCTTTATAGATTTTCTCGCCAACTTTTTGGAGCGCTTTTCCGAGTGCGTCAATGGCGTTGCGTAGTTGCGTTTTGTCATCGTGGTCTTTGACTTGCGCTAACTCTTTTGCAGCTGCCTCGATCGCTTTTCGTTCCGCCTCGTCGATTTTATCTTTGTGCTCGGTGAGCGTTTTATCTGCTGTGTGTATCAGCGTTTCAGCTTGATTTTTTAGGTCAACGAGTTCGCGCTTCTGTTTGTCTTCATCTGCGTGTGCTTGCGCCTCTTGCTTCATTTTCTCGATTTCATCCTTCGATAAGTCGCTCGAAGCCTCGATGCGAATCGACTGGCTCTTGTTTGTTGTTTTATCTTTTGCCGTAACGTGCAGGATGCCGTTTGCGTCGATATCAAACGTGACTTCTACTTGCGGCATGCCGCGTGGCGCCGGAGCAATGCCATCCAGAATAAATCGTCCGAGCGACTTATTATCCGTTGCCATTTCGCGCTCACCCTGTAAGACGTGAATATCTACGGATGTCTGGTTGTCTGAAGCCGTTGAGAATGTTTGCGACTTCTTCGTTGGAATCGTGGTATTCTTTTCGATCAATGGCGTTCGTACCCCACCGAGCGTCTCGATCCCCAGTGTAAGCGGCGTTACATCGAGCAAGAGCACATCCTTCACTTCTCCGCGCAGTACGCCCGCCTGTACGGCAGCTCCGGCAGCAACTACTTCATCAGGATTGATGCCCAGATGCGGCTTTTTGCCAAATAGTTTTTCCACATGTTCCTGGATCGCCGGCATCTTTGTCTGGCCGCCAACCATCACGACTTCATCAATGGCGTTCAATTCAAACCCAGCGTCTTTGACAACTTGCTTGGTCAGTTCAATTGATTTGGTGATATATGGCTCTACTAATTTTTCTAGCTGCGCACGAGTCATCGTAAGTTCCAAGTGCTTCGGGCCCGAATCGTCTGATGTGATAAATGGAATATTGATGTCGGTGCTGGATTTACTTG
>MHXC01000048.1:0-385 GCA_001824325.1 Parcubacteria group bacterium RIFCSPHIGHO2_01_FULL_47_10b
AACACTATATTAAGCTTACTTGATTATCCCGAGGCAACGCTTCTAGGCATTATGCGCATGTTCGTGGACAAAAACTATCGCAATAAAGTCGTGGCAGAAGTGCACGATCCGGTGCTAAAAAGCTTCTGGATCGACGAATATGCAAAATACGGGCAGCAGTTCCAAATCGAAGCAGTATCACCAATCCAAAACAAAGTCGGACAGTTCTTATCGTCTACCTTGATGCGCAATATCGTAGGGCAGCAGCGCTCTTCCATCAATGTGCGCGACGTGATGGATCAAAAGAAGATTCTCATTATGAACTTGTCAAAAGGCCGTATCGGCGAGGATAACTCCGCGCTTTTGGGCGCCATGATGATTACAAAAATCCAGCTCGCTGCCATGG
>MHXC01000048.1:395-651 GCA_001824325.1 Parcubacteria group bacterium RIFCSPHIGHO2_01_FULL_47_10b
CATGCTTGAGTCAGAGCGCAATGATTTTTATCTCTACGTTGACGAGTTTCAAAACTTCGCCACCGAATCGTTTGCGAATATTTTGTCCGAAGCGCGCAAATATCGCCTGAACTTAATTCTTGCGCACCAATATATCAACCAGCTCATTTCTACCAGCGGCAGTAGCGTTGTGCGAGACGCGGTATTTGGCAACGTCGGAACACTATTATGCTTCCGTGTGGGCGCCGATGACGCCGAATTTCTCGAGAAAGAGTTC